>DFEW01000050.1:0-3756 GCA_002369195.1 Christensenella sp. UBA3792
AGACGGAAGGGTTGTCGTGCTGCTATACAACCCCTCAGTCACGCAAGCGTGACAGCTCCCCTTGCACAGGGGAGCCATGAATTGCGTACAAAAAAAGCCCTCCCTGTGTAAGGGAGGGTGGATTTTGCGAAGCAAAAGACGGAAGGGTTGTCTACCGCCTCAGACGTTGAAGAAGAACTCGACGACGTCGCCGTCCTGCATGACGTATTCCTTGCCTTCGGAACGGACGAGACCCTTTTCCTTGCAAGCGGCGATCGAGCCGTGCTCGACGAGCGTTTCATACGGCACGACGGCGGCGCGGATGAAGCCGCGTTCGAAGTCGCTGTGGATCTTGCCCGCCGCCTGCGGCGCTTTGGTGCCTTTCTGGATCGTCCATGCGCGGACTTCCTTGGGGCCGGCGGTCAAAAAGCTGATGAGCCCTAAAAGGCGGTAGCACGCCTTGACGAGCTGATCGAGACCGGATTCGTGCACGCCCATTTCTTCGAGGAACGCCTGCTTTTCTTCCGGATCGAGCTCCGCGACCTCCTCTTCGAGCTTCGCGCAGACCGTCATCGCTTCCGCGCCCTCGTTCTTTGCGATCTCGTAAAGCGCTTTTACGTAGTCGTTCGGCTCGCCGCCGAGATCGTCCTCGGAAACGTTCGCCACGTAGATGACCGGCTTGGAGGTCAGAAGGAACAGCCCTTTGATCGCTTCCTGCTCGTCCTTGTCCGCTTCGAACGTGCGGACCGGCTTGCCGCTTTCCAGATGCGCATAGATGCGCTTTAAGAGGTCGATCTCCGCGAGCAGCTTTTTGTCGCCGCTCTTCGCCATCTTCTGCTGCCGGTCGATCCGCTTTTCGACGGTCTCCATGTCTGCGAAGATCAGCTCAAGGTTGATCGTCTCCGCATCGCGCGACGGGTCGACGCTGCCGTCCACGTGCACGACGTTGTCGTCGTCAAAGCAGCGCACGACGTGCACCACGGCGTCCACCTCGCGGATGTGCGAAAGGAACTTGTTGCCGAGGCCCTCGCCTCTCGATGCGCCGCGCACGAGCCCCGCGATGTCGACGAATTCGATGACCGCGGGCGTGTACTTTTCGGGATGGTGCATCTCGGCGAGCACATCGAGCCGGTGATCCGGCACGGAAACGACGCCGACGTTCGGTTCGATCGTGCAGAACGGATAGTTCGCCGCCTGCGCGCCCGCGCGGGTGATCGCGTTGAACAGCGTGGACTTGCCGACGTTCGGCAGTCCGATAACACCTAACTTCATCTTCGATCCTCCTTATGCGTTCAGCTTATCGAGACCGATCTTCAGACGGCGCATGGATTCCTCGCGCCCGAGCAGGATCGCGATTTCGATCGCGCCGCCGGGCGTGACCTGCTTGCCCGCGAGCGCAATGCGCACCGGCCAAAGCATCGTGCCGTTCTTCATGCCTTCTTTTTCGGCGAGCCCCAAAAGCGCGTCGTGGATCGGCTGCTCCTCCCATGCGGGAAGCGCGTCGAGCGCTGCGATCGCGATCTTGAGCACATGCTTTGCGATCTCGGGATTCGTCTTGCTCTTTTTGTTTGTGAACAGCTCGGCGTCGTAGTCGGGAAGCTGCGGGATAAAGTCGAGCATATCCGGGATCTGCGCGAACGTTTCGGTGCGCTGCTGCAAAATCCTTGCGAGCAGGTCCGCGTGTTCCGCACCGACGCCCGCCTTTTCGTAGTAGGGCAGGGCGTATTCGGTGAACTGCTCCGGCGTGAGACGGCGCACATACTCGGCGTTCATCCAGGTCAGTTTGTTCACGTCGAAGATGGCGGGGGACTTGCTCATGCCCTCGACCGAGAACGCCTTGATGAGCTCATCCATCGTGAAGAACTCGCGCTCGTCGCCGGGGTTCCAGCCGAGCAGCGCCACATAGTTGACGATGGCTTCCTTGAGATAGCCCTTATTGAGATAGTCCTCGAAGTACGCGTCGCCGTCGCGCTTGCTGAGCTTATGCGTCGCGTCGCGCATGATCGGCGTCATGTGGATGTAGGTCGGCTTTTCCCAGCCGAACGCGTCGTACAGAAGGTTGTACTTCGGCGTGCTCGAAAGGTACTCGTTGCCGCGCATGACATGCGTGATGCCCATCGTGTGGTCGTCGATGACGTTTGCGAAGTTATAGGTCGGCATGCCGTCCGCCTTGATGAGGATCATATCGTCGAGATCGGCGCAGTCGACCGCGATGTGCCCGTACAGCACGTCGTCGAACGATGCTTCGCCGTGCTCCGGCACGTTCTGGCGGATCACGTACGGCTCGCCCGCTTCGAGGCGGCGCCGCACTTCCTCCTCGGACAGGTGCAGACAGTGCTTGTCATACTTAAAGGTCTCGCCGCGCTTTTGCGCCTCTTCGCGGCGTGCGGCAAGCTCCTCCTCGGTGCAGAAGCAGTAATACGCCTTGCCCGCCTTGACGAGCTGTTCGGCGTAGGGCAGATACATGTTCTTGCGCTCGCTCTGCACGTAGGGACCGTAATCGCCGCCGATATCGGGACCTTCGTCCCACTGCATGCCGATGCTCTTCAGCGTGCGGTAGATCACGTCGACCGCGCCGGGCACGTAGCGGCTCTGATCGGTGTCCTCGATGCGCAGAATGAACTTCCCGCCGTTCGCCTTGGCGAACAGGTAGGTGTACAGCGCGCTGCGAAGATTGCCGAGGTGCATATAACCCGTCGGAGACGGGGCAAATCTGGTACGAACTTCCATTTGTTTCTCCTTAGGAAATCTTGAACGAATCCTTCAGGCCGACGACGCGGTTGAACACCGGAAGCGCTGCGGTCGAATCGGGATCCTTTGCATAATACCCCATGCGTACGAACTGGAACGACTCGCCGACCTGGGCGTCGTTGAGCGCCGGCTCGATGAAGCCGTGCTTGACTTCGAGCGAGTTCGGATCGATCAGCTCGGTAAAGTCCGCGACCTCCTCGCCCTCGTTCGCCTCGCGCATCAGCGGTCCGTAGAGACGGAACTCGGCGGGAACCGCATCGGCAGTCGCAACCCAGTGCAGCGTGCCCTTGACCTTGCGCTCGCATTCGCCGCTGCGCGTTTCGGGATCGTAGGTGACGTGCACTTCCGAAACCGTGCCGTCCGCTTCGGTCTTCCACGAGACGCACTTGACGATGTACGCGCCTTTCAAACGCACCTCGCCGTCGGGCTTTAAGCGGAAGAACTTCTTGACCGGTTCCGCCATGAAGTCGCTCTGTTCGATCCAGAGCTCACGGCCGAAGCGGACCGTGTGCGTGCCCGCGTCCGGATCGTTCGGGTTGTTCTCGACCTCGACGGTCTCGAAGCGGTCCGACTCCCAGTTGTCGATGACGAGCTTCAGCGGCTCGATGATCGCCATGCGGCGCAGGGCGTTCGCGTTGAGGTTTTCGCGCACGCAGTGCTCGAGCATCGCGGTGTCCACGACGGAATCCGCCTTGGCAACGCCGATGCGCGCCAGAAAATCGCGAACGGCGGCGGCGGGGTAGCCGCGGCGGCGCATCGCGCACAGCGTCGGCATTCTCGGATCGTCCCAGCCGGAAACGAAGTGTTCCTCGACGAGGCGGCGCAGATACCGCTTGGACATGATCGTATTCGTGAGGTTCAGCCGCGCAAACTCGATCTGTCTCGGCTTCTGTTCAAACCCGCAGGCGTTCACGACCCAGTCGTACAGCGGGCGGTGCGCTTCGTACTCGAGCGAGCACAGCGAATGCGTGACGCCCTCGATCGCGTCCTGAATCGGGTGCGCGAAGTCGTACATCGGGTAGATGC
>DFEW01000050.1:3806-5518 GCA_002369195.1 Christensenella sp. UBA3792
TACATCGGGTAGATGCACCACTTGTTGCCGGTCTGATGGTGCGAAATGTGCAGAATGCGGTACATGGCGGGGTCGCGCATGTTGATGTTGGGCGAAGCCATATCGATCTTGGCGCGCAGCGTCTTTGCGCCGTCGGGGAACTCGCCGTTCTTCATGCGCTCGAAGAGATCGAGGTTTTCCTCGACCGTGCGGTCGCGCCACGGACTGTTCTTGCCCGGTTCGGTCAGCGTGCCGCGGTATTCGCGCATCTCGTCCTTCGAGAGGTCGTCGACGTACGCCTTGCCGTCCTTGATGAGCTTGATCGCCAGCTCGTAGCACTGGTCGAAGTAGGACGAGCCGAAACGCAGCTGATCCCATTCGAAGCCGAGCCAGTGAATATCTTCCTTGATCGCCTCGACGTATTCGACGTCCTCCTTGGTGGGGTTCGTGTCGTCGAACCGCAGATTGCAGGTGCCGCCGTATTCCTCGGCGATGCCGAAGTCCACGGTCAGCGCCTTTGCGTGACCGATATGCAGATAGCCGTTCGGTTCGGGCGGAAAGCGCGTTTTCACGCGGCGGTTCATTGTTTTCAGGTCTTCTTCGACAAATTCTTCAATGAAGTTTTTGCTCCGTTCTTCCATTGCGGTTTCCTTCCCGTCGGAGACATGCTCCGAACATATTTCCCTATTTTAACAATCTATTATAACGCGCATTTTCTGTTTTCACAAGACGCGAAACGCATTTTTTCAAAAAACCCGTATCGTTTCGACGCGCCTGCGCAAACTAACGGTGCCGGACGACCGGCGAAAATTTGAAGCACGGAGGAACCCATATGTCTTTCTTTTATGACGCAAAGCGCGAGCAAACCGACCGCAGCCGCAAAAACGACTATGCGGAGCGCAGACGCAGCACCGATTCGAACCGCGACGGCGACAGCCAGCGCAACCGCTCGGATCGCGACCTGTTCGGACCGGAGCAGCTCTGATGCGCAAAAAACGCCCGAAGATGCGATACGTCCCGCGCGGCACCGTCGCGATCCCGTCCGACGTGAACGGCAGCTACACGGGAAAGCCGCAGACCGATCCGCAGCCGGTGCAGGACGCGGATGACCTTTAGAGAACACGTATGCCCCCGAACGGGGGCTCTTTTTATGCGCGAAAAACCGCCAATTTGACACGCGATTGGTTGTTGACAGGACACGCCAAAGTGTATATAATACTTCTGTTATGGTCCGTAACAGATAAAACGGTTCGATCGACCGGAGGAACGATCTACCGTCAGCGCCAGGCCCGAAAAGGGTGACGAGGATTGGCAGTTTATCGAAAGATTCGGCGGATGCTGCCACGGCAGGCGCACGGCGTGTCGAAAAGGGAGCGACAAAAAACGGAATCAAAACCGCAACAGAGCGATCCCGAACGCCGGCACAATTCGGACGCGCGCATAGAGCGCGGCGATCCATCATAAAGGAGAATCATCATGAGAGTTATCATTCAGGACAACTATGAAAAAATGAGTCTTTGGGCGGCGCATTATATCGCAAACAAGATCAACAACCATAAGGAAGCGCGTCCCTTCGTGCTGGGCCTTCCGACGGGTTCGAGCCCGATCGGCGTCTACCGTGAGCTTGCGCGCATGAACAAGGCGGGCGAGGTTTCCTTCAAGAACGTCGTCACCTTCAACATGGACGAGTACCTCGGCCTTCCGCATGAGCACGACCAGAGCTACTGGTACTT
>DFEW01000050.1:5651-25717 GCA_002369195.1 Christensenella sp. UBA3792
ACGGCATGACCGACGATCCGGAAGGCGAATGCGCAAGATACGAAGAAAAGATCAAGTCCTACGGCGGCATCGACCTCTTTATGGGCGGCATCGGCGTGGACGGTCACATCGCGTTCAACGAGCCGTTCACCTCGCTGTGCTCGCGCACCGGCGTGCGGAACCTCACCACCGATACGCGCATCGTGAACTCGCGCTTCTTCGGCAACGATCCGGAAAAGGTGCCCTCTCAGGCGCTGTCGGTCGGCGTCGGCACGGTCACCGATTCGAAGGAAGTGCTGATCCTCATCAACGGACACAACAAGGCGAGAGCGCTTGCGGCGACCGTCGAGGGCAACGTCAGCCACAAGTGGACCTGCTCCGCGCTGCAGATGCATAACGGCGCGATCATCGCGTGCGACGAGGCGGCGTGCGGCGAACTGACCGTCGATACCTACAAATACTTCCTCGACATCGAGAGAAACGAGAGACTGTAAGATATGTATACCATCAAGGATTTATTCGACCTCGACCATACCCTTGCGAAGGACTATCTTTCGCAGTACACCTATCCGTGGGAAGCGCTGAAGGGCATCAAGGACTTCATCCTTGCGCTCGGTCCGACGCTCGGCGAGGACTACACCGAAGTGTCCGAGCACGTCTGGGTGCATAAGAGCGCCAAGGTCTTCCCGTCCGCGTATCTCGGCGCGCCGTGCATCATCGGCCCCGAAACCGAAGTGCGGCATTGCGCGTTCATCCGCGGCTCCGCGCTGGTCGGCGCAAACTGCGTGGTCGGCAACTCCGTCGAGCTCAAGAACGTCATCCTGTTCGACAACGTGCAGACGCCGCACTATAACTACGTCGGAGATTCGATCCTCGGCTATAAGAGCCACATGGGCGCGGGTTCGATCACCTCGAACGTCAAGAGCGACAAGCAGCTGGTCGTCGTGCACAACGGCACGGAACAGATCCCGACCGGCATCAAGAAGTTCGGCGCGATGCTCGGCGATTACGTCGAGGTCGGCTGCAACGCGGTGTGCAACCCCGGTACGGTGATCGGACCGCACAGCAACGTGTACCCGACCTCGTGCGTGCGCGGCGTGGTTCCCGCAAACAGCATCTGGAAGGACAACGGAACGGTAGCGATGAAGGAGGAACGGTAATGGGCAAGTATTTCGGAACGGACGGCTTCCGCGGCGAAGCGAACAAGACGCTGACGTTTGAGCATGCGATCCAGATCGGACGCTTCCTCGGCTGGTACTACGGCGCGCGCCTCGATAAGAAGGCGAAGGTCGTGATCGGCAAGGATACGAGACGTTCGAGCTATATGTTCGAATACGCGCTCTGCACGGGGCTGATGGCGTCCGGCGCGGATGCGTACATCATGCACGTCACCACCACGCCGTCGGTCGCGTACATCACGCGCGTCGACGATTTCGACTGCGGCATCATGATTTCCGCCTCGCACAATCCGTACTACGACAACGGCATCAAGCTCCTGAATTCCTTCGGCGAGAAGATGGACGAGGAAACGATCCTGAAGATCGAGGACTACATCGACGGCAAGATCAACGTTCCGGTCGCGGGACGGCATGAGATCGGCAGAACGGTCGACTACGTCGCCGGCAGAAACCGCTACATCGGCTTCTTGATCTCGCTTTCGAAGTACGGCTTCAAGGGCGTCAAGGTCGGTCTCGACTGCGCGAACGGCGCGGCATGGCAGATCGCGCGCGGCGTGTTCGAAGCGCTCGGCGCGAAGGTCTACGTCATAAACGACAACCCGGACGGCTACAACATCAACACCGACTGCGGCTCGACGCACATCGAGCATCTGCAGAAGTTCGTCGTGGAGAATCATCTGGACGTCGGCTTTGCGTACGACGGCGACGCGGACCGCTGCCTGTGCGTGGATGAGAAGGGCAACGTCGTCACCGGCGACCATACGCTCTACATCTACGGGCTCTACATGAAGGAGCGCGGCAAGCTGCTGAACAACAAGGTCGTCACCACCGTCATGTCGAACTTCGGACTCTATAAGGCGCTCGACAAGGTCGGCATCGAGTACGAAAAGACCAAGGTCGGCGACAAGTACGTCTACGAGAACATGGTGCAGACCGGCAACCGCATCGGCGGCGAGCAGAGCGGTCACACGATCTTCCTGAAGTATGAGACCACCGGCGACGGCATCGTGACGAGCTTGAAGCTGATGGAGGTCATGCTTGCGAAGGGCAAGCCGATGAGCGAGCTTGCGGCGCCCGTTGTGTTCTATCCGCAGGTGCTGAAGAACGTCCGCGTCAAGTCCAAGCCCGACGCGCAGAACGATCCCGACGTGCAGGCGGCGGTGCAGAAGGTTGCCGACGAGCTCGGCGATTCGGGCCGCATCCTCGTGCGCGAATCCGGCACGGAGCCGGTCATCCGCGTCATGGTCGAGGCGGACACGAACGAGATCTGCGAAAAGTACGTCGACTCGGTCATCGAAGTAATCAAGGCGAAGGGACATCTCGCATAAAACCGCACAAGGGAAGGGACATCCCGTATCAAACCGCACAGCGCGCGCTTCCTCTAAAAAGGGAAGCGCGTTTTTTTGCGTTCGACCGGAAACGGACACAAAATCGAAACAGATTAGGGGAAAACTGTTCACAAAGAAAACGCAGTTTGTTCAAATCACAATGCTATGATAGGTATGGTGAAAAGTCTATCGTGGTCGTTTCGGACGCGGATTCGGCAAATTCGACGCAAGATATGGCAAAAAACGGACGAATCGCCCGCAAAATACGCGCCTTGCAGCCGGGAAAAACCGAACGGCGCGAACGGCTTCGAAAAAATGAACCAAAATTACCGCCGCCAAAAAGAACACGCTTTGCGGCAGCGGCACATGCGAACGGTCCCGTACGCCCGAAAAATCAAACGGCAATCCGCTTTCGGGCGACGCTCGATTCGCCGGACAGCGATCCGGCAAATACGGAGGAGTTATGGCTCAAACAAATAAAAAGAAAAAGAGAAGGAGGAGGGTGCAGCCGCGGTTTTACGTGATCATCACGATGTTCATCGTGCTGATCCTGCTGCTCGTTTTCCTCATCGTCTTTCTGTCGCGCTGGGCGTGCATCAACATGCAGCGCGAGGACGGGTACGAACCGGTCGGATTTACGGACTTTGTCAAGGGCGTAACGCCCGCGCCGACCCCGACGCCCACCCCGACGCCCACGCCGGAACCGACGCCGACCCCCAGACCCACGCCGTACATGGTCGCGGCGTCCAATCCGGAGCAGTACGGCTTCGTGCCGCACCTGGAGGTCGACGGCAGCGAGGTCATGGCGAACAGCTACCGGCGCACCGAGCAGATCGAGTTCCCGACCGCGGACGCGTACAACGCCGAGACGGTCAAGGGCATCCTGACCTTCCGCGGCAACAACTGGAGAAACCTGTCGAGCGTCGGCACCGTCGAGCTCACCGAGTACAAGTTCACGCAGATCTGGAACAAGAAGATCGGCGCGCTGACCAAGGGCGGCGGCAGCGGCAAGTGGTCCGGCTGCGGCTGGACCGGACAGCCGCTCATCGTGCAGTGGCCCGCCGAGACGCGGCAGATCATGAATCTGTACGACTGGGCGAAACAGAAGGACAACCTCGTCGAGGTCATCTACCCGACCGAGGACGGCAACATCTACTTCCTCGATCTCGAATCCGGACAGCAGACCCGCGACACGCTGGTCATGAACGTCCCGTTCAAGGGCACCGGCAGCGTCGACCCGCGCGGCTGGCCGCTGCTCTACTGCGGCTCCGGCGATCAGTACGAGAACGACAGCCAGAAATCGCGCGCCTTCATCATTTCGCTGATCAACGGACGCGTGCTGTATGAGTTCGGCAAGCAGGACACCGACAGCTTCGCGCGCCGCAGATGGTACGCGTACGACTCCGCGCCGCTCGTCGACGCGGAAACCGACACGCTGATCTACCCGGGCGAGAACGGCATCGTCTACACGATGAAGCTCAACACCGTCTACGATCCGGCGATCGGATCGATCGCGGTCAGCCCGTCGAACGTCGTCAAGTTCCGCTACGACTGCAACAACATCTACGACGAGATCGACCAGGCGGACCCGACGCACAAGTGGCAGGGCTACGAGGGCAGCGCCGTCGCATGGAACGGACATCTGTACCTTTCGAGCAACGACGGCATGTTCCAGTGCATCGACCTCAACACGATGCAGTGCATCTGGGTCGCCAACACCGAGGACGACACGAACGGCAGCCCCGTGCTCGACGTGATTTCCGACACCGAGGCGTACCTCTATGTGGGCACCTCGCTGCACTTCAACAAGGACAAGAACAACACGGGCATCGCGCCGTTCTTCAAGATCGACGCCATGACCGGCGAGATCAAGGGCCGCTACGGACTGACGGTCTACACCGTGTCCGGCGTGTCCGGCGGCATCCAGTCGACGGCGGCGGTCGGCAAGCAGGGCAGCAACGTGTCCGACCTCGTGTTCATCTCGATCGCGCGCTATCCCGACAAGGACAAGGGCCTGCTGGTCGCGCTCGATAAGAACACGTTCGACGTGCGCTGGAAGATGGACATGGACTACTATTCCTGGTCCAGCCCGACGGTCGTGTACAACGCGAGCGGCGTCGGCGTCGTGATTCAGGCGGACTCGCACGGCAACATCTTCATGGTGGACGGCGCGAGCGGCCGCGTGCTCGGCGCAACCGCCCCGACCGATTCGAACTTCGAGGCGTCGCCCGCCGTGTTCGGGAACATCCTCGTGCTCGGCTGCCGCGGCGATCAGACGATCTTCGGACTGCGCCTTTCGTAACAATGTGCGACAAATCCCCTTTTGCATCCGTGCAAAAGGGGATTTTGCGTTTCTTAACGGAAATATCGAAAAGAGTTTGCATTTTCTCCATTGCGCGCGCGAATGCGATAGGATATAATACGAAGCATGGCAGGAAACAACAAAAGAACCGTACATCCGAGGTTTCTCATGTTCTGCGCGTCGGTCTTCATCTTTTTGATCGCCGTCGTGCTTTTGGTCGTTGCGGTCAAATACGGCAGCTCGATGTGCTCGACCGGCACGCGCTGCGGCGGCTCGCCCGACGCGATCGCGATCGGCAGCACCGTGATCGACACCTCCGAAGGCGAACCGACCGAGCCGCAGAATACGGACGTCAACGCGGCGGACGCGTCGATCATTCCCGATCCGCCCGCGCTCGACGAATCGCGGGACTATCCGGTTTCGGCGGCGGAGGAGGCGAAGCCCTCGAACTTCGGCTTCACCTATGAGATCCGCAAGAACAACCGCGACGATTCGTACACCGAGAATCCGGATGAGAACGCGCTGGCATTCGGCAGCGTAAAAAGCTATACCGACTTAAAGGGCATCACGACCTTTGCGGGCAACCATTACCGCACGGGCTTTTCCTACGGCACCGCGACGGTCACCATGCAGACGATGGAGCAGGTCTGGTCCTACGCGATCGGCTCGGCGAACGGCTTTGCCGGCGCAAGCTGGACCGGTCAGCCGCTGATCGTCACATGGGAGCAGCCGACCCTGCACAACCTCGGCGTAAAGCAGGAGTTTAAGGACCGCGATCATCTCGACGAGGTCATTCTCTGCGGCGCGGACGGCAACATCTACTTCCTCGAGCTCGAATCCGGCGCGCGCACGCGCGAGAACATCGCGATCAACGCGCCGCTGTTCGGCACCCCGACGCTCGACCCGTCCGGCGCGCCGATGCTGTACATCGGCAAGGGCACGAAGGAGGACGAAAACAAGTCCTCGACCTACGCGGTCAATCTCGTCACGAACACCTACACGACGATCGTCAGCGGCAAGGACTATACCGCGCGCCGCGCCGACTGGGCGGCGTTCGATTCGAGCCCGCTGATGATCGACGATACCCTGATCTGGCCCGGCGAGAGCGGCGTGCTGTACCTCGTCAAGATGAACACGAAGTACGACTCCGAGACCGGCGAGCTGTCGGTCGAATCGGGCGACCGCATCAAGTACCGCTACACCGGCACCGGCTATTCGAGCACGACGTTTGCGGGCAAGCGCAGCTACGGGTTCGAGTCCTCGGCGGCGGCGTTCCGCAACAATCTGTACCTGACCGACAACGGCGGGCGGCTCCAGTGCATCAATCTCAACACCTTAAAGCTGCAGTTCGTCGCGGACACGGGCGGCGATACGGACGCGACGCCGGTCCTGGAGGAGGACGGCGATGCGGGCACCGTGTTCGTCTACACCTGCTCGCAATGCGATTCGCAGGACGAGACGCTGCCGAACGGCTACGGCTACTGCTACGTGCGCAAGCTCAACGCCCTGACCGGCGAAAAGATTTGGGAGAACCGTCAAATCTGCATCACGATCGGCGGCGCAAAGGGCGGCAGCAAGGCGACGCCGCACATCGGACACGGCACGATCGGCGACCTGCTGATCTGCGCGTTCTACGGGCTCGCGGTCGATACGACCGACGCGGAAGGCAACGTGACCTATACCTACGGCGGCAAGATCATCGCCTACGATCGAAAGACCGGCGACATCCGCTGGGAGATCAAGCAGACCGGCAACGCGGATTACGTGTCCTCGCCGCTGGTCGTCTACAACGCGCGCGGCGACGCGTACCTGATCGCCTGCGACCGCGACGGCTGCATCAAGCTGTACAATGCTGCACGCCCCGGCGAGAACGCGCTGTTCGCGCTGGATCTCGGCGAGCGCATCGACGCGACGCCGGTATCGTTCGGCAACTACGTGGTCGTCGCTACGACCGGCACCACCGAGCAGACGCGTCTGTTCTGTCTGAAGATCAGCTGATATGACGCGGATTCTGCTGGTCGAAGACGACGGCGCGATCGTGCGCATGCTGTCCGAATATCTGAACGGCGAGGGCTTTTTGACGGCGACCGCCGCGACCGAAGCCGCAGCGAAGGCGGCGCTTGCCGATGCGCCGTTCGATCTGGTGCTGCTGGATGTTTCCCTTGCGCGCGGCAGCGGGTTCGCGGTCTGCGCCGCTGCGAAGGAACGCGGCATTCCGGTCATCTTTCTGACCGCGTCGGGCGACGAAAACAGCGTCGTCAAGGGGCTCGACATGGGTGCGGACGACTATATCACCAAGCCGTTCCGCCCGCGCGAACTCGTCTCGCGCATCAAAAGCGTGCTGAGAAGAACCGGCGCGGAACCGGTCATTTCGATCGGAAACGGCATCACGGTCGATCCGGACCGCGGCATCGTGCAGCGCGACGGCGAGCCGATCAAGCTCTCCGCGCTCGAATTCCGGCTGCTGACGGTGTTTTTGAACCATCGCGGCAAGCTGCTCACCCGGGCAAAGCTTTTGGAGGACATCTGGGACATCGCGGGCGATTTTGTCAACGACAATACCCTGACCGTCTACATCAAGCGCCTCAGAGAAAAGCTCGGCGACGACGGATCGGAGCCGCAGATCATCAAGACGGTGCGCGGGCTCGGCTACCGCATGGACTGAACATGTTTCGCAACAAAGCGCTGACAATCGAATGGATCGTCGATCTTGCCGCAACGGTGCTCTTTGCCGTTGCGGGCTTTTTCGTGCATCCGGTCGCGGGCGCGCTGCTGCTGGCGCTCGGCGCGGGACTGTGCGGCTTTCATCTGTATCTGAACCGCAAACGCTACGGCGCGATCGCCGCGCTGTCGCGCAGCATCGACCGCATCCTGCACGGGGAGGAGCGCGTGCTGACCGAGGGGAGCGAGGAAGGCGAGCTGGCGATCCTGCATTCGGAGATCGGCAAGATGACGGTGCGCCTCAGGACGCAGACCGATCAGCTCCTTGCCGACAAGCGCCTGCTGTCCGACGCGATCGCGGATCTCTTTCACCAGATCCGCACGCCGCTGACCTCGATGAACCTGACCGTTTCGCTGCTGGCGGACGATCGGCTCGCGCCCGAAACGCGCCTCCGGTATCTGCACGAGCTCAAAGGGCAGCTTGCGCGCATCCAATGGATCACCGAAACGCTGCTGAAACTCTCCAAGCTCGACGCGCAGACCGTGCGCTTTGCGCCCGAATCCGTCTCGGTCGCCGAACTGATCGAGCAGGCGGCGGAACCGCTTCGCATTCAGATGGAGCTGAAGGACGTCAATTTTACGGTCGAAGGCGACGCGACGATCGCGCTCGATCGCGCATGGACGGTCGAAGCGCTCTCGAACATCCTCAAAAACTGCTTCGAGCACACGCCGTCCGGCGGCAGCATCGCGGTGCGGACGGAGAGCTCGCCGGTGTTCGTGCGCATCTTTGTGCGCGACAGCGGAACCGGCTTCGATCCGATGGACCTGCCGCATGTCTTTGAACGCTTTTACCGCGGCAGGAACGCGTCGGCGGACAGCATCGGCATCGGGCTGGCGCTCACGCGCGAGATCGTTGCGAGCCAGAACGGCACCGTCACGGCAAAGAACGTCGACGGCGGCGCGCTGTTCACGGTCACGTTCTACCGCTCCGTGCTCTGACGAATCAAACCGAATCAACACTTTTTTTGTGACAGTCACCGAACTGTCACTTTTGTTATGTACAATGGCTTTGTAACATGGAAAATACGGAACCGAAGGAGGTTTTTTCGAATGGAGATTTTAAAGGTAGAAAATCTGACGAAGATTTACGGCGCGGGCAACAACGAAGTGCGCGCGCTCGACGGCGTATCGTTCTCGGTGGAAAAGGGCGAATTTCTGGCGATCATCGGTCCGTCCGGCAGCGGCAAATCGACGCTTCTGCACGCGCTCGGCGGCGTCGACCGTCCGACGTCCGGCAAGGTCTTTGTGAACGGGCAGGACGTGTACGCGCAAAACGAGGAGCAGCTTGCGATCTTCCGCCGCCGTCACGTCGGACTGATCTATCAGTTTTATAACCTGATCCCGGTGCTGAACGTCGTGGAAAACATGGCGCTGCCGGTGCGCATGGACGGGCGCAAGGTCAACGAGGAGCGGCTCGACGAACTGCTGCACCTGCTCGACCTTGAGGATCGCAAAAACAACCTGCCGAACCAGCTTTCGGGCGGACAGCAGCAGCGCGTGTCGATCGGCCGCGCGCTGATGAACGCGCCGGAGATCGTGCTCGCCGACGAGCCGACCGGCAACCTCGACTCCAAAAACAGCCGCGAGATCGTTGAGCTTCTGAAGCTCAGCAACCGCAAGTACGAACAGACGCTGATCGTCATCACGCATGACGAGCAGATCGCGCTGCAGGCGGACCGCGTGATCGCGATCGAGGACGGCAGGATCGTGCGCGACGAGCGCATCCGGAGGACGCAGGCATGAACATTCTGCACACCTTCACGCGGCGCGCGCTGAAGAAAAACCGCATGCGCACGCTCGTCACGATCATCGGCATCGTGCTTTCGATGGCGCTTTTGACCGCGGTCATCGAAGGCGCATACAGCGGGCTCTGCTATATGCGCGGTGTGATCGCAGAGGATGCCGGAAACTACCATGCATACTTTACGCGTCTTTCGGACGGGGAGGCGCAGCGCGTCGGGGAACAATCGTTCGTACGGAACGTGGTCACGTCGTGGCAGACGGTTGGTTATGAGGCGCAGGATCCGGAAACGGCGGGTCGTCCCGCGCTCTTTGTCGACGCGCTATCGAACGATGCGCCGCTGATTGCGGAGCGCATCGTCGAGGGCCGCATGCCCGAAAACGAGCATGAGCTGATCCTTTCGTCGCGCTTTGTTTCGACATCGCAGGTCGCGGACCTTTCGGCATTTGAACTCGGCAGAACCGTCACGCTGTCGATCGGAACCAGAGTCGATCCGAACGGCGAGCCGCTTTCCGAGTATGATTCGATGTGGGAGGGCGAGACCGTCGCCGACGCCGTTCCCATGACCTATACGATCGTCGGCGTCTACCGCAGCTTCGACCCCTCGGTCGGCGGCACGGGCTTTCGTGCATTCACGAAGGGACAGGGAGCGGGCGAGAATACCGTGTTCTTCACGGTGAAGCATCCGTATCTGTTCAAGCGCACCATGAGCGCGCAGACCTTTTCGGACAACTGGGGTTCCAACCGTTCGCTGATGCGCCTGTACGGCGCGTTCGGCGACGATACGATCACGACCATGCTGTACGGTCTTGCGGGCATCCTTGTGCTGCTCGTCATGTTCGGCTCAATCTCGCTGATTTACAACGCGTTTTCGATCTCGGTCTCCGAGCGCACGCGCCAGTTCGGCATCTTAAAATCGATCGGCGCGACGAAAAAGCAGATTCGCGCATCCGTGCGCTATGAAGCGCTGGTGCTTTCGGGCATCGGCATCCCGGTCGGGCTTCTCATCGGCTGCCTCGGCATCGGGATCACGCTTTGGGCGTTGAAGGACACGTTTACGCGGCTCATGCCGGGCTCGGCGGTTACGATGCGCCTCGTGCTGCATCCGGTCGCGCTGCTGATCGCGGCGGTGATTGCGCTCATCACCGTGCTGATTTCCGCGACGGTTCCCGCACGGCGGGCGGCAAGACTGCAGCCGATCGATGCGATCCGGCAGAGCACGGACGTAAAGATCAGGCCGCGGGAGGTCAGAACGTCGAAGCTGACCGGGAAGCTGTTCGGCTTCGAGGGCACGATGGGCGCGAAGAACTTCAAGCGCAACCGCAGGGGCTACCGCGCGACGGTCATTTCCCTGTTCATGAGCGTGGTGCTGTTCATCTCCGCCTCGTCGTTTTGCACCTACCTCACCGATATGGTGAAAACGCTGTCCGACAGCACGAACGTCGACGTGTTCGCGAACGTGCCGGTCGGCGTCGTCGACGATATGATGCGCGAAATGCGTACATATGAGGGCGTCACGCGCTCGGCGTATTACTATGTGCAGAGCTTCGAGCTTGACGGCTATGCGACCGATCCCGCGCTGCTGACCGATGCGTTCAAGAGCGTTCCGACCGGCAGAACCGAGGCGGACGGCAAAATGTTTGTGCCCGTACAGGTGCTGTATCTGGAGGACGCCGCGTTCCGCGACCTGTGCAGGGCAAGCGGCGTCGATCCGGAACCGTATTTCGATCCCGAAAACCCCAACGGCGTGCTGATGAACTCCGATGTTACACAGAGCGTGTACGGCGCAAACGGCTCCAAGCGGTATCGCTTCGATCTGTTCCGTTCCGACGCGCTGCCCGCGACGGTTTCGACGCAAAAGGTCCGGGCCCGCGACGGGTTCATCTGGGAGTACGATTCCGATTCCGAAGCATCGGAAACGCGGATCGCGTACTATCCGGAGGACTACTGGCACGCGGTGATGGATGCGCAGAACGGGTACAGCCGCACGCTCGACATCGCAATGGCGGACGCCGTGCTCCCGATCGAGGAAGCGACCGAGACGGTCACCTACACGGCCGACGCGTTCGTAAAGACGGACGACTTCTGCATCCCGACCGAAAACGCGTCGATCATTTATCCGTTCTCGCGCCTCGATCCGGCGGTTCTGAGCGGCGAGACGCAGGCGCAGATGTTCTTTGCGGTCACCGACCACAAGGGCTTCACGACGGCGATCCTCGATCGGATCAAGGACGCCGATTGGCGCTATAACGGCTATGCGGGCGACATCGCGGAGGAGCGCGAGCAGAGCCGCATGATCGTCGGCGTCGTCAACGTGTTCGCCTACGGCTTCATCATCCTGATCTCGCTCATCGCGGCGGCGAACGTGTTCAACACGATCAGCACGAACATCATGCTGCGGCGCAGGGAGTTCGCAATGCTGAAATCGATCGGCATGACGGAGAAGGGCATGCGCAGAATGCTCAGCTACGAATGCGTCATCTACGGACTGCGCGCGCTGCTTCTGGGCCTTCCGGTCTCGGTCGGCGTGACGTTCCTGATTCACAAGATCGTCGCGCGGGAGCTGGAGCGCGGATTCTACATGCCGTGGCAAAGCATTCTGATCGCGGTCGGCTCGGTGTTTGCCGTCGTCTTTGCCACGATGCTCTACGCAAGAAGGCGCATCAGCCGCGAAAACCCGATCGACGCGCTGAAAAACGAAAACCTGTAATGCATAGCCCTCGCATCGCGCGAGGGCTTCAGGCTGTCGTAAAAGGGGTCAGACCGTTTGCGGCGATATGTTTCGAATGAACACTTGCAGGATGAAAGGGCACAAAAATGCCCTTTCTTTCTATTATTTCGTCGCAAACTATCCGCGTTTTCACTCAGTCGCATACTTTAGTATAGCTCCATCGTGAAAACACGAATTCTGCCACCCTTCCCAACAGCCTGCTCAGCTTGTCAAAAGGTTTTTTGACAAGCTGTAGCCCTCGCATCGCGCGAGGGCTATTTTCATGCGCGAACGCCTTGCACAAGCGCGCGGGATTTGCTATACTGAAGGTACTACAAACTGGGGGCATATGGAATGCGGATTCTATTGGTCAACGACGACGGCATCGACGCGGTCGGCATGCATACGCTGATGCGCGGGCTGGCGGACAAACACGAGGTATATGCGGTCGCGCCGGATCGGCAGAGGAGCGCGGTATCGAAGGCGATGACGCTTTCGTCCCCGCTTCGCGCGAAGGAGACGGCGACGGAGGAGCCGGTCAAGGCGGCGTTTGCGGTCGACGGCATGCCGGTCGACTGCGTGCGGCTCGGGCTCGGCAATCTGGTGCCGGAGCCGGATCTTGTGATTTCGGGGATCAATCTCGGACCGAATCTCGGCACCGACACGCTCTATTCGGGCACGTGTGCGGCGGCGCAGGAAGCGGCGCTCTACGGACTGCAGGCGATCGCGATGTCGCTGGATCATCGCAATCCGACGCACTTTGAAACCGCGCTTGCCGTGACCGAGCGCATGATCGGGATCGTCGAACGGCATCCGCTGCCGACCGGGCTGTTCTATAACGTGAACGTGCCGGATGTGCCGGCGGAAGAAATCAAGGGGTACAAGGTCAAGGGCCTTGCGATCGTGCGCTACAACCGGCAGTACGAACGGCGCGAGGATCCGCTCGGACGGCCGTACTACTGGGCGCCGCGCGGAAAGCTCCCGTGCGATCCGGACGAGGACACCGACTATGCGTGGCTCAAAAAGGGCTACGTGACGGTGACGCCGATGGGCTATGATTCGGCGCGGTTCGACGCGGTCGATCTTTCGGAAGAATTCGGAGGCGAAGCATGAGAGTAGCGGTCATCGGCGGCGGCGCGGCGGGTCAGCTTGCGGCGATCAAAGCGGCGGAGCACGGACATGCCGTGACGTTGTTTGAACAGAACGAAAAGCTCGGCAAGAAGCTGTTCATCACGGGCAAGGGACGCTGCAACCTCACGAACGCCTGCGATCGGGACGGATTCTTCCGCCATGTGGTCAAAAACCCGCGCTTTTTATACAGCGCATACGCGAACTTCGACAGCGCGGCGATCATCGATCTTATCGAGACCGCGGGCGTGCCGGTCAAGGTCGAGCGCGGACAGCGCGCGTTTCCGGCGTCGGACAAGTCGAGCGATATCTTAAAAGCGCTCGAACGCACGGTCAGAAACCGCGGCGTCGACGTGCGCCTCAATACGCGCGTTGCGGAGGTGCTGTCAAGCGGTGAGTTTGTCACCGGCGTGCGCGTGGGCGAGACGGTCGAACCGTTCGACGCGGTGATTCTCGCCACCGGCGGGCTTTCCTATCCGAGCACCGGCTCCACCGGCGACGGACTGCGGTTTGCAAGAGCGCTCGGGCATACGGTGACGCCGCTTTTCGGCTCGCTGATCCCGCTCGAAACCGAGGAGCCGTGGTGTGAATCGCTTTCGGGGCTGACGCTCAAAAACGTCACGCTCACCGCGTACACCCAAAAAGGCAAGGAGGTGTACTCCGAGCTCGGCGAGATGCTGTTCACGCACTTCGGCGTCAGCGGTCCGCTCGTGCTTTCGGCGTCGGCGCTGCTTGCGGAGCAGCCGGAAGGCGCGATCCTTTCGATCGACCTAAAGCCCGGTCTTTCGGAGGAACAGCTCGATGCGCGGCTTCTGCGCGACCTTGCGGCGAACGCGAAAAAGACCTTCGGCGGCGCGCTGTACGGGCTGCTGCCGCAGCGGCTGCTCGGCGTCGTCCTCGAAACGGCGGGCGTCGACGCGTCCGCGCCGGCGGGCAACTGTTCGAAGGCGCAGCGGCGAGCGCTGGTCGAAACCCTGAAGGGACTGAAGCTGCATGTGAAGGGCGCGCGTCCGGTTGCGGAGGCGATCGTCACGCGCGGCGGCGTCAAGGTCTCGGAGGTCAACCCCTCGACGATGGAATCGAAGAAGATCAAGAACCTGTACTTCGCGGGCGAAATGCTCGACGTCGACGCGTTCACGGGCGGATTCAATCTGCAGATCGCGTGGTCGACGGGCGCGCTCGCCGGAAGCAGCATTCCCACGGAGGTATCATAAGATGAAACAAAGCATCGGCATCGACGGACCCGCGGGCGCGGGCAAAAGCACGGTCGCAAAGCGCATCGCGCAGGCGCTGGGCATTCCGTATCTCGACACGGGCGCGATGTACCGCGCGACGGCGGTCGCGGCGAAAAAGCACGGCATCGGCTTTACGGACGAGGAGCGGCTCTCCGAATTCGTGCGCACGCTCGACGTGCGCGTGCAGTATCTGGGCAGCGAGCAGCACATGCTCGTGGACGGCGAGGACGTCACCGGACAGCTTCGCACCGAGGAAATCAGCCAGGGCGCGTCTCTTGTCAGCCGCGTGCCCGCCGTGCGCGACCGGATGGTCGAGCTGCAGCGCGAGGTCGCGCATGCGCAGCGCGTCGTCATGGACGGACGCGACATCTGCACGAACGTGCTGCCCGACACGCCTTATAAATTTTTCGTCGCCGCATCCGCCGAAGAGCGCGCGAACCGGCGGTATAAGCAGCTGCTGGAAGCGGGACAGGAAGCGGACTACGACACGATTTTGAAGGACATCGTGCGGCGCGACAAACAGGACAGCGAGCGCGCCTACAAGCCGCTGTACTGCGGCGCGGACACGAAACGCATCGACACCACGCATATGACGATCGAGGAAGCGACACAGGCGATTCTTTCGGAGGTTTAACCATGCTGTATTTGCTCGGCGTGCTGATTTTGAAGCCGATCATGCTCCTGTACGGACGCCCGAAGGTGCACAACCGCGCGGCGCTGAAGAGCAAGGGCAAGGTCATCTATGTATCGAATCACGTCAAGATGAGCGATCCGCTGTGGATCGTGTGCGTCACCACGCGCTTCATCCATTTCATGGCGAAGTCGACGCTGTTTTCGTCGAAGTTCATGCGCGCGTTTTTTCGGCTGCTGCTGTGCTTCCCGGTCAATCAGCGCACGGCGGACACGAAGTCGATCAAGCACGCCGTCGATCTGCTGAACAAGGGCAAGGCGTTCGGCGTGTTCCCGGAGGGACACCGCACCGGCACCGAGCGCGACATGGATGCGTTCGACAAGGGCTGCGCGTTCATCGCCCTGCGCGCGGACGCGCCGATCGTGCCGATCTACTTCGTGCATCACGACCGCAAGTTCGGTCAGCGCATGAAGGCGGCGGTCGGCGATCCGATCTATCCCTCGGAGGTCAAGGCGCGCTGCCCCGGCAAGAAGCCGGTCGACGCGGTCAACGCGGCGATCACCGACGCGATGATGACGCTCCGGGACGTTGCGGAGGCGATGTAATGCAGGTTCTGTTTGCACAGCACGGCGGGTTCTGCTTCGGCGTTTCGCGCGCGATCGATCTCGTCAACCGGGCGGCGGAGCAGTCGGACCGCGTGTTCACCTACGGCAAGATCATCCACAACGAACAGGTGGTCGGCGAGCTTGAGGCGCGCGGCATTCGCGCCGTCGACGGCATCGACGCGCTTGAGGCGGGGGACACGCTGGTCATCCGCGCGCACGGCGCACCGCCGCAGGTGTTCGACGCGTGCCGAAATAAGGGCGTCAACGTCATCGACGCGACATGCCCGTTTGTAAAGCGCATCCATCGCATCGTCGAGCACGCAAGCGCGGCGGGCGAGGCGGTCGTGATCCTCGGCAAGGCGACGCATCCGGAGGTGATCGGCATCAAAAGCCGCGCCGGCGCGGACGCGGTCACGGTCGGTTCGCTTGCGGAGGCGGAAGCGCTCGATCTGCCCGACACGCTGACCTTCGTTTCGCAGACGACTGCCAAAAACGAGGACTACGACGCGATCAGGGCGTACCTTGCAGCGCACGTCGGCTGCCTGCACGCGTTCTGCACGATCTGCGACACGACGCGGCAGCGGCAGGAGGAAGCGGAGCGGTTGGCACAAAAATGCACCCGTATGTATGTGCTCGGCTCGCAAACCAGCGCAAACACCCGCGCTTTGCTTGAATTAACTAAAAAAACGTGTCCGCAAGCCGAAATCATTGAGAATATCGGTAAAATTTCTCTTGCAAAAATAAAACACGATGATATAATAGGTGTAATCGCAGGCGCATCGACGCCTCACGCGATGATTAGGGAGGTTAAACAAGTAATGAGCGAACTCGAAAAGACGACGTTAGAAACCATCGAAGCGGAAGCTCCCGCTGAGGTTGTCGCCGAAGCCACTGAAGTCGTTGCAGAAGAAGCGCAGGCAGCCGCTGAGACGGTCGCCGAAGAAGCTGCTGAAGCGGTCGAAGAAGTGAAGGAAACCGTTGAAGCGGTAGAAGAAGCAGCGGCACCCGTTGCTGTCGAGGCGAAGGCGGAAGCCGAGCCCGAAACATTTGCAGAGGCCTTTGAAAAGACCGTCAGACGCATCCATCCCGGCCAGCTGATCACGGGCACCGTGCTCCAGATCGTGGACGGCGAAGTGTTCGTCAACATCGGCTACAAGGCAGACGGCGTGATCCCCAAGGGAGAATTCTCGCAGGATCCCGAAGTCCGTCCGGAAGACACGGTCAAGGAAGGCGACAGCATCGATGTAGAAGTTGTCATGGTCAATGACGGTGAGGGCAATGTGCGCCTCTCCCGCAAGAACGTCGAAGGCAAGAAGCTTTGGGACGAAATGCTTGCGGATGACGTCGAAGGCAAGGTCTACGAGGCAGTGGTAAAGGAAGTCGTCAAGGGCGGCCTCATCGCCGAGATCAACGGCGGTATCCGCGCTTTCATTCCGGCTTCGCACGTTTCCACCAAATACGTCGAGAACCTCGGCGAGTACGTCGGCAAGACCGTCAAGGTCAAGGTCCTCGAAGCGGACAAGGGCAAGAAGCGCATCGTCGCTTCCATCAAGCAGGTCCTGCTCGATGAAGCAAAGGCAGCCAAGCAGGCGAAGTGGGATTCTCTCGTCGTCGGCGAGAAGATCCACGGCATCGTTCGCCGCATCACCGATTTCGGCGCGTTCGTCGACATCGGCGGTCTCGACGGTCTCGTCCATGTCACCGACTGCGCATGGGGCAGAGTCAAGCATCCGAGCGATGCGCTGTCCATCGGTCAGGAAATCGAAGTGCTGATCCTCGGCGTCGATCGCGAGAAGGAACGCATTTCGCTGGGCTACAAGCAGCTTCAGCCGAAGCCCTGGACCAAGGCGGCAGAGAAGTACCCGATCGGCACCATCGTCGAGGGCAAGGTCGTCCGCATCGTTCCGTTCGGCGCGTTCGTCGCGCTTGAGCCGACGATCGACGGTCTCATCCACATTTCTCAGGTCGGTATCCACCGCATCGAGAAGGTCGAAGACGAGCTGAAGGTCGGCGACATCGTTCGCTGCAAGGTGCTTGACGTCAACGTCGAAGCAAAGCGCATCAGTCTGAGCCGCAAGGATGCTCTCATTGAGGAGAATCCGGAGATCGCGGAGCAGCTCGCAGCCGAGAAGGCGGAGCGCGATCGCGTCAATGCGGAGCGCAGAGCACAGCGCGAAGCGCAGCGTGAGCAGCAGAACAAGGAACGCGAGGAGCGCAGCGCGCGCCGCTCGCAGGAAAACGGCGAACGCCGCGAATCCCGTCCGGATCGCCGCCGCCGCAACTCCGAAGACGGTGAGTATGAACTCCCGCCGGTGACCCAGACGACCACGTCTCTGGCAAGCCTGTTCGCAAACTTCAAGGCGGACGAGGAGTAAACTTCCGAACAAAGACCACCCGTTTTTGCGGGTGGTTTCTTTGTTTTACGCGAAAGTTGTTAAAAATTTTGAAAATTTTTCGCAGATTTCTCTTTTCATACCGGAAAGTATCTGTTATAATACATCCGTACGCATGGCGTATAATACATTTCCCGAGCACGGGAGAATTTTATCAGGAGGAAATCAAAATGAAGAAAATCATCGCTTTGTTGATGGTTCTCGCGATGGTCATCGCGGCGGTTGCCTGCACTAGCACGCCCGCGACGCCGGACAACACCCCGGCGAACAATGAACCGGCGAACAACGAACCGGCAAACAACAACGAAGGCGCAGCCACGGCAGCTTATAAAGTTGCGATGGTCACCGACTACGGCGATATCACCGACGAGTCCTTCAACCAGGCAACCTACGAAGGCTGCAAGGAATTCTGCGAAGCGAACAACGTAGAGTTCACCTACAAGAAGCCGTCCGGCGACAGCACCGCAGAGCGTGTTTCCGCGGTTGAAGCGGCAATCGATGAGGGCTACAACGTGATCATCATGCCGGGCTTCGCATTTGCGGGCACCGTCGTCGAAGTTGCTCCGAAGTATCCGGACACCAAGTTCGTCGCGCTGGACGTCTCCCTCGGCGACCTGCTCGAAGCTGCGGTCACCGCTGCGGGTCAGCAGTATGACTACAATCCGGACAACTGGAATCTTGCAGACTTCGTCAACCTGAGCAACACCTACTGCGCGGTCTACCAGGAAGAGCTTTGCGGCTACATGGCGGGCGTTGCGGCAGTCAAGCTCGGCTATAAGCACCTCGGCTTCCTCGGCGGCATGGCGGTTCCGGCGGTTATCCGTTACGGCTACGGCTTCGTCCAGGGCGCAAACGCGGCGGCTGTTGAACTCGGCATTGCGGATCAGGTAACCGTTGAGTACGTCTACGGCAACCAGTTCTTCGGCGATGCGGACATCACCGCTTACATGGACACCTGGTATCAGACCAAGGGCGTTGAAGTCGTCTTCGCATGCGGCGGCGGCATCTACACCTCCGCGGTTGAAGCGGCAAAGAAGGTTGAAGGTTCCAAGGTCATCGGCGTTGACGTCGACCAGGCTGCGATCATCGCAGGTCTCGGCGGCGAAGGCATGACCGTTACCTCCGCAATGAAGGGCCTGGCGGCAACCGTCAAGGCAACCCTCACCGACGTGATCCTCAACAACAACTGGGCAAACTACGCGGGCCAGGTTGCGAACCTCGGTCTCGTCTCCGGCGACGATCCGACGGCGAACTTCGTCCAGATCCCGATGGAGTCCACTCAGTGGGCAGACACCTTCACGCAGGACGACTATAAGGCGCTCGTCGCGAAGATGTTCGCAGGCGAAATCACCGTTTCCAACGCGATCGGCGATATGCCCGCAACCGAAATCACCGTCAATGCGTACGGCAACATCAAGGGCTAATCTTTGACCCGATCAGGGCTCGTGAAAACGAGCCCTTTTTTGTTTGCCGCGTTCGTCGAAAAAAACGGGTTTGCGTCGGAACATCGTACTTGAAAAATGATATATCCTATGCTAAAATATGCTTGATAAGGTGCATGAGAATGCAATTTTACAGAGGATGGAGGTAGTGAGATTTGGAAACGAAACCCGCTGCGAATGTTTCCGCTAAGGACAGCGCTCAGAATTACACGATCGAGATGCTCAACATCACGAAGCGCTTTCCGGGTATCATCGCAAACGACAACATCACGCTTCAGCTGAGAAAGGGCGAGATCCACGCGCTGCTCGGCGAAAACGGCGCCGGCAAGTCCACGCTGATGAGCGTTCTGTTCGGTCTGTATCAGCCGGAAGAGGGCGTCATCAAGAAGGACGGCAAGGTCGTGAAGATCAACGACCCGAACGACGCGAATGCGCTGGGCATCGGCATGGTGCATCAGCACTTCAAGCTGGTCGAGGTCTTCTCCGTGCTCGACAACATCATCATGGGCGTCGAGCCGAACAAGTTCGGGTTCCTCCAGAAGGCGGAAGCGAAGAAGAAGGTCATGGCGCTTTCGGAACGCTACGGTCTGCAGGTCGATCCCGACGCTAAGATCGAGGACATCACGGTCGGCATGCAGCAGCGTACCGAAATCCTCAAGATGCTCTACCGCGA
>DFEW01000050.1:25784-36989 GCA_002369195.1 Christensenella sp. UBA3792
AACGAGATCCTGATCTTCGACGAACCGACGGCGGTTCTGACCCCGCAGGAGATCACCGAACTCATGCAGATCATGAAGAACCTCAAGGCGGAGGGCAAGAGCATTCTGTTCATCTCCCATAAGCTCAACGAGATCATGGAGGTTGCGGACCGCTGCACGGTTCTCAGAAAGGGAAAGTACATCGGCACCGTCAACATCTCCGAAACTTCGAAGGAAGAGCTTTCGCGCATGATGGTCGGCCGCAACGTCAACTTCCACGTCGAAAAGAAGGAAGCGCACATCGGCGAAGAGATCCTGCGCATCGAGAACATGACGGTCGCCTCCAAGGTGCATAAAAACAACGCGGTCAAGAACGTCAGCTTGAACGTGCACGCGGGCGAGATCGTCTGCATCGCGGGCATCGACGGCAACGGCCAGTCCGAGTTCGTCTACGGCCTCACCGGTCTCGAACCGCTCGTTTCCGGCAAGATCACGATGTGCGGCAAGGATATCACCAGGATGCCGATCCGCAAGCGCAACATCTTGGGCATGAGCCACATTCCGGAGGATCGCCACAAGCACGGCCTCGTGCTCGACTATTCTCTGGAATACAACATGGTTCTGGAGCGCTACTTCGAGCCGGAATTCACCAACAAAGCGGGCTTTTTGAAGAAAAAGAACATCCGCAAGTATACGGATCGGCTGATCGAGGAATTCGACATCCGTTCCGGTCAGGGCGCGATCACGATGGCGCGTTCGATGTCCGGCGGCAATCAGCAGAAGGCGATCGTCGCGCGCGAGATCGACAAGAACCCCGAGCTGCTCGTTGCGGTGCAGCCGACCAGAGGTCTTGACGTCGGCGCGATCGAAGGCGTCCACAAGCAGCTGATCGCACAGCGCGATGCGGGCAAGGCGGTTCTGCTGGTTTCTCTCGAACTCGACGAGGTCATGGACGTTCCGGACCGCATTCTCGTCATGTATGAAGGCGAGATCGTCGGCGAACTGGATCCGAAAAAGACGACGCAGGAAGAGCTCGGCCTTTACATGGCGGGCGCGAAGAGAGACGAGGTGGTCGTAAAATGAAAAAGATCCTGAAGAACAAAGCGCTGCAATCGATTCTGGCAGCTTTGCTGTGCATCATCGTCGGCGTGCTCGTCGGCTACGTCGTGCTTCTGCTGATCGAGCCGAAGGGCGCAAACGATGCAATCGCCGGCGTTCTCAAGAACTTCTTTGCGCGTAAGAGCACGGCGCTGCGGCTGAAGGAACTCGGCAATACGCTCGTCAAGACGATGCCGCTGATCCTGTGCAGCTTGTCCGTCCTGTTTGCATACAAGGTCGGCCTCTTCAACATCGGCGCCGCCGGTCAGTACGTGGTCGGCGCAGGCGCGTGCCTCTACTGCGCGCTGGCGCTCGGACTCCCGTGGTACGTCTGCCTGCTCGCGGCGATCGTTGCGGGCGCGCTGCTTGCCGCGATCTCCGGTCTTTTGAAGGCATACTGCAACGTCAACGAGGTTATCTCCTGCATCATGCTGAACTGGATCAGCTTGTATGCGGTCAACACGCTGCTGTCGCCGTTCGCGCCGGTCGGCAAGAAGGACACCTACGAGATTTCGCAGATCAACCCCGGCGCGCTGCTGCCGCGGCTCGGTCTCGATAAGCTGTTCAACGGCAACACCAAGGTCACGATCGCGCTGCCGATCACGATCATCCTCGCGATCCTGATCTGGATCCTGCTCGAAAAGACCAAGCTCGGCTATGAGCTGCGCGCAACCGGTCTCAACAAGAACGCGGCGAAGTACTGCGGCATGAAGGAAAAGCGCAACATCATCCTGACGATGATCATCGCGGGCGCGCTCTCCGGCGCAGCGGCAGGTCTGTACTTCCTCTCCGGCTTCAAAGAGTGGGACATCAACCAGAGCTCGGTTCCGGGCATGGGCTTCAACGGCATCGCAGGCGCGTTCCTCGGCGCATTGAACCCGATCGGCTCGATCTTCTCGTCGTTCTTCATTCAGCACATCACCGACGGCGGCGCGCTGAACCTGAACACGCAGAGCTATCCGCCGCAGATTGCGGACCTGATCTCCTCGATCATCATCTATCTGTGCGGCTTCGTCCTGTTCTTTAAGACGACGATGAACCGTCTCATCGACCGTGCGGAGGAGCGCAAGCTGCAAAAGCAGAAAGCTGCCGCAGGGAATACGGAAGGAGGTAACAAATAATGGATCTTTTGATACAGTATACGCTGGTATTTACCTCCGTCTTAACGCTCGTAGCACTCGGCGGATGCTTCTCGGAGCATTCCGGCGTCATCAACATCGGTCTCGAAGGCATCATGGTCATCGGCGCGCTCGGCGGCTCGCTGGTGCTGAAGTACATGAGCGTGACCACGCCGGCGATCTGGGTCGTTCTGGCAACGGTCGGCGTTGCGATCGCGGCTGGCGTCATCTACTCGCTCCTGCTCGGCGTCGCTTCCATCACGTTCAAGGCGGACCAGACGCTCGTCGGCACGGCAATGAACATGCTCGGCGTCGCAGCGGCAACGGTCGTCGTCAAGTCGGTGAACATCGCGGAAACGATGGGCTCCAACAACTCCCCGAAAGTCATCTACAGCGCGGTCAAGGATAAGCTGCTGATCGTGCAGGGCACCGAATACAGCTGGTTCCTGCTCTTCGCTTTGGTGCTGCTGGTCGCATCGTACATCGTTCTCTATAAGACCAAGTTCGGTCTTCGTCTGCAGGCGTGCGGCGAGCATCCGCAGGCGGCGGCTTCCGTCGGCATCAACGTGCTGAAGATGCGCTACGCGGGCGTCATGATCTCCGGCGCGCTCGGCGGTCTCGGCGGCATCGTGTACATCACGGCGGGCGTTTCGCAGTGGTCGTTCGACGTCGGCGTCGCGGGCTTCGGCTTCCTGTCCCTGGCGGTTATGATCTTCGGTCAGTGGAAACCGGTGCGCATCGTGCTCGCGGCCTTGCTGTTCGGTCTGTTCCGCGCACTCGGCAGCGTCTACACGGGCTTCGACTTCCTCAACAACCTGAACATCCCGAAGAGCGTGTACAACATGCTTCCGTACATCGTCTCGCTGATCGTCCTCGCGCTGACCTCGAAGCGCTCCCGCGCGCCGAAGGCGGAGGGCATCCCGTACGACAAGGGCATGCGCTGAGCATTCTCGAATTTCTCAAAAGGACGCGATCCGCGTCCTTTTTTCGTGCCGTTGCAATCCGGACGACCGCGTGATATGATGGAGAAAAGCAATCGGAGAGGAAAAAGGCGATGGTGATTCTGATCACGGGCGCGTCCCACACCGGTAAGACGCTGCTGGCGCAGAAGATGCTGGAACGGTACCGGTTTCCGTATCTTTGCATCGATCATTTGAAGATGGGGCTCATTCGGAGCGGGCGGACGAACCTGACGCCGGAGGACGACGATGCACTCGTCGACTGCCTCTGGCCGATCGTTCGCGAGATCATCAAGACCGCGATCGAGAACGAGCAGAACCTGATCGTGGAGGGCTGCTACGTCCCGTTTGACTGGAGATCGGATTTTACGGCGCGCTACCTCCGTTCGATCCGGTTTATCTGCCTTGCCATGTCGGACGATTACATCGCCTCGAATGCTTCGCAGATCGCGTCGCATGCTTCGGATATCGAAGCGAGGCAGGACGATTCCTACTGCACGGTCGATTGGCTCCTTCGGGAAAACCGCCGCGTGCGCGAGGGCTTTTTGCGCGCAGGCGAACCGGTCGCACAGATCGAGAGCGACTATACATCGACGATCGAAGGGCTGTTGTAACGCGGTTCCGGCATGAAAGCGCTCGAATGCGGAACACCGATAAGGAGGAAAAGTTAAAACGAAGGGAAGCGATTCCCTTCGTTTTTTTGAGCTGGTCATATGCAAGAAGTGAGAGAAATAATTACTCCGCTCTTTTCTCAACCTCGTTTGCTACAGAAATATCTTTGAATTCTATTTTTGAGTTGCCGTGGAACAATTCACAACTAAATGTTGTATTTCCGGAAATATCCATCTGTGCAGTGCTGTAAACCTCTCGCTTTTCAACATTTACAGCTTTTAGAGTATGGTTCCCTTCCAGTAAGCTGTCTTTCCAGAGCAGCGTCCCTCCGTTAGATACTGTTCCGATTTGAACATCATCTAAATAGATCTCCATATCATATTTGCTGAATAGCATATTGTCACCGGAGGTAACGACTATATCTACATAGCACAGCTTCTTGCAATACAGATCTATCCGAACATCCGGCATAATGCTTTTTCCTGCCTTATAGCTTTGACCGACAACAATCCATCGATCGGGATCCCAAGAAGGATCGTTATCATTGGAGACAACTGTAGTAAAGCCTGCATCTAAAAGCGCAGTTCGAGCTTCCTCTATGGTTTTCCCTTCGACATCAATTACAGTAAGCTTCAGTGGCTCTGGGTCTTGCTCTTCAATGGCAGTTGTATCATCCGGCATTATGGAACGGGTGGATACAAACAACGACCTTCCTTTGTTGATGGTTTCTATGAGCGGTGCTGCTGCTCGATTCCACGCGATAAAGAGGCCGGTTATTAGTATCGCGATATAAACAATCAGTAGGACACTTCCGACAATCGCACGGTGCTTAACTCTTTCCTTTATCAAGATTTCCGTTTGATTAATGCTGTTATACGTGTCGGCGATTGTTTTATCGTTTCCAAGGCTGACATCTGCCCGACGTTTCAGTTCATCTCCTTTAGTGGTCCATTGATCCGTCCAGAATATCGTTCGGTCATCCACCTTTGCTTCATAGATAAATGCAACCTTTGATTTGATAAACAGCAGTGCTTCGATAATCGATCTTTTATCCGAAGGGAAGATGTAGTTTTCTATGAAGGCAGCCTTCTTCTGCTCGTCCTGCAGCAGATTATCCTTACCAATCCGCTTTATCGATGGCTGAATGAGCCTCCTATAAATCGTACGAACGATAAGGGGAATCAATACAAACAAAACGTTGACTACGATCCAAGCCGTGCTGCTCTTACCACTGTCTTTTGCCGCAGCAATTTGATCGTCGTATGCTTGTATATGATCCTTGAAAGTTTCAACAGATTCGTTACACTCTTGACTGATAAATACAAACCCGCAGTCGGGACACTTCGCTACATGGCTTTGCACAACGCATCCACAGTTCGGGCATTTTTCAACCCCGCCGCGATAGGTCGTAGTGCGTGTAGTATTCCGCTCCTGCTTAATTCTTTTCAGCTCTTCTTCTTTTTGACGGAGCGCTTCCTTTTGGCGCTGTCGTTCCTCTTCATCACTTTGCCTTTTTTGTTTGAGCAATTCTTCCTGTTGCCGGAGCGAATCCTCTTTCTTTTTTAGTTCCTCCTGCTGAACTTGGATGCGTATGCGCATGTATTCCGGATATCGCGGATTCTCTGCGCCGCAATACCTGCAATGCTTACTACTTTCCTCTATTTGTCTGCCGCATTTAATGCAGTATGTCATTCATTTTTCCTCAATCGATTCGTGAAGCGTACATCTGCTTCTATTGTTTGTTATTTGGACGGAACGGGAGGCATGATGCTTGGCAGCACGTCTTGCAGCTCACTTATATCAGACAGTTTTTCCCATGCCTGCATTCCCGATTTCCATAATAGTGTTTCTTTATCGATGGAGCCTGATAAAGCCATTTGTTTCAAGGCGGTCGCATCGTAAGGTCCTGCCGGCTGCCCGTTAACGGCCACATAGTATGCAGGATTTGGCACGATTGGAGGGACCGTCATCTGCCCAACATTCATGTTGGACATAATGCCATTCATCGTTCCCGCGATATTTTGTCCAACGGCGCCGCCTAACGCCATGCCCACCATCATTGTTGCCGGATTGAAACCCATTCCGCCGCTGGTTTCTGCCCCAATATTGACGGAACCGGCTCCATTTGTGCCCATCTGACCGAGAGCGTTTGCACCCGCGATACCGACTTCCGCCTGCTTTTCGATTTGGAAGGCTTCGATATTGGAGCTTTGCGTCTGCTTATGCTGTGAATATTGAGCTTCTTCCCGTTTGATCCGTAAGGTTTCCTCATAATCCTTGGCTTCAATACGCTGTTTGTCCGCGATATTCTTGACCATCGCCTGCATCTGTGCTGCGGTGGTAGCCGTAACAACATCTTTAGTTACTGCCATAAGATGCTCATACGCAGGACTGGTTTTGTCGATTTCAATAGCACCGATGTCGACGGCAGTCGCCGTGACTCCAAAGGATTCTTTCAGCCTTTCTTTTATATCGAGCTCGATTGCATCATTGATAAGGGCTGTTTTACTCTCAAGCTGAACAACCGGAATATTGTTTGCGGCAGGAGCATTCGCAATCGTATCCTTGACATAGCGGTTGATTGCGTCCCGTATTTGTGTTTGAAAATCGTCCAAATCAAAGTCGATTAATCTGTGTAGCTTTATAAAGCTGCGGTAATCCGATACGTTGAATGTCACGTTTCCTCTGACTGCGACAGGTACGCCAAAGTCGGGGAAGCGAGGATCAAACACGTCAAAAAATGGTACGCCGAACCGTGCTTGAATTACCTTTGCGAGGTTGATAAAATACACTTCCGCTTGAAACGGTGTGTCCCCGCCATACGCCAAACCGATGATCGAAGACAGTACAGGCAGGTTGGCTGTTTTTATGGCTTTGTTGAACGGTCCCTCAATGAAATCCTGCATTGTGCCGTTTTTCTGACGGTAAACGAATACGGCAACTTCGCCGTCTTTTACGTGCAAAGTTGATCCAAGTCGCAATGCGTTCTCTCTTTTGCTGCTTCCAGGCTGTACTCCGGCGGGATGCCACTTCCAAACTAAGTAATTTGGTTCGTCACAGCGAATAACATTCAGAATCCCCTTGTTTCGAAAGATACCCATTTCTGCCTCCTACTATATTCAATAAAAATCGATTGTGTGCCTTTTCTTTTTGTTCGCATTATTGCGGATGCACAGCATCGCAAATGTCGCCTACATTGCAGTTCAGGTATTCGCAAATGCGCAGAAGAACCGACAGAGCGACCTCCTCATTTTTTCGCAACTTTGTCATCGTACCTGTAGAGATAAGCAAATCCTTGCGCATGGTGGCAGGAGAAATGTCTCGCTCCAACAGGAGCATCCACAGCCTTTTATAACTGATCTTCAAGAGCAAGCCCTCCTATATGACAAATGAACATTATGATCGGATGATTGTTTGCTACTGTAATAATTCTATTCGGCGAATGGTAATATGTCAATATGAAATCATGACTATATGGCAAGAATTCGCAAGAAGTTATCAAATTGTATTTTGATATTGATGTTTTTTAACAAGATGTTTGACATTCCATCTGCGGAGGGGTATTATATTTATATCCAACAAATGTGTTGGTAATATCTATCTTTTGCTGAGGATTGCGCTGATGTCTTATTGCACGAAATGTGGGAACGAATTGTTCCCGGGCTCTGTGTTTTGCGCCTACTGCGGTGAACCGGTTATGCGCAAACGTCCATCTGCACCTGAAACGCCGATCGATCACACGTCTGAAAGAAATGCAGCACCGGCTGCTCGTCCCTTAACGTCACGCAGCAATTCGGCAGATACTGTAAGAAAACTGATACAACATATTGAGAGCCTAAATAAGCATGGTCAGATAGATCAGGCAATAGAGTATTGTGATGTTATTCTTACTGCTGATCCGTCAAATAGCGAAATACTAAAAAAGCGGGATCAGTTATCGCAGATTATCACAAACCCGAATGTGACCATCGTATTCAGAGCTTCAAAAAGGATTGTTCTACAGACTTCAATCAATAATACGATGTCTGCAAAATATGCTTCCGGCGACATGCGGCATTTTACTCTGAATGTCGGTACCTATGTCGTTAAGTTTCACCTTGGATCGAAGCGATATGAGCGGACAATTACAATCGCGGATCGTTACAGCAAAATCATGATCCATGTTGCAGCAGGAAAAATGAAAAACTCGATCCAAATCATTTAATAGAATTCATAAGCATAACCGTTTGTCAAAGATGCGAGGTAGCCCAAGACTAATATCGGAATCGCCCTAACGGGCGCTTCTTTGTATGCAAACGCAGATTTCGGGCATGCTGTGCGCATGGGGATCCTGATCGCGCTTTTCATATTGCTGTTTCTTTTGCTGCTGCTGTCGATGCCGATTTTGGTGCGCGTGCGCGCGCGGCTCGGCGTGCGCGGGGCGGTCGTGCATGCGCGGCTGTACCTGCTCGGGCTGATCCCGGTTCCGATCCGCCTGCGGGTGTATCTGCTCAAAAAGCCGTACTTTACGCTGTGCATCGGCAAAAGGCGCATCCGGCTCGGATCGCGCTCCGGCGGGGCGGGCGGCGCGCACAAAGGCGTGCGGGCGGAGCGGCTTTGCGTTTCGGTCACGGTCGGCGTGCGCGACGATCCGGCAGGCGCGACGGTGCTTGCGGGAACGCTCGGCGTACTCTTCTCAATGCTCGTGCCTGCAATCGCGGGATCGGGAACGGTCGCGGTGCATCCGATCCGCCGACCGATGCTGCGGCTGTCGCTCGATGCGTTTTTGATCGCGCAGCCGCCGGTCATGCTCGCGGGCGTTTTGCACAAGAAGCGTATAGCGCGGGCGAAGGATGCAAACAATAGGCGTATTCCGAAAGAAAAGAGGACCGAATATGCATCCTGTTGAAACCATTCTGCAAACGACCATGCGCGAGGTCAAGAACATCATCGACGTGAACACGATCGTCGGCAACCCGATCTACGGCGAGGGTGGGGCGGTGCTGATCCCCGTCTCAAAGGTCTCGCTCGGCTTTTTCGCGGGCGGCGGGGATTTTCCGACGCAGACCGTCGCGCGCAAGGGGCAGCCCGACAACGACGCCGACCGCTACCCGTTTCTGGGCGCGAGCGTCGTCGGCGTCTCGATCACGCCGAAGGCGTTCCTGTACATGCAGGGCGGCAAGGCGACGCTGCTGCATGCCGACTGCGACAATACGCTCGACCGGCTCGTCCAGCTGATTCCGACCGCGATGAACGAGATTCGCGAAGCGCTCGACGATCTGCGCCGCGCCCCGGAGGAGGAAGCGTGAAGCGGCTGCTTGCCGCGCTCGTGTGCCTGCTTCTGCTGGTTCCGGCATCCGCGGGCGCGGAGACGGTGCCCGCGCAGGCGGCGTACCTTGTGGAGGCGAACTCCGGCACGGTGCTGTTCGAACAGAACGCGCATGCGCATTTGCCGATGGCGAGCACGACCAAGATCATGACCGCCCTGCTTGCGATCGAATCGGGCCGCATGCAGGAGACGGTGACGGTCGCGCCGGAGGCGGCGGGGACGGAGGGCTCGTCGATGTATCTGAAGGCGGGCGAGCGGCTGCCGCTTGCCGATCTCGTGTACGGGCTGATGCTGCGCTCCGGCAATGACGCCGCGGCGGCGATCGCCTGCTTTCTGGACGGCGGGATCGCGGCGTTTGCCGACCGCATGAACGCGCGCGCGGAGGAGCTGAAACTCAAGGACACGCACTTTACGAACCCGAACGGACTGCACGATCCCGATCACTACACGAGCGCGCACGATCTGTGCATGCTCGCGGCGGCGGCGCTCGACAACCCGACCTTCTGCGAGATCGTGCGCACGCAGTACTACGAATCGCGCGGCGACACGGTGCGCACGCTCAAGAACAAGAACCGCCTGCTGTGGGAGTACGAAGGCGCGATCGGCGTCAAGACCGGCTACACGAAGGCGGCGGGCAAGTGCCTCGCGTTCGCAGCGGAGCGCGGCGGAATGAAACTCGTCGGCGTCGTGCTGAACTGTCCGTCGATGTGGGACACCGCCGAATCGATGCTCGACGGCGCGTTTTCGACGTATCGGGCGCGGCTGTTTCTGGGCACCGACGCCGTTTTTATGCTGCCGGTGCAAAACGGTTCGAAAAAAACGTTGCCTGCGGCGCCGATTTCCTGTATACTGGTTCCGGTAAGACGCGACGACGACGCGATCTATTCGGTCGAAACGACCTTCCTTCCGACGGTCTGTGCGCCGGTTGCGGCGGGCGATGCGGTCGGAACGGCGACGCTGTACCGCAACGGGGAGGCGATCCGTTCGGTGCCGATCGTTGCACGGGAAGCGGTCGACGCGCGCGGTTTTACCGACTATTTTGAACAGGCGGTTTCGTCGTTTGTGCACGGAATCGCGAGGGGTTTATGCGGCTGCAAAAATACATGGCGGATTGCGGCGTGGCTTCGCGCCGCGCATCGGAACAACTGATTGCGGACGGGCGGGTCACGGTCAACGGACTGCCCGCCGTGCTCGGCATGTCGGTCGAGGACGGCGACGTCGTCTGCCTCGACGGCAAGCGGCTTTCACTCGAACAGAAGCGCGTCGTGCTGATGCTCTACAAGCCGCGCGGCGTTGTGTCCACGTCGAGCGACGAGGCGGGTCGCAAGACCGTGCAGGCGTTCGTGTCCGACCTGCCGTACCGGCTCTATAACGTCGGACGGCTCGACCTCAATTCGGAGGGACTGCTGCTGCTGACGAACGACGGCGAGCTGTGCAATCACCTGATGCACCCGCGCTACGGCGTCGAAAAGACGTACCGCGTCGTGTGCGACGGCACGCTGTCCGCAACCGAGATCGCGACGCTCACCAACGGTGTGCAGCTCGACGACGGCATGACCGCGCCCGCGAAGGTCGCCAATATCCGCAGAAGCACGACCGGCGGCACCGCGTTTTCGATCACGATCCACGAAGGGCGCAACCGGCAGATCCGCCGCATGCTCGAAGCGGTGGGGCACCGTACCCTGCGCCTCAAGCGCGAGGCATACGGACCGCTCAAGCTTGGCGAGCTGAAGCCGGGTGAGTGGCGATATCTGTCCGAAGCGGAAATCGCAGCGCTGTATCGCACCGCGCGCGTATAATCACCAAGAAGGGGGAAGCCCCTTCTTTTTTGTTCTGTGCATGGCGCCGTTTTTTCGCGTCCGCGCGGAGTTTCTTCCTATGTACCAAATACGATATTTATATCGTATACGGTAATAACGGATACGGTAATAACGAATACCGTATCCGATACGGTAGAGAATAATAAGTATCGTATCCGTTACGGTAAGGAAGAATCAAAAAATACCGTATCCGTTACGGTATAGAAATCTTTTTCTCAAGCGGAAAAACACCGCATCACGTGCATTGCGCACACCCAAATGCCCTCCCTGTGTAAGGGAGGGTGGGTTTTGCGCAGCAAAAGACGGAAGGG
>DFEW01000040.1:0-17067 GCA_002369195.1 Christensenella sp. UBA3792
CGCGGGCGCTCGGCTCCGCGCCCCCTTACACAAGGGCGCCATGAAGTGCGCTCCTCCAAAAGCCTTCTCCTTCGAGGAGAAGGTGGCACGAGCCGTTGCGGCGAGTGACGGATGAGGTGTCGAACCGAAGTAAAAACACCGTCATTCTGAGCCGCAGGCGAAGAATCTCAGAACGCAACACCCTTGCATAGAAAAAAGACCGCAGGCGCGGTCTTTTGTTCGTTCAGCCGGTCAGTTGCCGTTGCGGATGCCGTCAGCCCATGCAGTGATCGGGTCGTTGAGCGCGACGGGGAAGGCCGGTCCGCAGTCCAGCAGGAATGCGAGGAACATCTGGTCGTCCATCTGTCCTCCGAGCTTCGTGCGGCACGCCTGACGCTGCAGGTACAGCGACGTAAAGCCGAAGCTGATTTCAAGGCACGTAAACGGACTGTTGCGCGCGGTCTGATATATTTGTTCCGCGTATGCCTGCGGCATGCCGTAGTACTGCGTCAGATCGTCCATGATTTCCTTCTGATCGAAGCCGTGCGCGATCAGTCCCGCGGTATAGCCGCACAGGACGTAGTTGTAGACGGTCATGAAGACGTTGTACCACTCGGCATACTCGCCGGTGCGCAGCGCGTTCTTTTTGAGCAGATGCATCGCGAGCAGCAAACTCATACCGCTATAGTAGGTGCCCGGCGCTTCCAGAATCTGCGCGCGGCTGACGCCGTGTTCGAAGGAGTAGCGGTGCAGATAGTCGAAACAGGCGGCATGGATCGCATGCATGGCGACGTCGTCGGTGGCGTCGCGCAGCGCCGTGACCGAATGCTCCGGCGCGTCATAGAAGTAGCGCGCTTTCATATTGCCGAACAGATCGTCCTGCATATCCGGCAAAAAGACGGGTTCCGGCTTGACCGAAAGCGGGCCGAACAGTTCTTCGAGCGCGGCGATCGTCTCGGTATAGTACTGCTCGACCGACTTGGGTTCATAATTGTCGAGCTGCGTACCGAGATCCTCCGGCAGATCCATCTGCGCGTACTCATTGCTCAGATACTGGCTTGCGGCGTCGTACAGACCGATCACGGCGTCAAGACGCTGTGCGCCTTCGCCCGTACCGGCGACCTCGGTGAGCTTCGAGAGGAAATAGCGGTACCACTCGGTGCTTTCGTACTTGTTGGGATCGGCATAGGGGCTTGCCTCCTTCTCGCAATGCCCGCGCATGCCGGAAAGCGCGGTGTAGAGCTTGTCGTAGGCGGCAAGGAGCGCGTCGACCGCCGTCTTATTCTGCGCAAGATACGGTTCCTGCTGTTCGGCCGTCATGCCGATGCCGGTCATGCAGTCCGCAAGACTGGTGTAGGCGAAGAAGTTCTCGCCCTCCTTGCGCACGCTGTCGATCTCCTCGAGCGTCTGATCGAGCGCGGATGCGGTCATGAACATGCCGTTGTCGATGCGCTGCTGCTCGCGGGCAAGCAGTTTGTCAAGGAATTCCGGCATGTACGACAGCAGCTTGAGGTAACGCTGCACGTCCTCTTCGCTGCGGATGTTCACCGAGCAAAGCATGCCGGGCAGTGAAACGTGCCAGCCCTCCCCCGGAGCGAACGGGTCTTCGCAGAGAAGGAAGTCCGCCTGCTTGAGGGTCGCCTTGAGCGATTCGGTCACGGTGTCGTACGCAAGCTTGTCCTTCTCGTCGAACGCGGACGCGTCGAGTGCCGTCACCTCGTTCAAAAGCTGACGCAGGCTCGCGTAGTAGCGGATGCTCTCCTCGATCGTTCCCTCGGCGATGACCGGCAGCGAATCCGGATCGATGTCGAACGCGGACGGATCCCAAATGCGGCTCATCGCCGCGTTCAGCGAAACGGCGGAGCGCTTGGCCGGATACTGCGCATCAAACGCCGCCCAGATCTCGGCGGGGGACTTGGTCGGCTCCGGTGTCGGTTCCGGCGTCGGAGTCGGCGCCTCGGTCGGCGCGGGGGTATCGGTCGGCGCGGCCGTCGCCTTAACGACCGGCGCGGTTTCTTCGGGCGCCTGACCGGTTGTGTCGTGACAGCCGAACAAGCCGAACAGCAGAAGCGCGGCAAGCAGCGCCGCAAGGATACGTTTCATAGCGCGGAATTCCTTTCGTTGCGTTCTCTATTCATTATGACACACAAGAAGGGCAAAGTGTTACACCAAAATGCGCAATTTTTCGAAAAAAGCGGTTTTTTTGCCGAACTTGACCGCATTTGTCGGCTGCGGTACAATAAAAATGAAAAAAGATGTAGCACTTTTGCCGTCTGAAGTGTTTCTATAGGCAGAGAGGTTGAAGGGGGAAAACCGGAATGATACTTTTGCTGCTGATCTTGAACAGCGAGGAGGACCGCGCGATCGTCGCTGATCTGTTCGCGAAGAACTACCACCGCATGAAACGCACGGCGATGGGCATTCTCTGCGATCCGACCGCGGCGGAGGACGCCGTGCAGGACACGTTCGTGCGGTGCATCAAGCATTTTGACAGGCTCAAGGCCCTGCCGGAGCAGGCGCGCTCGCTCTATCTGGTCACGGCGGTGAAGAACAACGCGCTGAACCGCAGACGACAGCGCGGTACGCAGGCAACGGTTCCGCTGGAATCGTTCGATCCCGTCGATCAAAGCGCCGCGGTCGAGGAGCAGGCGATCCGCTCGCTGACCGTCGCGGAGCTCAAGGAGGCGTTCAAGCGGCTGCCGGAGAGCCTCAAGGACGTGCTGCGGTATAAGTATTTGCTGGAACTCAGCAATCGCGAGATCGCGGACGCGCTCGGCGTCACCAAAAGCACCGTGCGCGTGTATCTTGTGCGCGCGCGGCGCGCCGTACTCGGGATGTGCAGGGAGAACGGATATGCGAAAGAGAACGATTGACAAACTGCTGCAGGCGGCGATCGTCGAACAGGCCGCGGAACAGGGCGAGCTCTGGGATCGCGAGCCCGTTCTTGAGCCGATCCCCGAGGAATCGCAAAAGCGCTTCGACGCCGCGTTGTACGGCGAACCGCCGAAGCAGACGGGCGCGGAGGACTTTTTCGGGCAGCCCGCGCCGAAACCCGCGCCGGGACCGAAGCGCCGCCGCGTGCTTGCCTTTGCGCTGACCGGCGTCAGCCTTGCCGCCGTCGTTCTGGTCGTCGGGCTGATGATCGGCGTCAGCAGAGGCGAAAAAGGCATCAAGCCCGACGTTCTCGCGCCGGTCAATCCGGATGCACAGTCCACAGACGCGCCGCCCGCCGGCGCAGGCGTCCGTCCGGCGGACGCAACCGCGCCCGGTCTTGCCGAACCGACCGAACCGGAAGAACCGCTGCCGACGGTGCCTGCGGAAACGAGTACGCCCGCGCCGGAAGGCATGCCGTTGGAGCTGACCGACGATCTGCCGGAGATCAAGACAGTCACACACCCCTGGCAGGGGTATGACTGCCTGATCCCGGAGGGCTTTGTCAGCGCGCACGAGTCCGACCAAGAGTTCATATCCATTACAAGCGAAATGAACGATCGGAACATGTTCCAGTTGGCGTATGAGCTGATACCGACGGAAACGCTCGATGGGTGGGACAGCGACGTCTTTTCGGAGCAGCATCTTCAGATATTGCTCAGCAAGATCGGCGTGCCGGAGTCGCAGTATGCGGACTTTTCCGGGCATTCCGTGCGAACCGTTGAAAACGGCGTGGTCTGCTATCATCTGTATAACCGGTCCCAAAAAGTATACGCCTGCCTTGCAAGAGTCCTGTCCGATGAAAAGAACAGTCTCGTTGCGGTCGGCATGATGCTGGGCGAGTACGGCATCGGCGAGTTCGACAGCGTGGTCAATGCGTTTCTCAATCAAAGCAGCGAGAAAGCGGACGCTACGTTTGAGATCAAAAGTCTTGTCGGCACGTGGACAATGATCGACCCGCCGTCATCCGCACAGGGGTATACATGTGAACTGGTATTTGAATCGGACGAGAAGGTCACGCTGAATGTTTCCCAATCGGGGAAAACCGGCAGTTTTGCATTTACTTATATCTTAACAGACAACACCGTGCATCTGTACATGGAAGACTATGAGGTATATCCCGACGGCTCTGTCGTCAAGCAAAAGCAGGAATACTATCTGTTCGTTTCCGACGGCGTCATGACCTATGATCTCGAAACGGACACCCTGTTTGTACCGAACGGCGAAGGCGGACAGACACGGTTTATCAGGCAGGCAGATTGAACGCACGAAGTACGGAAGAAAAAGTATGAAACGGAAACAGATTATCATTCTTTTGCTGGCGGCCCTGCTGCTTGGATGCAGCATGGGAGGAACGGAAATACAAAGTGAAGCGACGGAACAGCCCGCGGACTCACCTGCGGAAACAAGCGAACCGGAGGTCAAGGATCCGGCGCTGAATCCGTTTTTCACCTGCACGGGGACGGAATACGGGGCGTACCCGATCATTGCGCCGAAAGAGAGGAGAGCAGAGGCAGAGACGCTGTTTGCAGCGTACAGGGAACTGTTCGAACTTGCCGCTGCGGAGTGGCCCGATCTTGAGCATTTCGGGATTGCGGACGGAGAGGCGTATTGCTGGGATGAAGCGCAGAGGAAAAATGAAACGGTCGATCCTGCGACGCTGCCGGAAAGTTTGCAGAAGCTGATCGCGCTGTCGGCAGAGACGGGGATCCATGCATACCAAAGCGGACCGGAGCCGGTCTTTGCGGAGGACGCCGCACCGTATTTCAAAGTGGAATTTCCGCGGGCGATCGATACGACGTATCAGGATCCCGGCATTCTCTATGAGGTCTGGCTGATCTATACGGCGAACACCGCAGAACAGATCCGCTATTCCGAAATGGAACCGCTCGCGGAGAACTGGTACATCGAGGTATACTTCTACGCGTATTGAACTGCAGGATGATTCTCTTCTATTATGACACACAAGAAGGGCAAAGTGTTACAGAAAAATGCGAAATTTGCAGAAATTTTCCGAAAATATCGGCTTCGCCGCGCGGAAGGGAACCTGGGCGACTCTTGCGCGGTTTGCGATAAGGATGCGCGGACAAAAAAGAGGGCTTCCGGTCGGAAGTCCTCTTTCGAGTTTTGGGATTACAGCTCCGCAAGCAGCGTATCGAGCGATTCCTTTGCGTCGCCGAGCAGGAGCCGAATGCCGGTCTTGCGCGAGTAAAGCGGGTTTTCGACGCCCGCATAGCCGGGCTTCAGGTCGTAGTTGCACACGATCACCTGCGGCGCCTGATCGACGTTGAGAATCGGCATGCCGTAGATCGGCGTACCCTCCGCTTCGCGCGCGGCGGGGTTCATGACGTCGCTTGCGCCGACGACCACGACCGCGTCGCAGTTCTTGAAGTCGTCGTTGATCGCGTCGAGCTCGTAGAGATGCTCATAATCGACGTCCGCTTCCGCGAGCAGCACGTTCATGTGACCGGGCATGCGTCCCGCGACCGGATGGATCGCAAAGCGCACGGTTGCGCCGTTCGCTTCGAGCTTGTCGCAGAGCGCTTTGACCTTATGCTGCGCCTGCGAAAGTGCCATGCCGTAGCCGGGCACGATGATCACGTTCTTTGCGTCCTTCAGCGAAAACGCGGGTGCTTCCGTCTGCGCCTTGGGGGCGGTGGTCGAAAGCTCTGCAAGCAGCGTATCAAGCGATTCCTTTGCGTCGCCGAGCAGGAGCCGGATGCCGGTCTTGCGCGAGTAGAGCGGGTTTTCGACGCCCGCGTAGCCGGGCTTCAGGTCGTAGTTGCACACGATCACCTGCGGCGCCTGATCGACGTTGAGGATCGGCATGCCGTAGATCGGTGTGCCCTCGGCTTCACGCGCGGCGGGGTTCATGACGTCGCTTGCGCCGACGACCACGACCGCGTCGCAGTTCTTGAAGTCGTCGTTGATCGCGTCGAGCTCGTAGAGGTGCTCGTAGTCGACGTCCGCTTCCGCGAGCAGCACGTTCATGTGACCGGGCATGCGTCCCGCGACCGGATGGATCGCAAAGCGCACGGTTGCGCCGTTCGCTTCGAGCTTATCGCAGAGCGCTTTGACCTTATGCTGCGCCTGTGAAAGCGCCATGCCGTAGCCGGGCACGATGATCACGTTCTTTGCGTCGCGAAGCGAGAATTCCGGCTCGGGTTCGGGCTCGGGTTCCGGTTCGGGAGCGGGAGCGGGGGCTTCCGCTTTTTTCGGTTCGGGCTTGTCGAGCTTGACGGTCTTGCCGAGCAGGATGTCCATCAGGTGCCGGTTCATGGCGCGGCACATGATCTGCGTCAGCAGCAGGCCGGACGAACCGACGATGCCGCCGACCGCGACGAGCAGCACGTTTGCGATCGCCATACCGGCAATCGCACCAGCAACGCCGGACAGCGAGTTGAGAAGCGAGATCGCGACGGGCATATCCGCGCCGCCGACGCGCATCGCAAACAGCCAGCCGAACAGCAGAGCCGCAACGGCGCAAAGCACGAGCGAAACGATGTTCAGCCCGTCAAACGCCGCAAGCACCACGCCAGCAAGGCAGACAAGGAGCAACAGCACGGAAACGAGACTGTGACCCTTGAACTTCTTGGGACGGCTGTCGATCTTGCGCGCAAGCTTCAGCGCCGCGATCAGCGAGCCGGTGAAGGTGATTGCGCCGATGACCAGAGCGAGCGCCGCGGTGATGCGCGCAAAGACGGTTTCGCTGCCCTTGGCGAGCTCGATTCCGCCGACCAGCGCGCTTGCCAGACCGCCGATGCCGTTCAGCAGCGCGACGGTCTGGGGCATTTCGATCATCTTGACGCGCTTTGCCCAAATGAGACCCGCGATGAGACCGGCCGCCATTGCGCAGACCGCGCCGATCAGGATCCCGAGCCACTTGGCGGCGTCCACCGCCGCGAGCGCGTTCCAGATGGTCAGCACGATCGCAAGCAGCATGACGCAGACGCATACGAGGTTGCCCGCGACCGCGGAGCGAACCTTGCTCTGCATCGACAGACCGATGAGCACGAATGCCGAGAGAACGGCACTGAGCACGTAGAACAGAATCGGACTCATTCGTTCGCGTCCTCCTTGCCCTTCTTATTGAACATGCGCAGCATCTTATGCGTGACCGCAAAGCCGCCTGCGACGTTGATCATCGCAAACGCGGCCGCGGCAAGCGCGATGCACATCAGCACGGTCTGTTCGTTCGCGGCACAAACCACGCCGGCAATCAGCGCGCCGAGCACGGTGACACCGGACAGCGCGTTCATGCCGGACATCAGCGGCGTATGCAGCAGACTCGGCACCTTCTTGATGATGATGTAGCCGAGCACGGATGCTACGATAAAGACGCCGACGAGAATGACAGGTCCCCAAACGGGATGCGTCAGAATATCCATCGAACCTCCGGATTACAGAAGGCCCATCGCTTCCATCGCGCCCTTGTGGACCAGCTTCTGACCGTCGGTGACGAGAATGGATGCATCGATCGGATCGTTCAGATCGAGCGCGATCTTGCCGTCCTTGTTGAGGTGCTTGACGAGGTTGTAGACGTTGTGCGCAAACATCCAGGTCGAGCTCGTGGGCAGGAAGCCGGGGATGTTCTTGACGCCGAAGATCGTGACGCCGTGCTTGATTTCGGTTTCACCCGGCGTGGTGATCTCGCAGTTGCCGCCCTGGTCGATCGCGATGTCGACGATGACGGAGCCGGGCGCCATGGACTTGACCATATCCTCGGTGACCATGACAGGCGCGAGCTTGCCCGGAACGAGCGCGGACAGGAAGACGATGTCCATATCCTTGATGACCGGACGCAGCGCTTCGCGTTCCTTCTCGAGCCATTCGCCGGTGATGGCGTTCGCATAGCCGCCCGCCGCGACGGAGACTTCATCCGGAATGCCGAGGTCGACGACCTTCGCGCCGAGGGACTGCGCCTGTTCACGCGCTGCGGAGCGGATATCCGCCGCATACACGATCGCGCCGAGACGCTTCGCCGTTGCCAGTGCCTGCAGACCCGCAACGCCGACGCCGATGACCATGACCTTCGCGGGCTTGATCGAACCGACCGCGCAGAAGATGTTCGGGATGAACTTCGCGAGCTTTTCCGCCGCCATGACGATGCCGCGATAGCCGGCGCAGGTGCTCATGGAGGTCAGAGCGTCCATGTTCTGTGCGCGGGAGATACGCGGGATGCCGTCGAGGGTCAGACCGATGATGCCGTTTGCCGCCATCTTCTTGACCATCTCGTGGTTGACCGGGGATGCCGGATGGATGAACGTGATCAGGTACTGACCGCGCTTCATCATATCGACTTCATGCATGCCGTACTTCTCGTTGAACAGCGGTTCCTTGACCTTCAGGATCAGATCCGCGCGGTTGTAGATGTCGCGCACATCGTCGACGATCTCAGCGCCCGCTTCGGCGTATGCCGCATCCATGAAGAATGCGCCTGCGCCTGCACCGCGCTCGACGAGCATGGTATGTCCGTCCGCAACAAACTTTGCGACCGTTTCGGGGGTTGCTGCAACACGATTCTCATCGTGCATAATCTCTCTGGGGACACCGATAATCATGATTTGACTTCTCCTTTTATTTTTTATTTCTCCCGAATTTTCGGGGAATGAACCTGTTTTGCCGTGGACAGCACGAGCAGCGTCTTGGTTCGCCCGACGCCCGGAATGCTCTTGACTTCGTCCAAAAGGCGTTCGAGCGAGCGCGTCGAATCGGTGCGGATCTTGATGAGATAGTCGTAATCTCCCGCGACGTAGTTGCATTCGACGATCGCGCTGCGCTTCTTGGCGAACTCAATCAGTCCCTCGTTATAGCGCGGGTGGTCCATCAGAATGCAGATGAACGCCGTGACGTCCAGACCGAACTTCTTTTCGTCCAGGATCGTCGTGTACTGCTTGATCACGCCTGCGCTTTCCAGCTTCTTGATGCGCTCGATGACCGCCGACACGGAAAGATTGACCTTTTCGGAAAGATCGCTCGCCGAAATGCGCGCGTTTTCCGAGAGGGCGTTGATGATTTTTACATCCGTATTGTCCATAGCATCCATCCTTCCTTTTTCTCTTCCATGATAGTTTACGGACAACAAAAAGTAAACAGTATTTTTAAGAATACAGAAAATATTACGGTATAACATTAGATTACAGAAAAGATTTTCGGACAGCGACGGGAGGAGGCGGCGGATGACGGCGCGATTGACAAACGGGCGGAATTTGCGTATATTGGTAGAAAAGAACGAACGGAAGAGAGGTAGCAAACATGGGTTGCACAACGCTGCTGGTCGGCAGAAAAGCCGCCAACGACAATACAACGATGATCGCTCGCACGGACGACGGACATTTCGACGTGAAGAAGCTGATCGTCGTGGAACCGAAGGATCAGAAACGCACGTATATGACGGTCGGCAGTCACCTGACCGTCAAGCTTCCGAAGGACCCGATGCGCTATACCGCGTGCCCGAACGTCGACCCGAAAGACGGCGTGTGGGCGGCAACCGGCATCAACGCCGCGAACGTCGGCATGACCGCGACGGAAACGATCAGTTCGAACCCGCGCGTGCTGGCGGCGGACCCGCTCGTGACGTTTCAAAAGGCAAAATCGAAAAAGGAGCAGGATGTTCCCGGCGGCATCGGCGAGGAGGATTTTGTCGTGCTCGTGCTGCCATATATCCGCTCGGCGCGCGAAGGCGTGCTGCGGCTCGCGTCGCTGCTCGAACAGTACGGCACCTATGAATCGAACGGCATCGCGTTCAACGACGAACACGAGATCTGGTGGATGGAAACGATCGGCGGGCATCATTGGATCGCAAAGCGCGTGCCGGACGACGTCGTTGTCGTCATGCCCAACCAGTTCGGCATGGACAGCTTCGATTTCGACGATGCGTTCGGCAAGCAGGAAGCGCATCTGTGCTCGAAGGACCTGCGCGAATTCATCGAAACCTATCATCTCGACTGCAATCAGGGCGGCGCGTTCAACCCGCGGCTCGCGTTCGGCTCGCATTCGGAGCACGATCACATCTACAACACGCCGCGCGCGTGGTTCATGGGACGGTACCTTGCGCCGACGACGTACCGCTGGGACGGTCCGAACGCCAACTTCACGCCGGAGAGCGACAACATCCCCTGGAGCTTCGTGCCGGAGCGCAAGATCGCGATCGAGGAGGTCAAGGACATCCTGTCCTCGAACTACGCGGGCACGCCGTTCAATCCGTACCTCAATCAGGACACCGGCGTGCGCGGCAAGTACCGCTCGATCGGCATCAACCGCACCGGCGTCACCTCGATCTGCCAGATCCGCCCCGACGCGCCCGACTGCGCCAAGGGACTCGAATGGATCTGCTTCGGCTCGACGACGTTCAGCGCGATGCTGCCGGTCTATCCGAACGTGCCGAAGATGCCCAAATACCTTGCCGACGTGAACCTGCAAAGCTCGACGGAGAACTTCTACTGGGCGAGCCGGCTGATCGACGCGCTCGCGGACCACAGCTATAACGAGACCAACCAGACGGTCGTGTCGTATCAGAACCGCATGCTGACCGAGGGACGCAGGATCGTGCTCGCATACGACCGCAAGCTGCAAAAAACGGGCGACGCCGCGCTCTGCTTGGAGGCGAACGACGCGCTCGCCGCGATGGCAAAGGAGCGCACCGACAAAGCCCTCACGGACATCCTCCACGCCTCCAGCGTGACCATGAAAAACGGCTACAACCGCAAGGATAACTGAAATAGAGGATCGCAGGCGTAGGGGGCGACGACCCCGGCGCCCCGAACAGACGGATCAAAAAAACGAAAGGACGGACGGATGGAAGAACTTATGCTGCAGAAGAAGCAGCTACGGAAGGAAATCGCGGCGCGCGTGAAGGCGACGACGGCGGCGTACCGCGCGCAGGCGAGTGAGGCGATTCAGGATGCGGTACTCAGCAGCGAAGCGTATCGCGCGGCGCGGCGGGTGCTGCTGTATCTGCACATGCCGACCGAGCCGGACACGGACCGCATCATCCGGCAGGCGCTTGCCGACGGCAAGGCGGTGTATGTGCCGAAGTGCGTATCAAAGACCGAAATGATTGCGGTACGCATCAGGAACATGTCCGATCTTGCGCCCGGGGCATACGGCATCCCGGAGCCGGTCGACTGCTCCGAGGTTGCGGAGCCGTCGGAACTGGACCTCATCGTCGTGCCCTGCGTTGCGGCGTCGAAGGACGGGCGGCGGCTCGGACACGGCGCGGGCTACTACGACCGCTATTTGGACGGCAATCCGGACCGGACGATGTGTCTGTGCTTCGGCGCGGCGCTGTCCGACCGCATCCCGATGGACGCGCACGACCGGTTCATGCATCGGGTGATCAGCGAATAAGAAAAGGGGCTGTTCAGAGGGGTTCTGTCAAGAGGGATTTTCAAAAGCACAGCCGGATATAATCGGCTGTGCTTTTTCATTGCTTCCTTTTGGTATTGATGATATAATAACATACAATTTAATACATCAACAGATTGAGGGAGAATCCATGAAATATATCGGGTCGACAATGAATAAAGTATGGTTTTTGGTCACCCCATTTGAGCTTGAGAAAGTATTGTCTGGGTTTCACCTTGTTATTACAAATACCGGTGTTAAGAGAGATTATTCAGAGAATAGCTTCAAAGATTACATCCGTTCGTATGAAAATCTGTACCGTTTCCTTAGCTCCGGTCAAAGAGCAGAATGGAAAGCAAACTACAATTTGTTTGAAATCGAAATAGGAATTACAAGACATTTAAATAATATAGTTTATAAACCTGGTACGCTTCTTTCTATACCCGATTTTATACAGCCATGTGTAACGATGGGGCCGTTCTGTGTCATTCCTTACGGCGATTCACCGCTAACAAAAGGATGGTCTCTTTCTCAGTTTCCTGAAAATACAATTGGTTTAGTGATTCGATTTCCCACAAAGATCCGTTTTTGCGAAAGTGGGGAAGAGCAAAAAGCAGATATGTTAGATGATTATGAAACGTGGATTGAACTTAAAAACCGGATACGGAGTATCACAGTTCCGTTGAAAATAAAAAACAACAGCAAAGAGTATAATCCACACATTCGAATCTCAGAGCAAGCAAAAATAGATCTACAATGCTTTTATGTGAAAAAAACTCTCAATTTTGAAATTATTTGATTAAAAAGGGATCATGATAAGTATAACAGTATTACGATTCATCTCGGTAGGTTTCTGTTCATTTGAAAACGCACGTCCCGATGCAGGAGGGATGGCGACGCGCGATTAACGCGCGGCGGCACCGCTGTAACGGAGCATGGTACGCGCGGGGAGCGCGCGAAATGCCTCTGTAATGGAGCGAAGCGAAATGGAAGCGAGGTGGATCACTGCCGTAAGGTGGTGAGTAAGTGCGCCCTTACGAAAAAAGGCTTCCCCTTGAGGGGAAGCTGGCACCGAAGGTGACTGATGAGGTGGACATGCGAAAAACGTCGGCTTTTACGGTTGATTTGTCTCGCTCTGACACCTCATCCGGCTCGCTCGCGCTTCGCCACCTTCCCCTCAAGGGGAAGGCTTTTTTCTTCGGCAAGGTTTGAAAACATCCTTTACAAAGGAGCTCTTCAGCCCCTGTTTTTTACCTTATTTGCGGTCCTTGATCATCGTGAGCGCGATGCGCTTTTTCTTTTCGTCCACGTCGACGACCCAGACCTTGACGACGTCGCCGACCTTGACCGCCTCGGACGGGTGGCGGATGAAGCGCTCCGACATGCGCGAGATATGCACCAGACCGTCCTGATGCACGCCGATGTCGACGAACGCGCCGAAATCGATGACGTTGCGCACGGTGCCGGTCAGCTCCATGCCGGGCCTGAGGTCCTTGATGTCCAGCACGTCGGTGCGAAGAACCGGCTTGGGCAGGTCGTCGCGCGGGTCGCGTCCCGGCTTTTGCAGCTCGGACAGGATATCCGAAAGCGTCGGCAGACCGATGCCCGCTTCGGACGCGAGCTTCTCGAGCCCGTACGCCTTCGCGCGCGTCTGCACGTCGGCGACGCCGCCCTTCAGCTCCTTGCTCGAGATGCCGAGCGCGGTGAGGACAATCTTTGCCGCGTCGTAGCTTTCCGGATGCACGGCGGTTGCATCCAGCGGATTCTTGCTGTCGCGCACGCGCAAAAAGCCCGCGCACTGTTCGAACGCCTTGGGACCGAGCTTCGGCACCTTCTTGAGCGCCGCGCGCGAGGGAATGCCGTTCTCCTCGCGATAGGCGACGATGCTCTTTGCAAGCGTCGGTCCGATGCCCGCCACGTGCGAGAGCAGGGCGGCGGATGCGGTCGAAACCTCGACGCCGACGCCGTTCACGCACTGCTCAACCACGCCGTCGAGCGCGGCGGTCAGCTCGTTCTGCTTCAAATCATGCTGATACTGTCCGACGCCGATCGCCTTCGGCTCGATCTTGACGAGCTCGGCGAGCGGGTCCTGCATGCGCCGCGCAATCGATACGGCGCTGCGCTGCGTGACGTCGAAGTCCGGAAACTCCTCGGCGGCAAGCTTGCTCGCCGAATAGACCGAAGCGCCCGCTTCGGAAACGATCATGTATGAAACGCCGGGCAGCTCGGGCAGAAGCCCGACGATGAACTGCTCGCTCTCGCGGCTCGCCGTGCCGTTGCCGATCGCGATCGCGGTCACGCCGTACTGCTGCACGAACCGCTTGATCAGCTTTGCCGCTGCCGCCTTGCCCGCTTCGTTGCCGGGCAGGGTGAAGTGACCGACGCCGGTGTCGAGCACCTTGCCGTTCTCGTCCACGACCGCGAGCTTGCAGCCGGTGCGGAAGCCCGGGTCCACGCCGAGCGTGACCTTGCCGCGGATCGGCGGCTGCATCAGAAGCTGATGCAGGTTGTCGGAAAAGACCTTGATCGCGGTCTCGTTTGCGCGGTCGGTCAAAAGGTTGCGGATCTCGCGCTCCAGCGAGGGGAACAGCAGGCGCGTCCATGCGTCGTCACAGGCAAGCTGCACCTGCGCGGATGCCGCGTTCGTGCCGTTCACGAACATATTGCGCACCGTCGAAAGACAGCGCTGCTCCGGCGGAAGGATCGAGACCTTCAAAAATTCCTCGCGCTCGCCGCGGTTGATCGCCAGCACGCGGTGCGCCGCGATCGTGCGGACCGGCTCGGAGAACGCGTAATAGTTGCTGTACACGCTGTCCTCGTCCTTTGCCGCCTCCGTCTTGACCACACCTTCGCGCGCAAGGACCGCGCGCAGCGTCTTTCGCAGACTTGCCTCGTCGCTGACCGCCTCCGCGATGATATCGCGCGCGCCGGCAAGCGCGCTTTCGGCGTCCGGCACGTCCTTCTGCGGGTCGACAAACGCTTTGGCGCGTTCAAGCGGATCACCGTCCGGCTGACGGATCAGCCACGTCGCAAGCGGCATCAGCCCGCGTTCCTTCGCCACGCTCGCGCGCGTGCGGCGCTTGGGGCGGTAGGGTCGGTAGAGGTCCTCGAGCTCGGAGAGCGTCGCCGCCTTCGCGATCTTTTCGGAGAGCGCCTCGCTCAGCACGCCCTGCTCGGTCAGCGCCTTGGAGATCTCCTCGCGGCGCTTGTTGAGACTGCGCATCCGTTCGAGCTGTTCGCTGAGCTGCCGCAGCTTCTGATCGCCCAGTGAGCCGGTCGCTTCCTTGCGGTAGCGCGCGATGAACGGGATCGTGTTGCCCGCGTCCAAAAGCTCGACCGCCGCCGCGACCTGTTCGGTGCGAAGGTTGAGGTCCTTCGCAATCGTTGCAATCATCATGTCCATAGTTGTTCTCTCTTTTTGAAACTGCGTCCGTCCCGCGGACGCGCAAGTCCTATCATACCACAAATGCGCGCCGCCGCACAACCGTTTCTTACAGGACGGCTGCGAACAGCGCGGCGATCGCGGCGGATGCTTCGTGGTAGCCATCCGGCCATTTCATGTAGCCGGATGCGGACACCGAGGTGCCGTCGTTCATGTAGATGTTCAGATGGAAGCCGTTGCCGTCCATGACCCCGTCGTCGGTCTTGTTGAACCCGTTCCATGCGCCGATGTTCTGCGCGTTGAGCACCGCTTCCAGCTCGCGCACGAACGATTCATCGACCTCCTTGACGGTCGCTTCCTCCTCCGGCACGCCGTCCGGCTTGAGCGTCGCGGTCCATACGCCGTCGACCTTGCGCAGTTCATAGCGCACATAGCTGTTCACCATCGTGCCGGTCGAGTAGCCGAACACGAAGCTTTTCAGATCATGGATGTTCACGGACTTTTTGGTGCAGCCGAAGAGGCATGCGGGCAGCAGGATTGCGCTGAGCAGAATGAGAGTGATGCGTTTCATGGTTCCGTCCTTTCTTTTACGCTGTGGGAACGAGGTCGAGAATGACATATTCGGAAAACGTGCCGGTTTTGAACGGGATCGCCCAGCCGGACAGTCCCGAGGTGACAAAGAAGGTCGTATCGTCGCGCTGCGTGCGCCCGTAGATCGCGTCGTTCGCGCCCATCAGCAGACCGATCTGACCCGCCGGAAAGATATGTCCGCCGTGCGTGTGACCCGACAGCACGAGGTCCGCGTCCGCCGCGGCTTCCGCGTCGTAGTCGTTCGGCTGATGGTTCAGCACGACCGTATAGCAGTCCGGATCGACCGCATCGAGCAGCGTCTTTGCGTCCGCGCGCGTGCGGTCGGAGCGGTCCCTGCGCCCGATCAGCGCGATCGAGGGCGTCAGGTACGCCGTTTCGTCCTCCAGGATCGTGACGCCGTTTCGCTGCAGCGCGTCGCGCAGCTCCTGCGAATCGAAGTTGCGGTAGCGGTAATAGCCGTTGTCGTGATTGCCGTATACAAAATACACGCCGAAGGTCGTTCTGAGGGTTCCGAGCGCGTCGCAGGCGGCGAGCATGTCGACCTTGTCGGAATCGTCGTCCACAAAATCGCCCACGAGCACGACGACGTCCGGCTCCTGCGCCTGAATGCGCGCCATCTGCGCCGCAAAGCCCGCCCCGTCGAGCGTGATCCCCAGGTGCGAGTCCGCGATCAGCGCGATGCGCAGCGGACGGTCGATCTGTTCGGACGCGACGGTGTAGTTCGTCTGCCATACGCGATGCGCCGCGATCCAGCCCGCTGTGAGGTAGAGCGCCGAGAGCACGAGCGCAGCGGCGCCGGCAACGTAGCGCTTCGGCGGAACCTTGCGGATGCGCCGCACGATCCACGCGACGAGGTCGCACAGCAGCCAGAAGAGCGCCAGATGCAGCACGACGATCACGACCGCGTAGACGTTCACGAACCAGAAGAGAAAGAGCAGCCCGACCGCGCCGATCGCGATCAGCCACGAGAGCGCCTTATGCCGCGCCGCAAGCCGCCGCATGCACGAAAAGCGCCGCACACGCGTGATTAGATAAAAGACGGAGCCGAGCCCCAGCGCTGCCGCCGTCGCGAGCAGCAAAAACCACAACGTCATAACAGTCTCCTTTTTCTTATCTTACCATAGATACGGCGCGGATGCAAGGAAGCATCGCCCGATGCGGAAAATTTGTATATCATATATTGACAAGTGGGACGGACGGTGGTACAATGCCCTAAACCGATGAGGAAGCGGAAGTAGGGCGAAATCGCTTTTTCCCAGAGAGTCGCGGGCGGTGGGAGCGCGGCAGAAAGTCTTCGTTTGAATGGGCTTCTAAGGGCGAACGGAAACGCGCAGGCGGAGTATGGGAGACGGAGGGGCGCTCCGTAAACGGCGCCGGTATGTGTTGGCATACGCAAAGTGGGCGCGCACGCGTCAAGCAGGGTGGCACCGCAGGAATTTGATCCTGTCCCGGCAAACGGGACGGGATCTTTTTTATTTGCATGCGAAGAAAGGAGAAAAAACCGATGCAGAAAATCCCCTATAAAATCTATCTGGAAGAATCCGAAATGCCGACCGCATGGTACAACATGCGCGCCGATATGCCTACAAAGCCCGCGCCGCTGCTGCATCCGGCAACCGGAAAGCCGATGCGCGCGCAGGAGCTGGAGGCGGTGTTCTGCCGCGCGCTCGTGGAGCAGGAGCTGAACGATACCGACCGTCTGATCCCGATCCCGCAGCCGATCCGCGACTTTTACCGGATGTACCGTCCCTCGCCGCTCGTGCGCGCGTACTGCCTCGAGGAGAAGCTCAAGACGCCCGCGAAGATCTACTATAAGTTCGAGGGCAACAACACCTCCG
>DFEW01000040.1:17113-17827 GCA_002369195.1 Christensenella sp. UBA3792
CAACAACACCTCCGGCAGCCACAAATTGAACAGCGCGATCGCGCAGGCGTACTACGCAAAGGAGCAGGGCTTAAAGGGCGTCACGACCGAGACCGGCGCGGGGCAGTGGGGAACGGCGCTTTCGATGGCGTGCTCGTACTTCGGGCTCGACTGCCGCGTGTACATGGTCAAGGTCAGCTATGAGCAGAAGCCGTTCCGCCGCGAGGTCATGCGAACCTACGGCGCGCAGGTCACGCCGTCCCCGTCGAACACCACGGAGGCGGGGCGGAGCATCCTTGCCCGCTTTCCGGACACGACCGGGTCGCTGGGCTGCGCGATCTCCGAGGCGGTCGAGGATGCGACCGGACGCGACGGGTACCGGTACGTGCTCGGCAGCGTGCTCAATCAGGTGCTGCTGCACCAGAGCGTGATCGGTCTGGAGACCAAGGCGGCGCTCGATAAGTACGGCATCGTGCCGGACATCATCATCGGCTGCGCGGGCGGCGGCTCGAACCTCGGCGGGCTGATCGCGCCGTTCATGGGCGAAAAGCTGCGCGGCGAGCACGATACTCGCATCATCGCCGTCGAACCGGCGTCCTGCCCGAGCTTGACGCGCGGACGGTTCGCCTACGACTACTGCGACACCGCAATGGTCTGTCCGCTTGCGAAAATGTACACGCTCGGCAGCGGCTTCATTCCCGCGCCGAACCATGCGGGCGGGCTGCGCTACCACGG
>DFEW01000070.1 GCA_002369195.1 Christensenella sp. UBA3792
AGAATGACGGACTTTCTTAACAGCCTCTTTTTTATTCCTATACCACCAGATCGCCTTCGTCGCTGTTGACGACCTCGAAGATCTCTTCCTCGGCGCCGGTTTCGGCGTTGATGTAGACGATGAAGAATACGTCGTTTCGGGTGCATTTGCACTCGTAGCAGAGCACCTCGCGGGTGTTGCACTTCGGAATCAGGGCGAGGGACACCTGTTCGATTGTCAGCGCGTCCGAGATGCGGTCGCGCGCGTCCTGTTCGGTCAGCACCGGCAGGGCGACGTGGCGCGGACGGTGGTGGAAGCGGTAATTCGACGCGTCGAGCCCGATCACGGTCTGCGTGTCGCGATCCACATAGACCTTGACGAGGTCGGCATAGAGGATGACGCCCGACTGCATTGCCGCGTAGTTCAGCACGACCGTGCCCGCATAGTACTGCGCATACGAGGGCGACATTTCTCCAAAGCCCTGCGAGTTCAGGTACGCGCTTGCCGCTTCATGCAAGCGCTCGCTTTCCGCGTCGCTCGGCGGATCGTTCCTGTCCCCCGCCGGCTCGCCCATGAAGTAGTACAGTGCGCCGCCCTGCTCGGTGATCGAGACGCACAGCTCGCCGCCCGCGTCGGATGCGGAAAAGTCGTAGGTCACGATCGTGCCTTCGGTGCGCCCGTCAAAGCGCAGGGTACGGTTCGAAAACAGCGCCGACGCGATGCGCATTGCCTCCGCTTCGTCGATCCGATCACCGCTTAAGCCCTCGGGCGGCGCGTTCTCGCTGCTTTCGGAAAACGGTCCGTCGTACAGCAGGGACGGGTACTGCGCGAGATTATCCTCGTTCGTTTCCCCGCCGTAAAACGCGCCGTCGGCAAAGGCGTCCTGCGGGGCGCTGCCGTCGTAGGTGCTCGAAAGGTCGGCGCAGCAGGCGCGCAGGTCGGACAGCGAATCGAGCTGCTCCTGCGAAAGCATCTGCCCGTTCAGCACGCGGTCCATCAGCGTTTGCGCGTAATCGCCGGTGCGGGTCAGAAACTGCATCAGCCCCGCATCGTCGCCGTAGGATACCGGCAGCAGGGACAGCGCGCGCGCCGCGCCCGCGCTCAGCCGCCGCACCTCGGAAAAGGACTTCGACAAGCTCGCTGGACTGGACGCCGCCTCCATCTTGGACAGGGCGACGCTCAAATCATACAGATCGTCGGACAGCGCGCGGTATGCGCTTTCGGTCTGTGCGTCGATCACGCGCTGCTGCGCCGCGATCGTGTCGCGCTGCTTGAGAAACAGCACGCCGAGCACCGCAAAGCCGATCAGCAGCACCGCAGGCAGCCCGAACAGCCAGATTTTCTTCGGAAGTCTCATCATTTGCAAAACACATGCTCGCCGATCCGCACGACGATCGGGCGCGAGCGGATCCACGCATTGGACGTCTTTTGGGGGTTATAATAGAACAGGCATCCGCCGGTCGGGTCCCAGCCGTTCATCGCATCCTTCGCCGCTTTGACCGCCGTGTTGTCGGGCTTCAAGTTGATCTGTCCGTCGTCGACCGCCGAGAACGCGCCGCGCTGATAGATCACACCCGCGATCGAATTGGGAAACGCGCTGCTTCTGACGCGATTCAGCACGATCGCGCCGACCGCGACCTGTCCCTTATACGGCTCGCCGCGCGATTCACCGTAAATGCACTGCGCCAGCAGATACACGTCGCCGCTCGCCGCACCCGTGCCGGAGGCGGACGACGTGCCGGAGAGCGTGACGCCGATCGCCGCGGCGGTCTTTTCGCCGATCACGCCGTCGACCGTCAGACCGTTCTTTTTCTGAAACAGGCGCACCGCGCGCTCGGTCGCCGCGCCGTACACGCCATCGACCGCGCCGTCGTAATATCCCCATTGCTTCAGTCGCCTCTGTACGGCGCTGACCTCCTCGCCCTTCGAGCCGCGCCGGAGCGCCGCCTCCGCCGTGAGCATCGGCAGCAGCGCGAGCAGCAGCACAAAAAGGAACAGCAGGCCCTTCCGTGTTCGGTTCAGATGCTTCATGCGTCCTCCGAGAAGAGCGTTTTCAGAAACGACCACACGGAGCTTTCCAGCTCGATGTCATTTAGGTCGACCGACTCGCCGGTTTCGCTGACGATGCACAGCGGCGGGAACAGCACGCACCACCAGTTATGCCCTTCGGCGCGTCCGAGCCGCACACACAGCGCGTCGTATGCGCCCGCCGGAAACGCGACGGTGTCGTACACGCGGTCGGGAAACAGCTCGCTGCCGAGCGACAGCTGCACGCCGTAATCGAGCCCGCGCGCTTGGAGCACGCCCTCGGCGGTTCTTTGCAGCTCGCGTCCGTGCGCAAGCAGGTATGCGCGCGCGTCCTCGTAGGAGGAAGCGGTTTCAAAGAGCGGCAGGATCGCGTCGCGCACGGCGAGCTTGGCGCTCTGGTCCGGTTCGCTGTCGCTGTTTGCGATCACATGCAGCCGCAAAATGCCCTCGCTCGACGTCACCGTCTGCACGGCAGGCGCGATTTTCCAAGCGCCCGCGACCGCAACGGCGAGCAGGATCAAAGTAAGCAGAATTCGTTTTCGCATCGTTTATCACCTCACGGGGAGTATTTCCAACGAGATGGATCCGCATACCTGTTGACCGATTTGTTTGTTTTCGATACGATAACGTCGTTAGATTGCCCGATCGATCCGGTGTATATCAGTGAAAGGAGGCGACGGTATGACTGACGAACAGATCCTTGCTCTGCTGAACCGGCGCGATGAAGCAGCGGTAAAAGAAATCGAGCGTGCGTACGGACGCTATCTGCATGCGATCGCCCGCAACATTCTGCACAACGCGCAGGATGCGGAGGAATGCGTCAACGATGCGCTTCTGCGTGCCTGGAACGCCATACCGCCGCACAATCCGAAAAATCTCGCGACGTTTCTCGGCAAAATCGTGCGCAATCTTGCGATCAACCGCGCGCAGAAACAGCACGCGATAAAACGCGGCGGTGAAGCGGAAACGATCCTTTCGGAACTGCAGGAATGCGTTCCCGGCGGACAAAGCCCCGAAGACGCCCTGATGGGCAGCGCGCTTGCCGAAGCAATCCGCGCCTTTCTGGATACGCTTCCCGAAGACAAGCGAACCGTTTTTGTTCGCCGGTACTGGTATGCGGAGCCCGTTTGGCGCATCGCTGTCGAAAGCAAGCGCTCCCCTGCCGCCGTCACGATGCTCCTCCAAAGAATACGGCGCGATCTTATGGACTACTTACTGGAAAGGAGATGGATGCAATGAACGGTACCGATCTGTTTCTTGCCATCGGCGACGCCGCCGAACAGTATGCTGGTGCGCTTGCCGCATCCCGCACGCGCAGCCGCCGCAAAGTGACGACTGTGATTTGGATTGCCGCTTCTCTGGCTGTTGGATGCGCGGCGATCGGGACCGCGGTCGGATGGAAGCTGCAGCATACCGACCCGATGAAACCCGAACAGATCATGTCGCAGTACGGCTACAGCGAACAGAGCGCAAAGGAATTATCGAACCGCCCGCTTTGGGAGGTTTCCCTTGATGCGCAGGCCTGTCCGCTGTCCGACGGCGCAAAAGCGCGCATCGATGCCAACGTCGACCGCGAGGGACTGTGGGAAACGAACGTCGAGACGCTTGAAGACGCGGAAGCATTGTTCGATGTGCACTTTCTCTCGATGCCCGAAAAAGCCGTCCGCGAAGTTCTGACCTTTACGGCAAAAAAGAGCGGGGACGACTATCTGGTAATCGGTGATTGGTCCGACAGCGACATCGGATGGGCGACGCTCGTTACGGCTGCGCTGTCCACCAAAGGCGGCGCGGTCGATGAACTGAAAGGGCTTCTCATCGCCGATGAGCCGGACACGATCCAAAAAACGCAGAGGATCGAAGCGCTCGGAACGGATGCAATTCTGTTTTTTCGGCAACGGGAAGTTCCGGTACAGAACACGAATCAATCGCTCATGCACAACAGCGTCATCGCGCTGTTCCATAAGGATGGCATCGCATACGTCGTCCACTTTTCTCTGAACTACGGCGAATCGTTGACGGCGGAGGATGCGATGGATCGGGCTGTAGCGCTTTTGAATCGGTTCTGTTGATCCAATCCGATCCCGCGGATCCCGTCTGCGGGCTTTTTTTATAGCGTTTACATTGACTTTCGCGGCAAAAAACGATACGATAGGAGCATGGAACCGCTGAGATTTGCGATCGAACGGACGCTGCGGGATTTTATCGAACGGCTGACCGGCGTATGCGTTGCACTGAAGCCCTCGAAGAAGGCGCACCTTGCTTCGAGCGCATTTTTGCGCGGTGACGTCGCCGCTAAGGCGCAGATGCTCCATGCGCACGCGCACGAATGCACGCTGTACGGCGCACAGCTTCTTGCGTCGGTCGAGGCGCAGAACGGCTGGCTGCTGTTTCGCTTTGCGCCGGACGCGATCGATGCGTACGCGAAACTGCTGCCGCAAATTGCGGAACCGGACGACCGCTATTTCTCGCGGCGGCTTTGGATGTACGCGCGCCATGACGACGCGCCGGTGCCGGACGATCCCGCCGTGCTGCAGGGATTTTTTGCGGTGCTGTTCGGGCTGTCCGGCGGCGAGCAGCTGTTTCTCAGCGCGCCGCGGCAAAAGGACGGCTTGGAGCGCGTGAACCTTGAGCAGCGCATGACGCGGCTTGCAAAAGTTTTAATTTGGGAACGGAGGTAATCCTATGAAACGGACCTGGCTCGGTCATTCGACCTTTGTACTGGAAACCGACGCGGGCGCGGTGCTCGTCACCGACCCGGTCGACGCGGGCAGCGGATTCGATTTGCCGCGCATCAACGCGGACGTGATTACGGTCTCGCACCACCACTTCGACCACGACGCCGTCGATCGCATCGGCGGCAATCCCATCGTGAAGGACACGCCGCAGCCGCTTTCGGTCGCGGGATTTTCGATCTGCGGCTACCCCACCTTCCACGACGAGGTGCAGGGTGCAAAGCGCGGTCCGAACACGATCTTTTCGATCGAAGCGGACGGACAGCGGTTCGTGCATTGCGGCGATCTCGGACACGTGCCGGACGACGCGACGATCGAGGCGCTCAAAGGCGCAGACGTGCTGATGATCCCGGTCGGCGGCATCTTTACCGTCGACGGCAAAACCGCCTGGGCGATCACAAAACGGATCGCGCCGAAGGTCGTGGTGCCGATGCACTACGCGGTGCCGAACCTGACCTTTCGCCTCGAACCGCTCGACAACTTTCTGAACGCCGCGAAAGCGGACCCCGCGCCGATCAAAATCGAACTGCAATAAGAAAAAGCCCCGCTTCTGCGGGGCTTTTTACAGGAGGGGTGTTCTCATGAAAGAACGTTCTGCACCTGAATGGTTGAGTTAAGAGAGAAGACGCTGCACCTCCGCAAGCTGCGGCATGGACTTCAGCGCGCCTTTGCGCGTCGTGATGATCGCCGCGGCGGCGTTGGCAAAGCGCAGCATATCCCCAAGACTCTGCTCGCTGCGGTTCTCAAGACCGTGTTCGAGCACATCGTGCAGCACGCACGCGCAGAAGGTGTCGCCCGCGCCGGTCGTTTCGATCGTGTGCATCCGAAAAGACGGCACGAATACATGCGTATCGCCGTAAAAGCTGTAGCTGCCGTCCGCGCCTGCGGTGACGTTCATCAGGCGGATCTGCCCGAAGCGCTCCTTCAGGATCGACGCACCGCGCACGAAGTCCGATTCGCCGGTCATAAAGAGCAGCTCGTTGTCCGAGATTTTCAGAATGTCGCATTGTGCAAGTCCCCACGCGATCTGCGCCTTCGCCTCGTCGAGGGAGCGCCAGAGCGGCTCGCGCAGGTTCGGGTCGAACGAGATCAGCGCGCCCGCTTCCTTTGCGATGCGGATCGCGGTCTGCGTCGCCGTGCGGCAGGGCTCGTCGGTCAGCGACAGCGTGCCGAAGTGGAAGATGCGGCAGCCGGTCAGCAGCTCCGTATCCAGATCGTCCGCGCCGAGCATGATGTCCGCGCCGGGGTTGCGGTAGAAGCTGAACTGGCGGTCGCCGTCCGGCAGCGTATGTACGAACGCGAGCGTGGTATGCACGGACGGATCGCGCTTTAAGCCGCGCGTTTCGATCCCGCACGCCTTGACGGTTTCGGTCAGAAGATCGCCGAAGCTGTCCTGCCCGACCTTGCCGAGAAACGCGCAGCGCCTGCCGAGATTCTCAAGCATCGCCAGCACGTTGCACGGCGCGCCGCCCGGATTGACCTCGAGCATCGGGTTCCCCTGTACGCTCGTTCCGCTTTCGGTAAAATCGATCAAAAGCTCGCCGAGAGCCGTTACATCATACGGTTTCATCGGATACCTCCGAAACAAGATCATATTTTTCGACGTCCATCACGGCCTCGCCGTCCACGATGAACGAGATGTCGGTTGCGTTCAGATCGGTGAAGATCGTCGCGGTGACGGTCTGTTCGCCGTCGTTGATAAACACTTCCGCGCTGAACCGGTCGAGGATCATCCGCAGCTTGATTTCGCCGTTGCGCTTCGGCACCAGACAGCGCCGCTGATGGATATACGCGCGGCGCGACCCGGAGAACTTGCGGTCGATGCGCAGGATGGATTCATAGGAACGGTAGCTGAGCTCGCTGTGGAAGCGCTCGTTCTGCATGAAGCGGATCGCAAAGGTGTGATAGAGCGGTCCGTCCGCGACGGGACGCACGTTGACCGTCATATCGACGGTTCTGCCGCTCACGCCGTCGAGGCGGATCTCGTCCGCAAAGCGCACGTTCTCATAGCGCACCGGATTGCGGCGGAACGCTTCGAGCTCGCGCAGCGGCTGCTGATACAGCCGCCCGTTGCGGATCGAAATCTCGCGCGGCAGCGACATCTGCCCGAACCAGCGGAAATCCTTTCTGCTGCTGAGCTTGGTCGTGTCCCAGTTCTGCATCCAGCCGATCATCACGCGGCGTCCGTCCGCCATCCGAATGGTCGTCGGCGCGTAGAAGTCGATGCCGTAGTCGACCGCGTGATCGCTTTCCGGAACGAATCTGCGGCTCTCCGGGTCGAAATGTCCGATCATGCAGACCGTGCCGTTGCCGTTGTGATACTCGAACCCTTCCGGCAGCATGTCCTGCGGGCTGACCAGCAACACCTGTTTTCCGTCGAGTTCGAAGTAATCCGGACACTCCCACATCAGTCCGAGCCGACCGTCGTTTTCGATCAGGATACCGTCGTACGTCCATTGGAATCCGTCCGGACTGCGGTAGCGCAGAAGCTTGCCGAGACCGTTTTCGTCGCAGGAACCGACGATGCAGAAAAACGTGCCGTCCGGATCGCGCCAGATGCGCGGATCGCGGAAGTTGTACTTCTCGCAGCCCTCCGGCAGATCGCGTTCGGTCAAAACCGGATTCTGCGGGATCTTCTTATAGTTGAGCCCATCGCCGACCGCAACGCATTGCGTCTGGATGTCCTTATCGCTCTCGCCGCCTTCCTTGCACACGCCGGTGTAGAGCAGCAGATGTCTGCCGTCGTCCAGTTCGATCGCGCTGCCGGAGAAGCAGCCGAATCCGTCGTACGGTTTGTCCGGCGCCATGATGGCGGGCAGATACTCCCAATGCAGCAGATCGGTGCTGACGGCATGCCCCCAGTGCATGTCGTTCCACGCGGTGTCGTAGGGATAGTACTGATAGAACATGTGGAACTTGCCGTGATAGAAGGAGAAGCCGTTCGGGTCGTTCATCCAGCCGGTGTACGGCGTCAGATGGAACAGCGGACGCGCGGAAGGCGGTATCAGCTGCGCCGCCTCCTTTTCATATGCTCTTGCGAACAGCAGTTTCTGTTTCATCAGTCGTCTCCTCTCTGTACCCGTTCAAGGTCCTCGGGCTGCATGTGTTTTCGGAACGCCGCTTCCAGCGGGAAAGTCGATCCCCAGTATACGCCTGCGGGGATTATGATCATCAGCGGGGCTACCGTCAGCGCAAGGGCGATCCCGCCCACGACGAGCACCATCACGCAAAGCAGCAGGATCGGGTGCGCGCGGAACAGAATGAAGCTGAACCGCAGCACGTCCTTGACGCTGCCGTTGAAGCGCGCACCGTATGCCGCAAGATAGACCGTCCACGTCAGCGCGAACGCCAGCAGCACCAGCACCGCGTAGTAGACCCAGCCGAACGGCTTGCCCGCGAGATAGATGCTGCGGAACACGATCGCGTCGAAGGTGAGCACCGCAAGGATACCGAGCGCCACGAGCCACGCAAGGGTCTGGCGTTTGAAGTTCGCCTTGAATGCATCGAAAAAGCTGCTCCAGATATAGTCCTCGCCCTTGCGCACGTGGTGATAGACCGCGTGATAGAGCGCCGCGCTCGCCGCGCCCATCGTAAAGACGGGCAGCGAGAAGACGACCCACAGCACGCTCAGCGCGATGAGGTCGAACAGCGCGACCAAAAACCGCATGACGGGATTGTTGATATCGAGCAGCTTACGCATGGCGCCTTCCTATTCTTCAGCGGGTGTATTGCTTCAGGTTCGAAATCGTAACGGTGTTGTTCTCCACGAACAGGCGGACCGGTCTGCCGGATACGCCGTACAGACGCACGGTCAGCGTCGCGATGCCGTCCAGGCAGAAGATGCCGACGGAACCTTCCTGCACGTAGGTGAAGGTGTAGTCCGTGTTCGGCTCGATCGGCGCGGCCGTTTCTGTGATCAGCGTATCGCCTTCGTTGAACGAGAGCTGCAGCTTATCCGCCGCCGGATCGAGGGTGATCGTCTTATACTTGTCGGCTCTGCCGTTGTAATCGAACGCAAGGCCGAACGTGCCGTTCTTTTCGAAGCGGATCGTGCCGGACAGCACGAAGCTTTCGTAGGCCGTGCAAAGCTCGGTGTAGCTGTACGCGGAGCCGGACGAGATCGAAACGCTCATGCCGTCGAACGCGAGCTCGCGGCGGTTCTTGTACTGCGCAAGGATCGACTCCACGGGCGCAAGCGCCAGCGTGCCGTCCGCATTCTGCACGACCTTCTGCACCGCAAGGTTGCCCGCCCAGCCGGAGACCTCCTGCGTGGAGGAAACGGACTCGGAGCGGCGCGCCCAGCCGATCAGGTACGTGTCGGTGCCGTTGTCGGCGTGCTTCGCCGCATAGAACAGCTTGCCGTCGAGGCGGACCGGATCGGAATACGGACCGTACGGCGTGTCGCTGACTGCGTACCAGAGCGTGTCGTCCTGTCCGGAATAGGTCAGATAATACTTGCCGCCGATCGTGAACGTGTCGGAGCATTCGAGGTTCCAGAACGTTTCCGGATCGGTGAAGATGATGCCGTCATAGGTCACGGTCGAAAGATCGCCGGACAGCGAGTACTTTAAGATGCGCGCCTTGTTGCTCTGCGAAGCGGTGACGGTCAGCGTGATCGTATCGGTCGCCGCATCGTAGTACGCCTGCGGGTCGCGGAAGTCGTTCTTCTGTCCGAGCTCGGTCGGCGGGACGATCTCCCAGTCCGCAACCTTTTCGAACGAAGTCAGGTTGTCGCTCTTTGCGACCATGATCTTTTCCTTATATTCGTAGGAATCCGAACCGGCGTGACCGGTGTAGAAGAAGTAGTAGACATCCTTGACCTTGACCACCGAACCGGTGCCGATCCAGCCGTCCTGTCCGCCGCTGCGCGACGCCTCGAGCACGACCGCGTCCTGCTCGGTATAGGTCACAAAGTCCTTCGTCGTGGTCAGATAGACCGAGTGATTGTAGGAGTCGCCGCCTTCTTTGAGGTAGTAGATGTAGTAGGTGCCGTCCTCATAGTACGGCATGGTGTCGCCGACATACGGCTGCGTGCCGTTGTCCTGCGCGGGGAGGAAAAAGCTTTGATAGGTATACGCCGCCTCCTGCGAACCGGGTGTACGCAGCGCCGCAAAGTCCGTCTCACCCTCAGGGTACACAAACGCTTCGCCGTCCTCCGCCGTATTTGCGGGCTTTGCCGCCGCCTGCGGCGTGCAAGCAAAGAGCAGCAAGCCGCAAAGAAGCAGGGAAACGCACATCGAAAGAGTGGTTTTTTTCATCATTTTCTACTCCTGTCTCGGAAGGGACGGGCGAGCCGCCCCTTTCGTATTCTGCTGTCTGAGTGTTCTTACCGGAACGTATAGACCGTCTCGGATACGGCTGTCATCGGGCCCGCTTCCTCCACATGCACGTTGCCGACCGTTACCGTGTTCGGCGCGGCGCAGTTTCCGAGCGAAAGCTGGATCACAAGGTTCGCGTCGCGCGTCGCATACACGGTGTATTCAACCGTCTGTGCTTCGGGACGCGCGGTCAGTCCATACATGGCGCCGACGCCCTTTTCCTCGCCGCCGCGGTTGAAACAGACCTCATAGCCGGTCTCCTCCTTCGCCGATACGTCGAAGCGGACGCGGTATTTCTGTCCCGCCTTCAGCGATGCGCCGGTATTGACAAACAGCTTGGTCATCCACGCCTCGGTGTGCTCCGGCGTCGCTTCCATCTGCATCATCGCCGTTTCGGGCGTCCTGTCAAGGGAAGCCGTGTATGCATCGTGCACGAATGCCGTCACCGTCTGTTCGGTGCGCTTAACGAGCTGATCCTTATACTTGACTTCCTCGATTTTCACATTGGATACGGTGAATGTGTTGCCGTCGGTGTCGTCCGTTTTGCCGAGACGCAGCTGAATGCGAAGCTCGCCCTTGCTGCCGCCCGGATCGATCGTGTACGAAACCGTCCTGCTGCCGCCCGTCAATGCGGTCGACGTGCTTCCGTAGCACGCCTCCGAATCGCCGTCGTAGAACACTTCAAAGCCCTGCTGCGGTTTTTCGGAATCGATATCGAAGCTGACGCGGTAGCCCTTGCCCTCCTCCGGTGTGAATCCGGTCTTGATGTGCAGCTTCACGTTCCACGGGTTGCGTTCCGCAGGTGCGGACAGGATGCGGTATACGACGGAATCCGCGCTCTGCGTCATTTCGGTGATATAGCCCGCATCCGCCGCGTCCTGAATGAATCCTTCGCTGTCGAACTGCAAATCGCCGTCCAGCACGTTCGACGCTTCGCCGTCCGTGCTTTCTTCCACCGTCACATTGCTGACCGTCACCGTGGTGCCTGCCGCAACGGTACCGAGCTTTAAGAGGATCTCCAGCGTGCCGTCCTCGGTCGGGGTCACCGTATGGATGACGGAGCCGGAACCGATCGTTTCCGTACCAAAGCCGTCCTCCGCGCCGGTCGCCGTGTTCTTATAGCATGCAGCGCAGCCGGATGCGCCGGTAACATCCATGCCGATCCGGTACGTCTGACCGGCCTTGAGCTCGACGCCGGTCTTGGCATACAGTTTGATGTGCCAGTCGTCGCCGGGCACCGCAACCGTTGCGGTCGCGCAGCTGCCGTCTCCGCCCAGAGCGGCGACCGTGCCGCTGTTGGTTTCCAGATCGAACGAGTTGCCGGTTACGCCGCCCGCCGTCGTGACCGGATAGGCGAACGAATCGGGCGTGACGTCCAGTTCACCGGAAGCGTATTCCGCGATCTGCACGCCGCTGACCCGGACCTCGGTTCCCGCGGAAACGTTGCCGATCTTGAGCATGATCTCAAGCTTGCCGTCCTCGGCCGGCGTCACGATATGCGTGACGGTACCGGAACCGATCGCTTCCGTCCCGAAGCCGTCCTCCGCGCCGGTCGCCAGATTCTTATAGCATGCGGTACAGCCGGATGCGCCGGAGACGTTCATGCTGATCCGGTAGGTCTTGCCCGCCGTCAGCGTAACGTTCGGCTTTGCGTAGAACTTCACGTTCCAATCCGCACCCGGAACCGTGACCGTCGCGATCGCGGTCGAGCCGGTGCCGGTCAGCTTCGCTTCTGTGCCGCTGTTCGCTTCCAGATCGAACGAGTTGTTCGACGTCGTCTCCTCCGTCATCTCTTCGTGTTCCGGAATCCACTTTTTCACGCTGATATTGCTGACGGTGATCGTGTTCGGCGCGGGCGTGTTGCCCACCTGTACGCGCAAAACGAGCGCTCTGTAATCCGAACGTTCCGGAACCGTAAACGTCTTTTCAAAATTCGCCGAGCCGCCGGCGCTCTCCACCTTCAGTCCCCAGCTGCC
>DFEW01000009.1:0-6252 GCA_002369195.1 Christensenella sp. UBA3792
ACACTTCCTGAATGTCCTGCAGGATCGCGATCGTCGAGCGCTCATCTCGCGGGCGGCGGGACAGGATCTCGTCGATCACCTTGAAATCGATGGTGCTTGCCATGGTTCCTCCTTATTCTTTCATTTCAATTCTACAGCAACGGGGTTTAGCCGAAAGATTTCTTTGACATCATAGACGAGATGCGCGCGAATGTCAATGCAGCGCTTCGTCCGCGCCAAGGTACCGTCCGGTCACGCTCTGCGGCGCCTGCGCGATTGCGCGGGGCGATCCGGTTGCGACGATCCTGCCGCCCTGCACGCCGCCGCCCGGTCCCATGTCGATCACGTAGTCCGCGTTCCGGATGACGTCGAGGTCGTGCTCGATCGCGATAACCGTTGCGCCGCTGTCGATCAGGCGTCCGAACACGTCGAGCAGCGTTTGCACATCGAGCGGGTGTAGGCCGATCGTCGGCTCGTCGAACACGAAAACCGCGTCGGACTGTCCCCTGCCCATCTCGCTCGCGAGCTTGAGCCGCTGCGCCTCGCCGCCCGATAAGCTGGGCGTTTGCTCGCCGAGCGTCAGGTAGCCGAGACCGAGATCGTGCAGCACCTGCAGCCGCTTTTGCACGACCGGCAGATCGGCGCAGGAGAGCAGCGCTTCGTCGACGCTCTGATCCATCAGCTCCGGCAGCGTACAGCCCTTCTCCGCCTTCTTCGAACAGCGGCGGATCAGCCACGCCTCCTTCGCATAGCGCGAACCGCCGCAGTCGGGACAGGGAATGTCCACGTCCGGCAGAAACTGCACGTCCAGACTGATCGTGCCGGTGCCGTCGCAGGTCGGACAGCGCAACGCGCCGGTGTTGTAGGAAAAATCGCCCGCCTTGTATCCTCTTGCCTTCGCGTCGGGCGTTTTGGCGTAGACCTTTCGAAGCTCGTCGTGCACGTCGGCATACGTCGCCACCGTGGAGCGAACGTTGATTCCGATCGGCGTCGCGTCGATCAGCTTCACCTGCCGGATGCCCTCGGCCTCGACGGCGTGCACATGTGCAGGCAGCGCGCGTCCTCCGATCTTTGCCGCGAGCGCGGGAATCAAGCTTTCGAGGATCATCGTCGTCTTGCCGGAGCCGGACACGCCGGTGACCGCGATCAGCCGACCCTTGGGGAAATCAACCTCCAGCGGCTGCACGGTGTGGATCGTGCCGGTGGACAGATGGATTCTGCCGAGCGCGAACACGTCCTCTTCAGAGACGCGTCCGGCGCGCCGGATCGTTTTTTCGCCGGATAGAAACCCGCCGATGCGCGAGTTCGCGTTCCGTTCGATCGCTTCGACGCTGCCTTCGGCGATCACCGTGCCGCCGCCCGCGCCCGCGTCCGGACCCATCTCGATCATCCAGTCCGCTTCCTTCAGCACGTGCGTGTCATGATCGACGAGCACGACCGTGTTGCCGTCTCCCAGCAGGTCGCGCATGACGCCGCAAAGCCCCTCCTGATTGGCGGGGTGCAGGCCGATCGACGGCTCGTCCAGCACGTACAGCACGCCGGTCGTGCGGTTGCGCACCGCACGTGCAAGCTGCATCCGCTGCCGCTCGCCGGTGGAGAGCGTCGATGCGGCGCGGTCGAGCGTCAGATACCCGAGGCCGAGATCGATGAGCCGCCGAGCCGCGCCGAAGAACGACTCGCAAATGCTCTGCGCCATCGGACGCATTTCCTCCGGCAGCGAATCGGGTACGCCGCGCACCCATTCGCACAGGTCGGCCAGCGTCAGCTTGCACACGTCGGCAAGCGAGACGCCGCGGATTTGCGGCGCGCGCGCCGCGTCGGACAGGCGCGTGCCACCGCAGTCGGGACAGGTATCCTGCTTCAAAAACTTTTCCACGCGCTTCATGCCCTTTTCGTCCCTGACGTGGGACAGCGCGTTTTCGACCGTATAGGTGGCGTTGAAATAGGTGAACATCATATCGCCCGCTTCGCCGGTTGTCTTGTTCTGATAGACGACATTGCGCTTCTCGGCGGGTCCGCGGAACACGATGTCGCGCTCTTTCTGCGTGAGCTCGCAAAACGGCACGTCGGTGCGCACGCCCATGTCGCGCGCGATGTCCTTCATCAGCGACCACATCAGCGTTTGCCACGGGGCAACCGCGCCTTCATCGATCGTCAGCCGTTCGTCCGGCACGAGCGTCGATTCATCCACGGTGCGGACGATTCCGGTGCCGTCGCAGCGCTTGCACGCGCCCTGGCTGTTGAACGCGAGCTCCTCCGCGCCCGGCGCAAAGAAGGTTTCGCCGCATACAGGGCAGACGAGCGGACGATCCGCCGCCACGTTCATGGACGGTGCGAGATAATGCCCGTTGGGGCAGCGATGGGACGCAAGACGAGAAAACATCAGCCGCAGCACGTTCAGCAGCTCCGTCCCCGTGCCGAACGTGCTGCGCATGCCGGGCACGCCGGGACGCTGCCGCAGGGCGAGCGCCGCCGGAACATACAGCACCTCGTCCACCTGCGCCTTCTCCGCCTGCGTCATGCGGCGGCGCGTATAGGTGGACAGCGATTCGAGATACCTGCGCGACCCCTCGGCGTACAGAATGCCGAGTGCGAGCGAGGACTTGCCCGAGCCGGACACGCCCGCGATCGCGACAAGCTTCTGAAGGGGAATATCGACATCGATGTTTTTGAGGTTGTGCACTCTGCCGCCGCGCACCTCGATGTGCGTCGGCGCGCCGTCCGTTCGTTTTGTCTGCATCCGTTTTCCGCTCTTTCTTTTCTGTTCGCGCCTTCGCGCGTCGTAATAATGTATTATAACGCAATTTCAGGTTCGATGGCAAGCATGAATCGATACGGGACGCGCAACGGCTAAGGCACGGCTTTTTGTTATCAAAAGGGTGCGGTTTTGGCATTTGCAAACGGCTTGAAATATGGTAAAATATTGTATTAATTCTATCTTTTCTGCGAGGAGGCCTTCGATGCAAACCACGTACGTCTGCGGACACCGCAACCCCGACACCGATTCCATCGTCTCCGCCATGGCTTACGCGCGGCTGATGAACGCGCTCGGCGACAACGATTATGTTGCGGCGCGGCTCGGTCACCTGAACGACGAGAGCACCTTTCTTCTGAAAAAATTCGGCTTCACGCCGCCGCTGTTTCTGCACACGGTCCGCACGCAGGTGAAGGACATCGATTTCGACCGTCCGCCGCTGCTCGGCACGCGCGTGCCGGTCAGCTATGCGTGGGAGGTTCTGGAGAGCAAGACCGACAACCATGCCGCGCCGATCATCCGCGAGGACGGATCGCTGTACGGGATCATCACCGCAAGCAGCATCGCCAACAGCGACATGGAATCGATCCGGCATCCGTACATCGAGCATGTGCCGATCTTTAACCTGCTCTCCGCGCTCGAAGGACGGATCCTCAACGAGGACGACGATGTGTTCGACGAGCTGTCCGGCGAGGTCGTGCTCGCCATGCCCGTGTCCGGCGAGCCGCTGCGCGGACTGAAGCCCGGCGCGATCGTGCTGTGCGGGCATCAGCCGGACGTCGTGGAGAAGGCGCTCGCGCTCGAAGCGAGCTGCGTCGTGCTCTGCCAGAGCGATCTCGGCGAACAGTACCGCGGACTGCATTCGAACACCTGCATCATCGCGACGCCGTGCGACGCGTACCGTGCCGCGCGCCTGCTCTATCAGTCGATCCCGGTCAGCCGCCTCGCGCAGACGAAGGACCTCGTCAGCTTCCATCTCGACGATTTCATCGACGACGTGCGCGAAACGATCCTGCAGAGCCGCTACCGTTCCTACCCGGTGCTCGATGAGAACGAAAAGGTCGTCGGCACGCTGAGCCGGTACCACCTGCTGCGTCCGAAGCGCAAGCGCGTCGTTCTGGTCGACCACAACGAGGTCGGGCAGTCGATTCCGGGGCTCGATCAGGCGGAGATCGTCGGCATCATCGACCATCACCGGCTGGCGGACGTGCAGACCGGCTACCCCGTCTACATGCGAAACGAGCCGGTCGGCTCGACGACGACCATCGTTGCAACAATGTTTCAGGAGCACGGGCTGACGCCCGGCGAATCGCTCGCGGGGCTGATGGCGGCGGCGATCCTGTCCGATACCGTCATGTTCAAGTCCCCGACGGCAACGCCGCGCGACCACCGCATCGCGGAACGGCTGGCGCGGATCGCTGGGATCGACCTCGAAGCGCTCGGCAAGGAGGTCTTCTCCGCCGGTCAGAGCGCGGGCAAGTCCGCAAAGACGCTGCTGATGACCGACTTCAAGGAATTCCATCTGGCGGATCACAAGCTCGGCATCAGCCAGATCACTACGATGGACGCGGACCCGCTGCTCGCGCGCAAGGACGAGTTTCTCGAGGAAATGGGCCGGATGCAGACCGACAAGGGCTATGACATGGTGCTGTTGATGATCACCGACGTGCTCAAGGAAGGCACGGAGCTGCTGTTCCTCGGCGACGCGGAGATTTTGAAGCAGGCGTTTGCGGTGCGCGAGATCCGCGACAACCACGTCTTTTTGAACGGTGTCGTTTCGCGCAAAAAGCAGATCGTTCCGGCGCTTGCGATTCTGTGGGGCTGAGATATGGACATTCCCGGTCGTCTGCCGCTTGAAACGCTCAACAACACGCGCACGCTCGACGGCATCCGCACCGCCGACGGACGAACGATCCGCAAAGGCATGCTGATCCGCAGCGGGCATCTTTACGGCGCGTCGCAAAGCGATCTTGCGCTTCTTCGCGATACGGTCGGTCTTGTGATCGATCTTCGAAGCGGGCAGGAGCGCGCCGAAAAGCCCGATCCTTCCTTCGGTGCAGCGCTCGTCGAACTGCCGATCTACGATACGCAGCAGGTCGGCGTCACGCGGGACGAGGTCTCCCAGAAGGAGGCGTTCGAACGCGCCGCCCGCGACCCGCAGGCCGCGCGCGACTATATGACGCAGGTATACCGCGCGTTTGTCACGGAACAAACCGCGCGCAGCCGGTACGCGCGCTTTCTGCGCCTGCTGCTGACGCCGCCGCAGAAAGCGGTGCTGTGGCACTGTACGGCGGGCAAGGACCGCACGGGGTTTGCCGCGATCCTGCTGCTGGAGATTCTCGGCGTCGATCGCGACACGATTCTGACCGATTACCTGCGCACGAACGACTGCCTCAAAGAGGAGTGCGCGGCGCTGACCGTGTTTTTGGGCGAAAAGCTCGGCGGGCTGACACCGCAGATCGAAGAAGCGCTCGACGATCTGTTTCTGGCGCAGCGCACCTACTTTGACGCGCTGTACGAAACCGCCGCGCGCGATTTCGGCAGCATGGACGGATTCATCCGCTCCGGTCTCGGCATTACCGAAGCCGAGCGCGAACAGCTTCGAAAGCTGTATCTAACGAACTGATGCAAAAGAGGGGAACACGATGATAGGAACTTTGGTAAACACCGGCGCCGTCCTGGTCGGCGGCGTCGCAGGACTGTTTTTCGGCAAGCTCTTGAAGCCGCGCTTTCAGCAGACGCTGACGATGGCATGCGGCGTGAGCACGATCTTTCTGAGCGTCGCGGGAGCGATCCGCTACATGATCCCGCTCGACGGCAAGAGTCTGCCCGGCGGCGGCTCGATGCTGATCATCGCCTGCATGGCGCTCGGCGGGCTCATCGGCGAGCTGATCGACATCGAACGCGGGTTCGAGGTGTTCGGCGAATGGCTCAAGAAAAAGACCGGCAGCGCGAAGGATCAGACCTTCGTCGACGGTTTTCTGACCGCATCGCTCACCACCTGCGTCGGCGCCATGACGATCGTCGGCGCGCTGCAGGACGGGATCAGCGGGGACTGGTCGATCCTCGGCATGAAGAGCATTCTCGACCTCGTCATGGTCATGGTGCTGACCAGCTCGCTCGGCAAGGGCTGCATCTTCTCCGTCATTCCGGTACTCGTGATCGAGGGCGGGCTGACGCTGATCGCGCAGTGGATCAGTCCGCTGATGACGGACCTTGCCATGAACTACCTGTCCATGGTCGGCTCGGTGCTGATCTTCTGCATCGGCGTCAATCTCGTCTGGGGCAAAAAGATCCGCGCGGCAAACCTGCTGCCTGCCGTCATCCTCGCGATCGCGGCGTCGTACCTGCCCATTCAATTCTGACATTCCGTTCCGAATACAGCAAAAGGAGCTGTTAAGAAAGTCTTGCGTGTCATCCTGAATCGCGAAGCGATGAAGGATCTCAGAACGAAACTGTCTTGTCATGCAACACTGTTTCAAACTTGCGTTCAGAGATTCTTCGCCTGCGGCTCAGAA
>DFEW01000009.1:6305-22564 GCA_002369195.1 Christensenella sp. UBA3792
ATTCTTCGCCTGCGGCTCAGAATGACAATGCTTTTTTCGCTGTGGCGGGCTGCCGGGGTCATCAGCCCCTACAGCACCTCATCCGTCACTCGCCGTGACGGCTCGTGCCACCTTCTCCTCAAGGAGAAGGCATTGGTAGCGTACACTTCAGGGCTTCCCCACGAGGGGAAGCTCCGCAAGCGCCGATGCGGTTTTTTCCGCTTGAGAAAAAGATTTCTATACCGTAACGGATACGGTATTTTTTTGATTCTTCCTTACCGTAACGGATACGATACTTATTATTCTCTACCGTATCGGATACGGTATTCGTTATTACCGTATCCGTTATTACCGTATACGATATAAATATCGTATTTGGTACATAGGAAGAAACTCCGCACGGGCACGAAGAACGGCGCCATGCACAGAACAAAAAAGAAGGGGCTGTTAAGAAAGTCTTGCGTGTCATCCTGAATCGCGAAGCGATGAAGGATCTCAGAACGAAACTGTCTTGTCATGCAACACTGTTTCAAACTTGCGTTCAGAGATTCTTCGCCTGCGGCTCAGNNAAAGTCTTGCGTGTCATCCTGAATCGCGAAGCGATGAAGGATCTCAGAACGAAACTGTCTTGTCATGCAACACTGTTTCAAACTTGCGTTCAGAGATTCTTCGCCTGCGGCTCAGAATGACAGACTTTCTTAACAGCCGCTTTTTCTTTTTTGGATTCAGCGTTCCTCGTTCTGGAACTCGTAGAGCAGCGCGTCGCGGAACAGCTCGATCGCGGCGGTCTGTGCGCCTTTGCGCCACGCAAGCGACACGGGCATCGTCTCCTCGATCGCCATTTGCAGGAACATCGGATCGTGCAGCACGCGGCACCACTCGTCGAGCAGCGCGACGCCGCGGCCGTTCTCGACATACGAGTGGACGGTCTCCTGATTGGGCAGGGCGCAGAAGCGCGGGACGAAGTGGAACGCGCGGAAGATGCTTTCGCTCTCCTGCACGAGCTCACGAATCAGCGGGTCGTCGGCGATCAGAAAGTCGTAGGAATAGAAGTCCGAGGGATTCTTGATGCTCTCATACCCCTCAAGGCGGCGCGAATACGCAACCGTGCGCTGCAGCGAGGTGAACCGCTCCGTTTCGAAGTCGGAGAACCGCAGCAGATAGCTTTCGAGCCCGATGACCGCATCGAGCCGCTTTTTGCGCAGGCCCGCGGACAGCCCCTGAAAATCGAGGCATTCATAGACGAGCCGGAATTTGGGGTTTTTCTGCTTGCAGCGTTCGACGACCTTCGGCAGATACCCCGCCGTGCTCCAGCCGATGTTGATGCCGAGGTGCAGCACCTCCGCCGTCTCGTTCATCAGACTCTTGGTGCGGGCGAGCTCCAGCACCGTATGATGGAACAGGTTATAGTATGCCTTCCCCGCGTCCGTTAAGCTGATCTTGCGGTTGCGCTCACGCGTGATCAGGACCGTACCGAGCTCGTTTTCAAGCGAGGAGATATAGCGGCTGACCGCCGGCTGCGGCAGACGCAGCGTCTCGGCGGCGCGGGTGAAATTCAGCTGGCGTGCGACCTCTAAAAAGCAATCGATCTGACGATCGTTCATTGTCGTTCCTCCGGATTGCACTGTGCGGGCAGGACGGGCGCTCCGAAACCGTTCGGAACGCCCGCTGCGATCGGTTTATACGAGACAGCGCAGGATATATACGCCGTCATGCATGGCATTGAGATAGATATAGCCGCGATCGTCCACGATCAGGTCCTCGGCGGTACCGAGCGGCTTGTTCGCCATCGGCACGTCGAAGCAGAGCTTTTCGGGATTCGGCGGAATGAAGTACGCGATCTCTTTCGGCACGTACGGATCCGAGAAGTCGTATACCCGCAGTCCCGCATGGAAATAACAGTCGTAGATGCGATCGGAACGGTCTTCGATCCACGTCTTGTGCGTCATCGGCTCATGCAGGTTGTGCGGTCCGAACGAGGTCGGGAACGGCTGACCGAGCTGATTGAAGTTCTTGTACGGCCAGTTCTCCGGCACTTCCGGATACGGGAACACGGAGATCAGCACGGGATCGGTCGGATCGGAGACGTCGAACGCCTCGATGCCGCAGAACGAATGCACGCCGAAGCGGTTGAACTCGTTCTCCGAATACGTCCACTGGCGCTCGCCTTCCTGCATGCCGACGGCATACTGCGTGCCGTGTACGGGCATGAAGGTGTGGCACAGCGCGCCGCCGAACTTGGTGGCAAAGGGTGGCGTCATCTTGCACTCGCCCAGCACCTGCGGCACATGCGGATCAGAGATATCCAGGATCTTGAAGCCGGCGCCTGCGCAGCTGATATAGACGAGGTTCGAATCGGTCTCCGCATAGGGGAAGTGGACGTAGCCGGGATAGGTGTTGTAGCCCTGCCAGCCGTTCCATTCCTTTTTGCGGGTCTTTTCGGTCTGGTTGCCGATGAACTGACCGGGATTCCACCAGCGTCCGACCTCGACCGGATGCTCCGGATCGATGATATCGACGATGCGGTAGATGTAATCCTTGAAGCCGGGCGCGGTCGCCGCCAGATGGACGTAGCGTCCGCCGTTGTAGGTGAACCGGTGCACGCCGCTGCCGCGGTTTTCGGGATCGCCGGTCTCCCAGAACGAGAGCTTTTTCGGATGCTCCGGGTCTTCCTTCAGCGAAAAGATGTGGATGCCGCCGGGCGCGGGCTTGTAATGCTCCGGCGCGGGACCGTGCAGGAACGGAAGGCAGTTGCCGTTCGACACGATCATCAGGTCGTCGCAGACCTGAATCTTCGGCGTGGACATGTACGGATACTCCTTCGGATCCATGACGGGCATGTACTGCACGTGACGCGGCTTTTCGGGATCGGTCACGTCGAGGATCTCGACGCCGTAGCCGAAAAAGCATCCGCCGTACAGATAGTACTTTCCGTCCGCGGTCTTGTAGAGCTGCGACTGGAACAGATAGTGGTTGTCGCAGTCGTGGTGGGCCAGGACTTCCATATTTTTAATGTAGCCCTCGTTGCCCGGACTCTTTGCATAAAACTTCGTGCTCATTGGTTCCTCCCTTTGATCGATTTTCACGGTTTTTGGGGTGCATGTTTATGCTTTTGTGATTTCGATTTTATTATACGATTCCCATTTTCAGAATGCAAATGCCAATTACAACGAATTGTTATAACAATATTGCTATTAAAAATTGTCACATTTGGCATTTTTCATATGAACGCCGTAGTTTTATAATAAAAACAGGCATAATTATGCCTATACATCATTTTCTTATTATATTGAGGAGGTAACTACATGAAAATCCTGGGACTTTCCTGCGGCACCAGAAACGGCAACAACGACACCATGTGCCGTGTCGCGCTCGAGGCCGCGCGCAACGCGGGGGCGGAAATCGAGTTCATCCACGTATTCGATTGGGACATCAAGTACTGCACGGGCTGCGTCGCATGCTCCAAGGGACTCGTCATGGGAAAGGGCATGATCTGCACGCAGAGAGACGACTATGCGGCGCTCTATCAGAAGATGGTGGAAGCGGACGGCATTCTGGTCGTCGACCCGATCTACGAATCCGGCGGCTCCGGTCTGTTCCATGTGCTGACCGACCGTATGGGACCCGGTCACGACACCGGCATGCTCCTGATGCTCGACGGCAAGCTGAAGGAACAGGGCAAGGAAGGTCTGAATCCCCGGATTTTCCAGCAGAAGGCAATCTCCTTTGTCGGCATCGGCGGTTCCGACTGGGCGGTGCGCGTCGAGACCGATCACGCGATGCTCGCCATGTCGCCGGGCTGGAAGGTCGTTGACAACGATTTCTTCTCCTGGTCGAAGGACGTCATCATGCAGGACGACAAGATCGCGAGAATGCAGGAGATCGGCAAGAACCTCGTCGAGGCGGCGCAGTACATCATCGACAACCACGTCATGATCCCCGGCTCCGAAGAAGTCGACCTTTGGAAGGGCAAGCAGGGCGGCTGCCCGCATTGCCACGGCAACGCGTTCTATATCTTCCCCGGCACAAACCACGCGGTCTGCGAGCTGTGCGGTCTTGAGGGTCACCTCGAACTGCAGGACGGCGCAATGCGTTTGGTTGCGGATCCGGAGCTCGGCGAGAACGGCCAGATCTGGCACTGCCACGACCTGATTTCCGGCAAAGCCGCGCACGGCAAGGACATCTTTGAGAACGAAAGCCGTCTCATGAACCTCTTCAAGGACGAGGAGTTCAAGCGCCGCAAGAAGTATTATACCGACGTCGTCGCGCCGACCCCCGCTCCCTCCAAGGAAAAGTAATCCGGTCCGAACGAAAGGAGACCGACTATGGCATTTGAATTCAATCTGATGCGCAGTCTGATCTACGTCGGACTTGCCAAGGAGGAATACCGCCCGAAGCTGGAGGAGTGGCTCTATAAATACCATGTGCCCGAATCCATTTCGAAGTTCACACCGTACTGCATCAAGTACGCCTTCTATCAGGCGTATCCGACCCCGCCCGAGGGCGAACGGTTCGGCGCAAGAAAGATGCAGCTCACGGAGCACTACTGGCTCGTGGACGAGCATCTGCCCGAGATGGCGAACAACATCTACAACGAGTACATGCCGATGGACGTCCTGCGCTGGCAGGGCTGCATCCCCGATGTGAACACCTCCGCCCTGCACCAGAACGCCGAAACCGGCGACGCAGGCCGTGCGGTGGGCGGCGGCGACTTCCCGCCGTTCATCTTCGCGTTCGTGCCGATCAACTGGGAAGAGGACTTCAAGGGCGCGGGCCGCACCCCCGAGGACGGACCGAACTACCGCTGGCAGTTCCTCATTCAGTATCCCGAAGGCGTTGCCAAGGAAGACGGCGAAAAGTGGTTCTACGACCAGGTCGTTCCGTACTTTACCAAGAGCGTGTTCGTCAACCGCTTCGTCTCCAGCAAGGTCAAGATCAACTACGGCGCGCCGAGCGCGAAGTTCGACCGTCTGTGCGAGATCTGGTTCGAAGGTCCGGAAGAATGGCACGAGGCGGCAGTCGTCCTCGCTGACCGGATGATCGAAAAGCCCGAATGGGCGCAGCAGGAGCAGTTCCCGTATCTGAAACCGCAGCACAACATCGCCTCGATGTTCCTCGGCGACCGCGCGACGAGCGACAACCTCGCTCAGTACCGCGGATTCATCACCATGCGATAAATCAAACCATTCAGAAAGGATCCATTATACTATGAAACCGACAAAGAAAATGATCCTCACGCAGAACCTGGTGTTCAACGCGCCGTTCGCGCTCATCATGGTTCTCGTCTCCACCTACCTCATGCAGGGCTGGGCGGGCTTCAACTTCACGATGATCCCGATGTTCTTCATCGCACTCGTACTCATCGAGATCTTCGGATTCATCATTCCCGTTCAGAAGATCGCGGGCTTCTTCGGCGAGAAGGTCTTTAAGGGCAAGAACCCGATGGCGTTTCCGCAGTTCCTGCTCGTCGCGGCGGTTCTGACCGTCATCTTCACCGTTCTTATGACCCTCTCCATGACGCTGATCGGCATGCTGATCGGCGGCGCGCCGCTGTCCCTGTACTGGGCGTCCTGCCTGAAGGTCTTCCCGTGGCTGTGCCTGACCGCATACTGCTGCGTGCTCATCTTCCTGCCGCTCTCCATGAAGGTCTCCGGCATGGATAAGGTTGCGGCCGGTCCGCGTCCCGAAGGAAAATAAAACCAAACACCTCCCCAATCAGCGCTCCCTTGTCCCCGGCGGGGGAGCGCTTTTCTCGAAGAATGTCATGAAAAAGCTCAACCGTGAAGCGTGTACCCTCGCCCTGTGCATCGCCCTGTTTCCGCCGATCTGGGCGGTTCTCGCGCCGTATATCGGCGTGCAGACCGGCGCCGTCGCTCTGATCTGCGCCGGCATCTATGTCGCTGCCGGAAATGAAAAGAAGCGCGCCCTTCCCATGTCGCTCGGCTTTCTTGCCGGCGATGCGTGGGCGGTGTTGGCACTGTGGATCATGGAGCTGCTGCCGTGGAACGCGAACGTCGAGCTTTTTTCGACCCTGTTCGTGCTCGGCGGCGCCGCGGTGCTGATCGCATCCGTGCTGCCGCGCGTCTTTTACCTTCCCGCATGGCTGTCCGGATGGGCGATCGGTCTGACAATCCTGGCGCCCGCGGGGTGGGCGAACCTCGGCACCGTGCCGATCCAGATCGGCGTCGCGATGCTGGTGGGCGTCTGGTACGTGGGCGTCGGCGTGGACGCGGTCCATCGACTGATCCGCAAAGGACGCGACAAACATGCAACTACTGCTGACGAGGAGAATCACCGATGAAGCAACGATCCGTTTCCGTTCGATGGGCATACCTCATTCTGGGCGTCGTCGCCCTGCTGTTTGCGGGCGTCATCTACGCCTGGTCCATTTTAAAGGCGCCGCTCGCGGATGCGTTCGGCTGGACGAACTCGCAGCTCGCGCTGAACTTCACGCTGACGATGTGCTTCTTCTGCCTCGGCGGCTTCGTAGGCGGACTGCTCTCCAAGCGTCTCGGCAGCACCGCGAGCTTGATCGTCGCCGCCGTGCTTTCCGGTCTCGGCTTCGTTCTCGCTTCGCGGATCAACGGCTCCGTCGCGCTGCTGTACGTGTTTTACGGCGTGCTCGCAGGACTCGGCATCGGCATCGCGTACAACGTGATCATTTCGACCGTCAGCGCCTGGTTCCCCGATAAGAAGGGCCTTTGCTCCGGCGCGCTGATGATGGGCTTCGGCGCTTCCGCGCTGGTCGTCGGCAAGCTCGCCTCCGCCCTGATGGACGGTCCCGGCTGGCGAACCGCGTACCTTGCGGTCGGCATCGCGCTTGCGGCCGTTCTGCTGGTCACGGCGCTCGTCCTGCGGCGTCCGCCGGTCGATCTCGCGCTTCCGCAGCCGCAAAAGAAGGCGGCGGGCGCGGACGAATCCTTCGAACAAACCGACTGGCCGACCGTCAAAATGGTGCGCCGGCTGTCGTTCTGGCTCGCGTTCCTGTGCATCGTGTGCCTGTCCGCCGTCGGCAATACGGTGATCTCCTTTGCGAAGGACCTCGCCCTGTCGGTCGGCGCGAAGGCGGCGCTTGCGACGACGCTCGTCGGCGTGCTGTCGGTGTGCAACGGACTCGGCCGCATCGTGATCGGCGCGCTGTTCGACGCGCTCGGACGCAAAAAGACGATGCTGCTTGCGAACATTCTTACGATCCTTGCCGCATGCATTACGCTCGCTGCGGTGCTGTCAAAGTCCCTGCCCCTTTGCATCGCGGGGCTGTGCCTGACGGGCTTCTCCTACGGCGCGGGTCCGACCATCTCCTCGGCGTTCATCTCCGCGTTCTACGGAACGAAATACTTCCCGCTGAACTTCTCGGTCATGAACTTCAACCTGATGGGCGCGTCCTTTGCGGCGACGGCGGCAAGCGGGCTTTTGGAGTCCACCGGCGGCTATGTTGCGCCGTTCATCCTGCTGCTCGCGCTGGCGGCGGCGTCGCTGGGGCTGAACCTGTGCATCAAAAAACCGTAACCGTCCGATAAGGAGGAAACCGCTGCGATGCAATCCGAACAAACCCGTCTGTTTTTACGGGACGGGATTCACAATTTTGTCTTTTTGGGCGAGGCGGGCTGCGGCAAAAGCGAGGTTGCCGTGAATCTGGCGCTCGCGCTTGCCGAAACGGCGCAAAAGGACGTCCACTTTTTCGACCTGGACATGACAAAGCCGCTGTTCCGCTCCCGCGATCAGGCGGGCATGCTCGAAAGCCGGAACGTGAAGGTGCATTTCGAGGAGCAGTTCTACGATGCGCCGACCGCGTCCGGCGGCGTGAGCCGGCTGCTGCGGGATGAAACGTGCTATGCGGTGCTCGACGTGGGCGGCGACTACATCGGCGCACGCTCGGTCGGCGGGTACGCCCCGCTGCTGAACGCACCCGGCACGGCTGTGTTTTACATCATCAATCCATATCGGCCCTGGTCCATGGACATCGACCACATCGACCGGGTGCTCGGCGAAACGCTCGGCGTTTCCCACGTGCGGCTCGACCGGCTGCGCCTGCTCGGAAACCCGAACCTCGGTCCGCATACGACCGTCGAAGAAGTGATCGACGGCGCGCGAAAGCTGATCGAAACGGTCGAACCCTACAAGCCCGTCGAGGGTTGGACGGTCCTCCGTCCCCTTGCGGCGCAGGCGGAAGCAGCGCTGAACCGGCGCGTTTTCGCGATCGACCTGTATCTCACCTACGAGTGGGAGCAGGGTTAGCAATCCTTTCAAGATCGACGATACAGAATCCAAGAAAAGGAGCAAAACAATGGCACAAGGAAAGGTAGAAATCATCAAGGAACGATGCAAAAGCTGCGGCTACTGCATCAAGTTTTGTCCGAAAGGCGTTCTCGCCGTCGGCAAGGAGGTCAATTCCAAGGGGTATGAGTACGTATATCCGGCGAACCCCGAGGCGTGCATCGGCTGCGCGATCTGCGCAAGGATGTGCCCCGACGGCGCAATCGACGTATATCGGTAAGGAGGGAAGGAACATATGGCACGCATCTTTATGAAAGGCACCGAGGCAGTGGCGGAAGCCGCTGTCCGCGCAGGATGCCGGTTCTTTGCCGGTTACCCGATCACGCCGCAGAACGAGGTTCCCGAATACCTCGCCCGCCGTCTTCCCGAGGTCGGCGGAGTCTTTGTACAGGGCGAGAGCGAGGTCGCTTCCGTCAACATGGTGTACGGCGCCGCTTCCGCGGGTACCCGCTCCATGACGTCGTCCTCCTCCCCCGGCATCTCCTTAAAGAGCGAAGGCATCAGCTACTGCGCTGCCGCCCGCGTTCCGATGGTATACGCAAACTTCGCCCGCGGCGGCCCCGGCGTCGGCTCCATTCAGCCCGCGCAGCAGGACTATCTGCAGGCAACCAAGGCGTCCGGCAACGGCGGCTTCCGCATGCCGGTGCTCGCGCCTTCTACGGTGCAGGAAGCCGTGGACCTGACCGTTCTCGCCTTTGACTGGGCGGATCGCGACCGCACGCCCGTGCTTCTGCTTGCGGACGGCGTCATCGGCACCATGATGGAGCCGGTCGAGCTTCCCGTTCCCAAGACGGACGAGGAAGTCGCCGCCATCAAGGCGTCCAAGAAATCCTGGGCATGCATCGGTCACGAGCTCGATTACGCGAACCGCGCATGGATCCAGCCCGGCAACTGGTCGACCCTCGTGATGCAGAAGTGCAACGAGGACGCGGCTGCCATGTATGAATCCTGGAAGAACGAAGCGATGGTCGAGGAATACCGGACCGAGGACGCCGAGATCATCCTGACCGCCTACGGCATTTCCGGCCGCATCTGCAAGTCCGCGGTGAATCTGCTGCGCGCGCAGGGCATCAAGGCGGGTCTGATCCGTCCGATCACCGTTTATCCGTTCCCCGATGCCGCGTACGACCGCATCGACTATTCGAAGGTCAAGGCGATCCTCGACGTGGAGATGTCCATCCCCGCGCTGTTCGTCGACGACGTGAAGGCGGCGGTGAAGGGCCGCGCCCGCATCGAAACCTGCCTGTGTTCCGGCGGAAACATCATGAGCCGTGAAGCCGTCATCCATGCGGCGAAGAAAATCGTGGAGGGCTGAACTATGAATAAGATCTATACGAGAACCAAAACCATCCAGGAGGACAAGGTCTCCGGATTCTGCCCCGGCTGCATGCACTCCACCGTCATTAAGCTGATCGGCGAAGTGCTTGAGGAACTCAACGTCGTCGATAAGGCGGCATGCGTGCTCGGCATCGGCTGCTGCGGTCTGCACATGGACTATATCGCGTACGACAACACCACCGCGCCGCACGGACGCGCCTGCGCCGTCGCGACCGGCATCAAGCGCTCCAATCCGGATTCCCTGGTCTTTACGTACCAGGGCGACGGCGACTTCGCGTCGATCGGTCTTGCGGAATCGATGTCCGCGGCGAACCGCGGCGAGAACATCACGGTCATCTTCATCAACAACGGCATTTACGGCATGACCGGCGGCCAGATGGCGCCGACCACGCTCGTCGGCATGAAGGCGACCACCGCGCCCAAGGGCCGCGATCCGAAGGAGCACGGCTATCCGATGCACATGAGCGAGATCCTCAACCAGCTCACCGCGCCCTACTATCTGGAGCGCACCTCGTGCAACACGCCCGCAAACGTCAACAAGACCAAGGCGGCGATCAAGAAGGCGTTCCAGAACCAGCTGGACGGCAAGGGCTTCTCGATGGTGGAGATCGTCACCGGCTGCCCGACCAACTGGGGTCTTGACGCGCTGAAGAGCTTAGACTTTATCGAAGAAAAAATGCTTCCCGAGTTCCCGCTCGGCGTGATCCGGGATCGCAGCAAAGAGGAGGCCTGATTTATGGAAACCAATCTGTGCGTCGCCGGTTTCGGCGGTCAGGGCGTCATGTCGCTCGGCAAGTTCCTTGCGGACGCAACCTGCAACTCCACCGACAAGAACGTCACCTTCTTCCCCTCCTACGGCGCGGAGCAGCGCGGCGGCACCGCGAACTGCTTTGTGGTCATCTCGGATGACGACATCGGCGCGCCGCTCGGAGACGTCATGGACGACCTCATCGTCATGAACGGTCCGTCCCTCAACAAGTTCCTGCCCACGCTCAAGAAGGGCGGCAACCTCTTTATCAACAGTTCCATCGTGCCCGATGCGATCGACCGCGACGACGTCACGCTCGTCAAGGCGCCCGTCACCGAGCTTGCGCTCGAAATGGGCAACGCAAAGGTGCTGAACGTCATCATGCTCGGCGTTTACGTCGGCTTCACGCAGGTCATCGATCCTGCCATCGTGTGGGAAACGATCGAGCACAAGCTCGCATCCAAGCCGAAGCTGCTGCCGCTCAACAAGCTCGCCTTCGACAAGGGACTTGAGCTCGGTAAGGCGCAGCGCGCGTAAGGCAGAGGGGAGCGTCCTATGGTTTACAGAACCTTTGAAGAGCTGGTTGAAAAGCTGAAGGCATCCGCGCGCGCGGTGCGCATGGCGGTTGCCGCGGCGGGCGACGAGCATACGATCGAAGCGGTGCTGAACGCCCGCAAAGAAGGCATCGTCTCCCCGATCCTCGTGGGCGACAAGGCGCTGATCGAAGCGGCGCTCGCAAAATTCGGCGCAACCGTTCCCGCAGAAGACATCTACGACGTGCCGGACATCGCGGAATCGGCGAAGTACGCGGTGCAGCTCGTGCGCGAAGGCAAGGCAAACCTGCTGATGAAGGGCAAGCTCGACACGAGCGTCATGCTCCGTCCGGTCGTCAACAAGGAAACCGGCATCGGCAAGGGCGGCGTGATGAGCCATTTCACCGCGTTCGAGGTGCCGAGCTACCACAAGCTGCTCGTTCCCGTGGACGGCGGCATGGTCACCTATCCGACGCTCGAGCAGAAAAAGGCGATCATCGAAAACACCGTCGGCGCGCTGCGCGCGATGGGCTATGACGAGGTCAAGGTCGGCGTGCTCGCGTGCGTCGAGAAGCTGAACCCGAAGATGCCCGAAACCGTGGACGCCGATGCGCTCAAGCAGATGAACCTGCGCGGCGAGATCACCGGCTGCATCGTCGAGGGCCCGATCTCCTACGACTGCGCCGTCAGCAAGGAAATCGCCGATTTCAAGGGCTTTAGTAGCCCCGTCGCCGGCGACGTCGACGTGCTGATCGCGCCGAACATCCACGCCGGCAACATCATGGGCAAGATGCTCGCATGCACCGCAGGCGCAAAGATGGCGGGCTTCATCGTAGGCGCGCAGGTGCCGATCGTGCTGACGAGCCGCGGTTCCACGCCGCTGGAAAAGTACAACTCCATCGCGATCGCCGCGGCTGCGGCAGAGTGAGGAGGCGACGATGGAAAAACTGCTGATCATCAATCCCGGTTCCACGTCGACCAAGATCGCGGTGTTCGAGGACGAAACGCCGCTGTTCACCGAATCCATCGTCCACACGCCCGAGCAGCTCGCGCCGTTTGAGCATGTGGCGGATCAGTACGAGTTCCGCAAGGAACTGATCGTCAAGACGCTCGAAGCGCACGGCGTCGGTCTCGACACGCTGACCGGCATCGTCTCGCGCGGCGGTCTTCTGACCCCGATCCGCGCGGGCGCATACGAGGTCAACGACGACATGGTCTGGCAGCTGAAGAACCGTCCGCAGAACGAGCATGCGTCCAACGTCGGCGCAATGATCGCGCGCGCACTCAGCGTCGAATACGGCATCCCCGCGTTCATCTATGACGGCATCACCGTCGACGAGCTCGACCCGATCAACAAGATCACGGGACTGCCCGTGTTCCGCAGAAAGGGCATGGGACACAACCTCAACACCCGCGCGGCGGCGATGCGCTACGCGCGCGAATCCGGCAAGGCGTATGCGGACATCACGGTCATCGTCGCGCATCTGGGCGGCGGCATTTCCGTCAACCTGCATCACGGCGGACGGATCGTGGACTTCATTTCGGACGAAGAAGGTCCGTTCTCGCCGGAGCGCTCCGGCGGGCTGCCGATGTTCGACGTCATCAAGATGTGCTACGACGGCGAACATACCTATCATTCGATGATGAAGATGGTCAAGCGCCAGGGCGGTCTGATGGCGCATCTCGGCACGACAGACAGCCGCGAGGTGCAGAAGATGGTCGACGCGGGCGACGCGCATGCGAAGCTGATCTACGACGCCATGGCGCTCAACATTGCGAAAAACATCGCAAAGTGCGCGCCGTATGTGAAGGGCAAGGTCGATGCGATCCTGCTGACCGGCGGCATCGCGTACTCGGAATACATCACCTCCTACATCCGCGAACACGTCGAATTCATCGCGCCGGTCGTCGTCTACCCCGGCGAGGATGAAATGCTCTCGCTTGCGCTCGGCGGACTGCGCGTTCTGCGCGGCGAAGAGCAGGCGAACGTCTTTGTCAAAAACGAGAACCCCGGTTATTGAACGAAAAAGCAGAAGCGCCGCGGAATTGCTCCGCGGCGCTTGATTGTGTCAAAAACCGGTTCCAGTCCGTTCGCGGATGCGCTGCGCATCCGCTTTTTCGTTATTCGTTCGTTCCGCTGTCGGGTCCGAGATACATCAGGCAGAGCATCGTCAAGTCATCGAACTGCTCCGCGTCACCGACAAACGCGTCCACGTGCGCGCGCACGTTCTTGAGGATCTTGTCCGGCGCGGCTTCCTTGCGCTCGTTGAGCGCGGCGAGCATGCGCTCGACGCCGAACAGCTCGCTGTCCGCGTTCGTCGCCTCCGGCACGCCGTCGGTATAGACGAACAGCTTTGCTCCGGGCTTGAGCTGAATCTCGTAATCGCGATAGCGCATGCCGTCCATGCCGCCGATCACAAAGCCATGCTTGTCATGATACAGTTCGAAGCTGCCGTCCGGCATCTTCAGAACGGGGTATTCGTGCCCGGCGTTCGAGCAGGTCAGCTTGCCGGTCGAAAGCTCCAGCACGCCGAGCCAGACGGTGACGAACATCTGCTCGCGGTTGTTCGCGCAGATCTGGTGGTTGACCGTTTCCAGCACCTTGGCGGGCGACATGCCGGTCATCGTGAAGTTCTGCACCAGAATCTTCGATCCCATCATGAACAGCGCCGCCGGAATACCCTTGCCGGACACGTCCGCGATGACGATGCCGAGATGGTCGTTGTCGATCAGGAAGAAGTCGTAGAAGTCGCCGCCGACCTCCTTTGCCGGATCCATGCCGGCGTAGATGTCGAACTCGGCGCGTTCGGGGAATGCCGGGAAGATGTTCGGCAGCATGTCCGCTTGAATGCGCGTCGCCAGCGCAAGCTCCGTGCCGATCCGCTCCTTTTCGGCGGTAATTGCCGTGATGTCGCGGATGTACCGGCGCGTCCGGTCGGACAGATCGGCGAACGATTCGGCGAGGATTTCGATCTCGTCGTTCGTGCGGTAGCGATCCTGCATCTCAAAGAACTGTCCGTCGCGTCCGCACTTGACGATGTCCTCGGTCATCTGCCGGACCGGCTTGACCATTCTGCGCACCGCCAGCATTGCGGCGACCAACCCGATCAGAAATGCCAGAACCAGTAGGATGATGCCGGAAACGTACATCTGCTGCGATTTCGTTTGAAACTGTGCGCTCGACTGCGCGTTGATTCCGTCGTATGCCGAGAGAAGCTGACGCTCGGGCTGCTCGGTCAGTTCCTTTTCGACGGCGGTAATGACCGTCCAGCCGACCGTCGGCATCGGCGCGCCGCACATGAAGTATTCCTTTTGACCGACCGTGACCGTATGCAGTCCGGTCGCTTCCGTGAGCGCCTCGCGGATGAACTGCGCGAGCGCTTCGTTGTTCGAACTGCGAAGGTCCTCCGCGCGGCTCTGCACCGCCACTTCGAAGATGCCGCCGTCCTCCGGTCCGAGGATGATCTGTCCGCGGTCGTTGACGATATACGCGCTGCTGCCCTGCGAGGATGCGCCGACAAAGTCGCTCATGCTGCCGAGCACGACATCGACGCCCACGACGCCGACCGTCTTGCCGTCCGCTTCGACCGGTGCAGAACAGGTGACCATCAGCTTTCCGCTGAACGCGTCGATCATGATGCCGGTGAAGTACAGATCGCCTGCATCGACCGCGCCCATGTACCACGGGCGCCGCGTGACGGGGAACGGAATCGGTTTGCCGGTTTCGTCGAGTTTTGCCGCGGATTTCTCATCGACGCACAGGTCGGTGCCGTCGCACAGCCCGATATAGCAGCCGTCGATTTTCGCCGAGTTGCGGTGCATCGCGATCATCGGCGTGGCAAGGTGCGCAATATAGCCGATGTATTCCGACTGCGTATAATCGACGCCTTCTTCGGACAGGACGTACGCGGTGGTCGTGCCGTCCTTCGACGCGTCCGGAAGCCCGATCGGCACCGGCGACAGCATGTCGCGGTTTGCAAGAATGCCCTGCGCCATCGTCTGCAGCATGCGCGTGTTGCCGACGATCTCCTCAAAATCGTTGTCCGCCAGGGATGCGCGCAGCTGCGTCGACGAAATGAGCGAGTTCTCCAGGACCGAATGCATCGTGGCTTTGGACATCTCGGAGATCGCCTTCTGTTGCTCGGTGCGCGTCTCTGCAACGATGTCGGTGAGCGTCCGGTTCTGATAAATGTTGATCCCGGTAAACATCAGAACCAACAGAAGCATCACGCTCGCGACAAGAAGGAGCGCTCTTTTCTGCAGTCCGCCGAATGTGATGCCCAAAATCTTCTTCACGCTGTTTTCCTCCGTTTGCGAGCGTCTCCCGCTCGCATAATAGAATATTATAACATATCGTTGCAGAACGCTCAAGTCATGATTTGAAAGAATCCTGCGCGGTCGGCTGCGGCGCTTGCAAACCGCGGCGCGCGATGATAGGAATGGATGCAATCTGACCGCCGCCTTGCGCGGCCGGAAACGTGTCACCGCCGCAGAATCAAGGAGAGAAATCATGCTGCTGTATCACGCGAGCCAATCGGAGATCCGCACGCCGAAGATCGACCGCGGACGCGTCACTCATTGCCGAGCAGGCGGCGTACGATGAAGCGCTCGGCAGGGTCATCGAAACGCTCGATCTGCCGTAAAAAAAGCGGGGGCTGTTCATCGGAACAGTCCCCGTTTTCGTTTTGATTCAGCGGTTCGGCTTGTAGCGGCGGTCGTACAGCAGTGCCGCGAGCAGCACGACGAAGCATGACCCCGCATTGTGTACGAGCGCGCCGGTCGTCGGCGTGAGAACGCCGAGCACCGACAGCGTTACCGCAACAAAGTTGATGCACATCGACAGCGTGATCGCAAGCTTGATCGTCCCCACCGTCGCATTCGAAAGCCACTTCAGGTACGGCACCTTGGATACATCGTCGGTCATCAGCGCGACGTCCGCCGCCTCGACGGCGATGTCGCTGCCCATCGCGCCCATCGCGACGCCGATGTCCGCCGTTTTCAGCGCAGGCGCGTCGTTGACGCCGTCGCCGATCATGCAAACCGCGCCGCGGGTCTTGAGCGCATTGAGCCGGTCGACCTTGTCCGCGGGCAGAAGTCCCGCATACACCTCCTCGATGCCGACGCGTTCAGCGGCGTACGCCGCGGCTTTTTCGTTGTCGCCGGTCAGCAGCGCTGCGCGCGTGCCGAGCGCTTTGAGTTCTGCGATCATCTCCCTCGCCTCGGGACGGAGCGTGTCGGACAGTGCGACGATGCCCAGCACCGTTCCTTCGCATTCGACCAGCACCGACGCCTTCCCCGCCTGCCGCAGCCCGTCCAGCGCGGCGCGCGCGGCATCGGACAGAACGACACCGTGTTCGAGCAGGTACGGCTCGCTGCCGAGCCGG
>DFEW01000009.1:22663-22973 GCA_002369195.1 Christensenella sp. UBA3792
ACGCCCTTGCCCGCTTCCATTTTGAATTCGGAAACGTCCGCAAGCGCGATGCCCTTCGCTTCCGCGCCTTCGACGATCGCGCGGCCGAGCGGATGCTCGCTGCGCCGTTCGGCGGATGCGGCAAGGCGCAGCAGCGCCGTTTCGTCCAGATCCGCAAGCGGAACGAGATCGCACACCCGAAGCGTTCCGGCGGTCAGCGTGCCGGTCTTATCGAACGCGACGGTCTTGACCTTGCCCATCGTTTCGAGCGCTTCGCCCGACTTGATGATCACGCCGTGTCCCGTCGCCTGCCCGATCGCCGCCATGATCG
>DFEW01000055.1:0-6712 GCA_002369195.1 Christensenella sp. UBA3792
AAAGTCTTGCGTGTCATCCTGAATCGCGAAGCGATGAAGGATCTCAGAACGAAACTGTCTTGTCATGCAACACTGTTTCAAACTTGCGTTCAGAGATTCTTCGCCTGCGGCTCAGAATGACAGACTTTCTTAACAGCCCCTTTTTTCAATGTTGAATCAATTGTGTACCGGTTCGACGTCCGTTAAGATCACGCCGGTTCCGCTTGTTTGCACCGCTGCGCGATAGCCGCAAAGGTTCGGGGTGTACCAGTCGTAAAAGTCCTTTTTCGGCTCGGCAAGCTCCGCCATGATCGCCATGATCACGCCGCCGTGCGAGACGACGGTGCAGTCCCCGTCCGCGCGCGCGATCAGCGCGAAAAGCGCCGCCGTGACGCGCTTTCGAAAGCCCGCCTGCGATTCGCCGTTCGGACACGCGCCGCGGCACAGGTCGTCGACCCATGCGCGATAGGCGGGGTCGTGCTCCATCTCCGCCGCCGTGCGTCCCTCGAAGTCGCCGAAGTCCATTTCCTGCAGGTCCTCCACCACGACCTGTTCGGCGTTCGGAAACAGGATCGCCGCCGTCTGCCGCGCGCGCTTTAACGGCGAGACATAGACGCGCGCAAGCGTTTCGTCCTTCGCGGCGCGCTGCGCCTGTGCGATCCCTTCGGGGCAAAGCGGCGCATCGCTTCTGCCCATGTAGCGTCCGGCGAGGTTTTCGGCGGTCTTGCCGTGACGGATCAGCGTGATTTGCACGGCAGTTCCCCCTTGATCGCGACCGGTATCCCCGCGACGACGCGCACGACCGCCGTCGCCTCCTTGGCAAGCTGCACGCACAGCCGTCCGACCGCCTCGCGGTACGCGCGATCCGCCCGTTCGAGCGGGATCACGCCGCTGCCGACCTCGGCGCACAGCACGAATTCCTTTTTGAGAAGCGCCTCGAGCGGCGCATCCTCTCCGCGGCGCAGGACCCTGTCAAGATGCACGAGCACCGGACACGCGTCGAAGGCGTCCTCCGACAGCTGCGCGTCCGTAAAGCCGAGCGAACGCACGTACGCGCCCTTGCCCGCGCCGACGCCGCCTAAAATCAAAACCATAGCGAACCGATCCTTTCCGAAAGTACGAGAGCCAGCAGCATCGCCGCCGACGCGAGCGTGATGCAGCAGCCGGCAAGATCGCCGGACATGCCGGAAAACTGCCTGTACGCCGTGTGCCGCACCCACAGGAACGTCATAAGCCCCGCAAGCGCGCACAGCGCGGCGGACAGCGGGGCAAGCGCCGCCATGCCCGCAAGCGACAGCACGATCCAGACGACCAGAAGCACGATCGAGCGCTTGCCCGCCGCGTCGTGGAAGGTCTTGAGCATGCCCTCCGGAACGGACGGACGCAGCGCCGCGCCCGCAAGCGCGCCGACCGCCCGCGCAAGCACATGCGTGATCGCGTAGAGCCCGACCGTTTTCCAGTCGAGCGGCAGCGCGCACAAAAGCCCGAACACCGACAGCAGGTAACAGCCGACGCCGATGATCGCAAACGCGCCCGCGTGCGGGTCCTTCAGGATCGCGCGCTTCTTTTCCGCGTCCGCATGGCTCGACAGCGCATCGACCGTGTCGGCAAAGCCGTCCATGTGAATGCCGCCCGAAAGCGCGATCGGCAGCACGGTCAGCGCGGTCGCCGTCAGGATCGCCGGAAGCTCCAGCAGCATCGAAAGCCAATAGCAGAGGCAGCAGGCGCCGCCGATCAGCGCGCCGACCAGCGGCAGCGCGCACAGCACGCCCTTCAAACTGTAGCGATCCCAGCAAATGCGCGGCGTGGGGATCACCGAAAAGGTGGAAAATGCGGCGACGATCGCCGTCCAAACGGATTTCATTGCGGCAATTCTCCTTTCAGCACGACCGGAATGCCCGCGACCAGCTCGCACACCGTGTCGGCGCGCGCGGCAAGCGCGGCGTTGATGCGCCCGATCGCTTCGATGTACGCCGTCGTCTCGGTCGAATACGGTACGCCGTCGGAACCGACGTCGTTGGTGATGACGATCAGCCGTTCGCACTGCGCCGCGAGCGCATCGACACCCGACAGCACGCAATCGACCGGATCGTGCATGTTTCCCCGTTCGTCGAACATCTCGTTCGCGGTGAGGTTCGCGATGCACTCCAATAGTGCCGTCCCGCGCGCAGGCAACACGAGCGACGCGTAATCGGTATAGCGCTCGATCGTCGTAAAGCCCTTGCCCGCGCGAAGCTTGCGGTGCCGCCGCACCCGTGCCTCGCCCTCCTCGCCGTACGGACGCATCGCCGCAAGGTAGAAGCGCGGACCCGAAAAGCGCATGCAGAGCGACTCGCCGAACGTGCTTTTGCCGTTCGCCGCGCCGCCGGTCAGAAGGATCATCATCTTGCGTCCCCCTTTTGCGGCACATACTGCGCGATGCCGGTCTCGGCAAACGAGACCGAGCCGTCATAGACCGCGAGCGCCAGATCGAGCAGCGGCAGCATGCAGACCGCGCCGGTGCCCTCGCCGAGCTTCATATCGGCGAACAGGATCGCGTCAAGCCCGAGCGCGTCGAGGATCGCCCTTGCGACCGGCTCGGCGGAACAATGGCTTGCAAGCATCGCGGCGGTGCAGTTCGGCACGAGCCGCGACGCGATCAGCGCCGCGACCGAGCTCGGAAGCCCGTCGATCAGGATCGGAATGCGGTGCAGCGCCGCGCCGATGTACAGCCCGGCAAGTCCCGCAAGGTCGTATCCGCCGACCTTCGAAAGCGTGTCGAACGCATCGGACGGATCGGGACGGTTGACCGCGATCGCGCGGGCGATCGCCGCGCGCTTTTTCGAAAGCCCTTCGTCGGACAGACCCGCGCCGCGCCCCGTGACCGCGTCGACCGGAAGATCGAGCAGCACCGAAGCGCATGCGGCGCTCGTCGAGGTGTTGCCGATGCCCATTTCGCCGGTGACGAGGATCCGATACCCCTTCGCCGCGAGCGCATCCGCAATCTGCACGCCGTTTCGGATCGCTTCGAGCGCCTGCTCCCGCGTCATCGCCGGTCCCTTCGCCATGTTCGCGGTGCCGTTTGAAACGTGAAGATTGATCACGCCGTCTGCGCGCGTTTTCATGCCGAGATCGTAGGCGAACACGTCCGCATGCGCCGCCTGCGCCATCAAACAGACCGAGGAACGGTGCTGCGCGATCCGCTCCGCCATCACGGCGGTGACCGACGCATCCGTCTGCGTCACGCCCTCCGCGACGATCCCGTTGTCCGCGCAAAGCACCGCGACCGCGCGCCGGTCGATCGATACGCGCGCGTCGCCGGTCAGTCCCGCGATGCGCTCGATCGCCGTTTCCAGCTTGCCGAGCCCGTTGAGCGGCTTTGCGATGCCGTCCCAGCGTGCCTTAGCCCGCGCCGCTGCCGCCGCGTCGGGCGGGGCGATGCGCGCGTTCCATTGTGCAAAAATGTTGTCCAGTTCCGTCATATGTCCGACCCTTTCACAGATACCCACATGATAGCACCGGCTTTTTGCACTGTCAAGAAAGAGAAAGGCCGTCCAAGCAGCCCCTGCCGGTTTGCGGCGGGACCATTTGAACGGCCCTTTGCGTCTCTTTACTTCATCCGCATCATGCGCGCAAATCGCGCGATCAGGATGACGGCGATCAGAATGATGATCACGGCGATCGCGACGAGCAGGGAGATCCACCATTGCGACAGCGTCTGCTGCTCCTTCTGCTCCTGCTCCTGCTTGACCTTTTCCTCGTCGGTGATCTTCACCGGCTCGGCGATCACGCTCTTAAGGTCCGAAAACAGCGTCTGCCGCTCGCCGTCCTCGGATTCGTAATCGATCTGAAAGCTGCCCCACGTATCGCCGTACTTCTGACTGCCGGACAGCGTCGTGACAAACACCGAAAGCTCCTTGCTCGCTTCGCCCTGCGGCGGGATGTTGCCGAGGTACGCGGACGAGCAGATCAGCCCGTCGACGTTGAGCTGCGCGCGCACGTTGTACGCCGTGGCGCACGAGGGGTTGTAGACGTAGATGAGCTGGGTAAAGGTGTCGCCGCTCGTCAGCGATTCGGGCAGCTTGACCGGATCATAGGCGATCTCGACCGGCTGCGCGACGCGCACGCGGTACTGCCCCGCCTCCGAATAGGTGTTGCCGTACTTGTCCTCGTAGGAGACGTCCACCTGCATGCGGTGCTCGCCTTCGAGCGCGTGGCGCGTCACCCGGAATTCAAACGTCGCCTCCGCCTCGCCGTTGACCGCAAGCGCATCGAGGAACACGCCGTTGAGGTCCGAGTTCAGCACAAGATCGCCGTCCTGCGCCGTCGCGACGATGCGCACATTGCACGCGTCGATCTGCCCGACGTTGCCGATCGAAACCTTCAGAGAGACCGTCGCGCTGCCCGCGGTCTCGGTGGGCGTGACGCTGCCGTCCTCGATCAGAAGCACCGGCTTTTTGACCGCGGTGGGTCCGCCGCCTCCTCCGCCGCCCGATGAGGGGTTCTTGCCGTTTTTGATCGGCACCTGAATCGAAAACGACTGCTCGGTCAGCTCGCCGGACAGGGTCTTATAGGTGACGCGGAACGAAACCATATAGTTGCCGTTCGTGCGCTGCGCCTTCAGCGGCACCGAAAAGTTGATCAGATACGCCTTCATGCGACCGGTCTTGTCGGTCGAATGGCGCACGTCGTAGACCTGCTCGCGCACGTCGAACTGCACGTTGCCCGGCTCGAACGGGCCGTCGGGCGGAAACTCCGGCACGACGCGGATCACGCTGTCCTGCGCCTTGCCCAGAAGCGGCATCACGATCTGCGCCGCCTTGTCCGTGACCGTCGGCACATAGCCCGCCGCATAGCTCTTTTCCATGCCCGGGTAGACCCAGTATGTGTCGATCTTGAACGGCTCCGCGCCCGCCTGCGGCGTCTCGGTCGGTTCGCCCGGCGCCTGCGTCGGCTCGCCCGGCGTGTGCGTCGGTTCCGCGCTCGGTTCCTGCGTCGGCGCCTGCGTCGGCTCTTGCGTCGGCTCGGCGGTCGGCGCGGCGGTCGGCTCGACCGGTGCCTGTGTTGCGGGCGGTTCCGTCTGCTCGCCGTCCGCGATCGCGAGGATCGGCGTCAGCGCCAGAATCAGCGCCAACATCCATGCAAATGCTCTCTGTTTCATACCTTCACCCTTTTCCTTCGTTCCAGTTGTTCACTCAATATCCGTAATCCGTGTGCACGACGGTGCCGTCCACGGCGTTCAGGATCAATGCGTCGTGCGTGTTCCATCGGGAGGTGCGTTCCGACATCCGGTATTCCTCCGATCCGCCGAACAGCCCGTCGAACAGCAGCACCCAGCACGGCATCAGATAGATTTCGTCGGAGTCCCTGACCCGCAGCGGATAGGTCGTCAAAATCGCCGCATAGACCTCGATCTGCGCCTCGCGGTCGCCGATGAGCTCGCGCCGGATGCAGGCGGAAAACATGTTCTTCGCGATCCGACGGATATCCTCGAACGGCAGCAGCTCGACGTTCGCGTTCGGCATGCCGACGATCTCCCTGCGATTGTAGAACGAAAACGACTGCAGCCCATTTTCGTCGATGAAGATCACGAGCTCTTCCTCCTTCAGCGGCTTGTTCGCCATGAACCCGTCTCCGGACCCGTAGTTCAGGTACTGCGACGGCTCCCAGTTGAATTCCGTCGTCGGGTAGCCGCCGGGGTTGCGCTTGAGCGTGAACGCCCATCCGCCGGATTTGTAGGTCAGCGATTCGGTGCGCGAGCGCTCGCAGCGGCACGCCCGATCCGCGGTCACGACGCTGTATTCACGCAATCCGAGCCGTTCCAGTTCGCCCTGCAGGATCGCTTCCGCCGTCTCGCGCTCCATCGTGACCTCATGCCACAGCTTGGCGTTGCGCTCCCCGTCCCGCTTGTCCTGCCGGTACATTTCCTCGTTGTACAGCATGCTGTAGTAGGCGCATCCCTTGTGGATCGTAAAGCCCCAGCTGTAAAACGAAACATATGCCTGCTCGCCCGACTCCAGGGTGTACGTGGTTTCGGACAGCCGGTGCAGACCGCCGTAGTCGGAGACCGGTCTCGTTTCAAGCTTGTCCGGCGCGTTGTTGAAACGCTCCTTGAGATACGCCAGCTGCGCGTCGATCTCCTCCTGCGTAAAGACCGTTTCGTCGCGGTCGCCCCAATCCGGCTTGCCCGCGGCGACCCATTCCTGCTGTTCCTCGACCGTGTCCAGATAGTCCTGAATCTCCTGCTGAATGTCCGCCTTCGTCGCCTCGGAGGTGTATGCTTCGACGGGTCGGCCGAGGATCATTTGCGCAAGTGCGCGCGCCGTGTCCTCATCGAGCGGCGCATCCTTCAGCCGGTAGACCGGATACAGCCCGTCCGCCTTCTGCACGACGTCCGCATGCACCGAGTAGGTGATGCGCTCGCCGATCGTCACCGTTTCCTCGTCCCAGCGCGCCGCGAACCGCCGCTCGCCGACCGGCTGCTGCGTCGCGCCGGGTTCGGTCTTTACCGTGTCCGTCTCCGCCTGCGGCTTGGGCGTTGCGTTGATCTTTTGCTCCGCCGTATGGTCGCCCTTGTTCACCACGAACTCCGTCTCCGGCGTCGGCACGCAGGCGGCAAGCAGGGCGAGCGATAGAAGAATCAAACTGATGCGTTTCATAAACGGTACTCCTTTCCTTTGCGGCGTCCCTTGCGGGGAAGCTCCGTAAAGCGGTGATGAGGTGTTTTAACTTCGGCGGGCTGCCGGGGTCGTCA
>DFEW01000055.1:6825-7089 GCA_002369195.1 Christensenella sp. UBA3792
TCCTCGAAGGAGAAGGCTTTTGGTTCGCATATTTCATGGCTCCCCTGTGCAAGGGAAGCTGTCACGCTTGCGTGTCTGAGGGGTTGTCCATCCAGCGCTCTGCCGGGGTCGTCAGCCCCTACGGCATTGCATCCGCCACTCGCGTTTTCTTCCCGCTTGTCATCCTGAGGAGCTTCCTTTTCTCTTGTCATCCTGAGGAGAGAATCGACGAAGGATCTCTGAACGGATCAGCTTTCAGTGCTCTGAGATTCTTCGCCTGCGGCT
>DFEW01000085.1 GCA_002369195.1 Christensenella sp. UBA3792
TCATGCCGTAGATCGCGTTGTTGATGAAGATCGTCGTGATCTTCTCGCCGCGGTGCGCCGCATGCACGATCTCCGCCGTACCGATGGAAGCGAGGTCGCCGTCGCCCTGATAGGTGAAGATGTACTTATCGGGATGGACGCGCTTGAAGCCCGTCGCAACCGCCGGCGCTCTGCCGTGCGCCGCTTCGTACATATCGATGTTCATGTAGTTGTAAAGGAAGACCGCGCAGCCGACGGGAGCGACGCCCGCGCACTTTTCCTGAATGCCGAGTTCCTCAATGACCTCCGCGACGATGCGATGCACGATGCCGTGACCGCAGCCGGGGCAGTAATGGAACGGAACGTCCGTTAAAACGGGAGTTTTCTTAAAAACGGTTGCCATGTTTTACGCCCTCCTCATCTGCATAATGCGCTCGGCAATGTCCTCCGCGGCCGGCATGATGCTGCCGCCCTTGCCCATGAATTCCACGGGCTTGATGCCGTTGACCGCCAGACGGATGTCCTCGACCATCTGACCGTTGCTGATCTCAACCGTGAGACCCGCCTTGACGCTCTCCTGCGCAAAGACCTCATGCACCGCATCGGACGGGAACGGCCACAGCGTGATCGGACGAACGAGGCCCGCCTTGATGCCGTTCTCTTCGAGGATACGCACCGCCGCCTTGCACACGCGCGCGACCGTGCCGTATGCGCAGAGGATGTATTCCGCGCCCTCGGTGTGATACTTCTCGACCATGATTTCCTTCTTTTGGATCTGCTCATAGCGCGCGTTGAGACGCGTCATCAGCGTATCGAGGTCTTCGGTTTCGATATAGAGCGAGTTGATGATCGCACGCGGTCTGGTGCCCTTCGGGTCCCAGCCCTGCGCCGCCCACGGCTTTTCGGGGAGCACGGGGTTCGGGTTCATGTGCAGCTCGACCGGCTCCATCATCTGACCGATCAGACCGTCGGCAAGGATGATGACCGGAATGCGGTATGCATCCGCTAGGTCGAACGCGTGGGGCATCATATCGACCGTCTCCTGAATGGAGGACGGCGCGATGACGATCGCGTGGTAGTCGCCGTGACCGCCGCCCTTGACCGCCTGGAAGTAGTCGCCCTGGGACGCCTGGATGTTGCCGAGGCCGGGGCCGCCGCGCATCATGTTGACGATGACGCAGGGAACTTCCGCGCCCGCGATCGTGGAGATGCCTTCCTGCTTGAGGGAAATGCCCGGGCTCGAGGAGGACGTCATGACGCGCGCGCCTGCGCCGCCTGCGCCGTAGACCATGTTGATCGCGGCGAGCTCGCTCTCCGCCTGCAGGAAGCAACCGCCCACCTGCGGAAGGCGCAGCGACATATACTCCGGAATGTCGTTCTGCGGAGTGATCGGATAGCCGAAGAAGAAGCGGCATCCCGCCTGGATTGCGGCTTCGGCAATGGCCTCGCAACCCTTCATCAGTTTCTTAGCCATACTGTTCCTCCTTATTTCTCGATTTCAATGGCAACGTCCGGGCAGGTTCTTGCGCAGGACGCACAGGCAATGCACGCCTCCGGATGCACAACCTCGACGGCGTAATAGCCCTTCGTGTTGAGGCGCTTGGAGATGGCAAGCACACCCTTCGGACATGCGCGCACGCACAGGCCGCAGCTCTTGCATGCGTTCTCGTAGATGGTTACTTTGATCATGGCGTTTCCTCTCTTTCCTCCCTGAATATTGTGTTGATGATGTATTAAAGCCCTTCGTTCAGGAACTTATCCCAGCTTCTGTGCATCAGCACCTCGATCGGCTCGCGCCGTCCGATGTACCGCTCCTCGAGCCCGTTCTCCCTTGCGTACGCATCGAACGCGTCGAGCACGGTCTGTGTGCCAGTCGTTCCCCACACGGGAATGCCGGTTTTCTCGGACAGCGCCTTCACAAGCCGATAGCCCTCTAATAGATGCGTGTAATCGGTCTCGCCCGCAAGGTTGCCGTTGTTCACGATGCCGGTTGCGTCGAGACGCGAGACCAGGCGGATCTTTTCGAGCACCGTATAGGCGCTGTCGACGTCCGCCGCCGTCGGGCGCAGCGGGTTGACGATGAACAGCACGTGCAGGTTTTCCTTCGGGATGCGGTCGAAGTACGGCTTGTATTGACCGAGCGCGATCGAGCCGACGTGATCGCCGCCGATGTCGAAAAAAACGCTGCCCTCACCCGGTGCGAATGCGGAATACACGCGGGCGGACAGCGACATGATTTCGATTTTTTCGAGCGCGTACGGCGGCATAATCAGCTCGACGCCGGCAGGCGTGAGCACATCGCCGCGCTCGGAGGTGCGGAAGTACGGATTGATGACGTCAAGGTCTACGAGCGTGCTGGGGCCGTGCTTTGCCGCGTTGATCGACATGTTCAACGCAAGCTCGCTTTTGCCGCTTCCGAAGCTGCCCAGCAGTACCCAGTAGTCCTTCATATGACGCTCCTCACTCCGAGTTGTCTGACAACCTCGATCGGTTGTCCGACACACCATTATTGTATCAAAATGGCGTTCAAAAGTCAATCGACTTTTCCGGTTTTTCATGAGCGATTATTGTATATTATTCACCGGTCCTCCGCTGGCAGATCGCGTGCGGGCAACACCTCATCGCCGCTTGCGGAGCTTTCCCTCAAGGGGAAGCCATGAAGTGCGCGCGAAGAAAAGCCCTCCTTGTGTAAGGAAGGGTGGATCGCGAAGCGAGACGGA
>DFEW01000065.1:0-18097 GCA_002369195.1 Christensenella sp. UBA3792
GGGTCCGCGCATTTCATGGCTCCCCTGTGCAAGGGGGCGCGGAGCCGAGCGCCCGCGGTGCGGGATGAAGCGAGGCGGAAGCGCGGGTCGAACAGGGAGCAGAAGGAGTGCATGCGACGCGCTGCGACCATGTGAGACCATCGCTGTCACGCTTGCGTGACTGAGGGGTTGTAAAGCTACATGACAACCCTTCCGTCTTTTGCTGCGCAAAATCCACCCTCCCTTACACAGGGAGGGCTATTTCTTTGCGCGGATGTAGGGGGCGACGACCTCGGCGCCCCGTTGTGAAGCACGACACCTCATCCACCGCAAGCGGTCACCCTTCTTCCCGAAGAGGAAGAGCTTTCGGGTGCGCCGCAAAAAAGAAGGACGGCTCACCGAAAGGAGAACCGTCCTGAACACTTCCGATATAAAACCTGCCGCTCAGCCCCAGTACTGGCGGTACTTTTCGACATTCTGCTGGTGCTCCTCGTAGGTCTTGGAAAAGATCAGCGCGGCGCTTTCGTTCGGGTTGCCGTTGCAGAAGAAGAGGTAGCCCTCTTCGAGGTATTCCTCGTTCGGGTAGAGCGCCGCCTGAATCGCCGCGGCACCGGGGCTTGCGATCGGTCCGATCGGCAGTCCTTCGTTGAGATACGTGTTGTAGGACGAGACGATCGCCTGCTCGTCGGCCGAGAACGTGTAGCGGTGTACGCCGGTGACGTAGCTCAGCGTGGCGCAGGATTCGAGCTTCATGCCGCGTTCGAGGCGATTGTGGAACACCGCCGACACCTTCGTAAAGTCGCCCGCGTCGCGCGCTTCGCGCTCGATGATTGAGGCGAGCGTCATGACCTGATCGCGCGTCATATCCAGCTCCTGCGCGCGGGTGACCCACTCGCCGGTGTAGACCTCGTAGTAGCGCGCAAGCATCTTGTTGAGAATCTCCTCGGGCGTCGCGTCGACATAGACCTCGTACGTGTCGGGGAACAGATACCCTTCGAGCACGTAGCGCCGATCCGACGGGTTCTTGATCTCCGCGATGAACGGGTACTTCGAGAACGTCGCCGCGTCGCGGCACAGCGCGGTAAACGCGCCGGCGTCGCTCAACAGCTCCTCGCGCATCAGCAGCGCCGCGATCTCCTCGACCGTATAGCCCTCCGGCACCGTGAAGCGCTTCGTTCTGCGCGCCGGATTGCCCTCGGCGAGCACGTCGACGATCTCCGGAATCGTCATGTTCTTCGAAAGCCGGTACGTCCCCGCCTTCAAGCTGTTCGCCTTGCCGACGAAGTCGACGTAGACCTTGAACGACGCGGTGGACACGATCAGTCCCTTTTCGCCCTCGCCGCACGCGTGATAGAGCAGGTCGGCGATCTTGCTTGCCGACGCCGCCTGCGGGATCTCGACCTCATACGGGGTCGGATCGTCCGGATCGACCGCCGAGACGTAGTGCGACAGCACGAATGAGACCGCGAGGATCACGGTCACCGCGACGAGCGCGATGCTCAGAGCCCACGTCGCGATCGGACGCGCGTAATGCCAGAAGCGCTGCCAGCGCATGCGCACGGCGTTGTATTCGGTTTTGTCGTCCCGTTTCATGCGTTCAGTATATCATGCGGCGCGCCGTTTTTCAAGCGCCGAGGTCGAAGCCGACCGCCTTGGCGAGCACCCGGTAGATGCTGCCGAGCAGGTCGTTCAGGCGGTATTCCGCCATCAGGAACTCAGCCGCCGCGCGGTCGAACTGTAGCAGCTCACCCATCTTTTGCAGCTTTTTCTGCGCAAGCTCATCCTCCTGTCCGGTCACGGCGTTCGCCGAAACGCGGTTGCGAAGGGTTGTAAACTCGTCGAGCAGCGCCGCGGTCGAGGGATTCTCATACGCGCGCGCCTTTGTCTCGCAGTATGTTTTGTATTCGTCCGAATCGCGCAGCTTGTCCGCCAGCGCGTTCGCGTCGTCCATCAGCATCTCATTCCTCCATCGGGCCCAGTACGATCCCGTTTTCCGTGCACCATGCGTCGTTGTCCGCCGCCCATTCGAAGAACAGCGTTTCAAAGTCCTTGCCGAATACGTCCGCAAAGTCCTCCTGTCCGATGGTCATATGCGCGAACACGAGGTCCTTTCCGTAATGCTCCACGAGCCAGTCAAAGAAGCATGCCGCTTCAAAATAGCTGATCGTCGTCAGCATCGGGTGCGAAAGAAGCCGTTCCGACATCGTGATCGGGGTCTCGCTCACCGCGCTGTATTTCTCGCCGATTGCCGCGCCGGAACGCATGTAGGCCGCTTGAAAGGCGTACACCTTTTTCGGATCGACCGTGCCGTCCGCATCCAGAAGCCCTCTCTGTCCGGCAATGACGATGCCCTCGTCGCCGAACGTCATCCGGACAGCGCGCGCCATGCGGTTTCTGCACGTCAGCATCGAGATGTACTCGGCAATGGCCTCCGCCCAGAAGCCGCCGCCCGTTCCGATATCGAAGGTGCAGCACGCCAGCGTCAGATAATGCGCGTATTCGTGCAGCAGCGCGAATCCTGCGACGTCCCAGTTGAGATACAGATAGATGCCCATGTCCGGTCCGAGATAGTACGCGCCCGCCTTGTTCCACTTCGCGCGCTCCGTTTTTGCGGCAAAGTCCGTGTGGATGTCGATCGGCGCGACTTCGTCCTTAAGGTACCCGTCCAACGCGGCGATCGCGTCCGAAAAGTCCGCTTCCTGATTCGTCAGGATGGTTTCCAGACCCGCAAAAAACGCTTCCTCGCCGAGCAGTTCGATGTCTGCCGCGGCAAGATACCATGTTGCGTGCGGCGTACGAACGATGTACGGATAGCTTTCCGCGCTTCTGCCCTCGTTCTTTTCGACCGTATAGCCCGCAACGGTCCGCTCCTTCGCCTTGCAGCCGGACAGCGCCCCCGCGCACAGGATCAGCGCGAGCAGCAGCGCAGCGATACGAACACGGTGTTTCATGAAATCAACCCCCTCATGCTTTGGTTCTGCCTGTATGATACCGCACCTGCGTCCGCTTCTCAACCGCGGTTTTGCCGGAATACGGTCCGGTATTCCCCAAAAATCGGCAAAATACCGGCGATGCGTTCCTATATCTCGATCACGATCGGCAGGATCATCGGCGTGCGTCCCGTCTCGTTATACAGGAACGACTTGAGCTTGCTCTTGACCGTGTTCTTGATGCCCGCGTACTCGCCCTTGTCCGCCGATTCGAAGCGCTTGGCCTGCTCGTAGACCAGCTCGCTCGCGCGGTTGATCAGCGATTCGTTGTCGCGCATGTTGATAAATCCGCGCGAATAGATTTCCACGGGCGCGAGCAGCCGTCCGCTCTGCGCGTCCAGCAGCATGAGCGCCGCGACAAGCCCGTCCACCGACAGGACCTTGCGGTCCTTCAGCACGACGTCCTCGACGTCGATCAGCCCGTCCACCATGACGCTGCCCGACGGCACCGTGCCGTTCATGACGCCGCTCTTCGAGGTCAGCTCGATCACCGCGCCGTTCTTGGCGATGAACGTGTTCTCCGGCAGCACGCCCTGCTCCTTCGCAAGGTCGGCGTGCATCTTGAGATGCCGCGCCTCGCCGTGCACCGGAATGAAATACTTCGGCTTGGTCAGCGCAAGCATGAGCCGCAGCTCGCCCGCGAAGGCATGTCCGGATACGTGCACGTCCGCCATGCGGTCATACACGACCTCCGCGCCTTTCTCGTACAGCGAGTTGATCACGCGCGCGACGCCGCGCTCGTTGCCGGGGATCGCGCTTGCGGAGATGATGACCGTGTCGCCCGCGCCGACGTTCAGCTTGTGCGTGTCGTTCGCCATGCGGTAGAGACCGCTCATCGGCTCGCCCTGCGAACCGGTCGTCATGACGCAGACCATGTGCGGCGGGATGTTCTTGAGGTGCTCCACCCGCACGATCTTTTCCGGCGGGATGTGCATATAGCCGAGCTCCTGCGCGATCTTCACGATCTGCTCCATGCTCCGCCCCTGGAAGCACACGACGCGCGCATGGTCGATCGCCACGTCCGCGACCTGCTGCAGGCGGTACACGTTCGACGCGAACGACGCGACGATGACGCGTCCCTGCGCCTTGTCGAAGCACCGGTCGAAGGTCTTGCCGATCTCGCGCTCGCTCTGCGTGAAGCCGGTGTGCTCGACGTTCGTGGAGTCCGACAGCAGCGCCAGCACGCCCTTGGAGCCGTAGTACGCGAACCGGTTGATGTCGATCGGCTCGCCGTCGATCGGCGTCAGGTCGATCTTGAAGTCGCCGGTGTGAATCACCGTGCCGATCGGCGTTTGGATCGCCAACGCGACCGCGCCCGCGATCGAATGACCGGTCTTGATGAACTCGACCTTGAAGCAGCCGAGCTTGACCGTCTCCTTGGGCGCGACGTCCACGACCTGCACGTCGTTCAGGTGATGCTCGTCCAGCTTGTGCCGGATCAGCGCGTTCGTAAACCGCGTGCCGTAGATCGGGCAGCGGAACTTCTGCATCGCGTACGGGATCGCGCCGATGTGGTCCTCGTGTCCGTGCGTGATGCACATGCCGCGGATCTTGTCCGCGTTCTGTTCGAGGTACGTCATGTCCGGAATGACGACGTCGATTCCGAGCATTTCCTCGTCCGGAAAGATCAGACCGCAGTCGACGATCAGGATGTCCCCGCCGTACTCGATCACGGTCATGTTCTTACCGATTTCACCCACCCCGCCCAGCGGGATGATTTTCAGTTTATTTCGCATATAGTCCTTTCAATCGACGCTCCCGAAAAAGAACAGGTTGCCGCCGATGTTCCGATAAAATGGATGCCCGCCGAAGTTTTTGCCGATGCGTTCCGCGCAGAAAAACAGCACGTTCTCCGGCAGATCGAGATTGCCGTACACGAAGATGTCGCGCGCGGCCTCCCGGATCGCTTCGGGCGGATCGAATGTTTGGAATCGTTTGTTGTGTACGACCGAGAACTGTCCCTTGCGGTACGTTTCGGTCGCGATGTCCGTCACCTTGCCGCCGAAGCGCGTCGCCACACAGCGGTTGTACAGCACGCACAGCACCGCGCGATAGGCGCGCTCCGAGCGCGGTCCCGCCTCAAAGTACGCGACGCGCGCCGCCAGCGTGAGGTCGTCCTCCGTCACCGGATGCACCTGCGCATAGCGCGAAAGCGGGCGCATGCCGTGGTGCCGCAGCACGGGCTCGGCAGGCGCGAACGCCGCGGTGATCGCTTCGACCGCCTCCGCCAAAACCCAGTTCGGGTCCGGCGGGATCGCGACGGGCTCGGCCGTCGGCGCAGGCGTTGCGCACGGCGCGACCGTGACCCAGTCCTCCTCGGGCGAGGGCGTGGGCGAACCGAACAGCGTCAGCGGCAGAAAACATACGGAAAGCAGGGTGCAAAGCAGGCGTTTCATCGTCCGATCCTTTCCCGGACGGAAACGCTCCGCCCGTTACAAGATGTACTTCGAAATGTTGTCCTCGCTCCACTCCGCGGACAGATGCGCATCGACATACGCGCCGTCTACGACGACGTCGATCATCGGATGCTGCCCGTTCGCGTTGAAGGAGATATCGTTCAACAGATTCTCCATAACCGTATGCAGACGGCGTGCGCCGATATTCTCGTTTTGTTCGTTTGCCCGGAACGCGAATTTTGCGATTTCGCGCAAAGCGTCCTCGGTAAAGCTGAGGTTCACGTTGTCCGGCTTCAGAAGCGCGGCATACTGCTTGGTCACCGCGTTCTCCGGCTGCGTCAGGATCGCGTAGAAGTCGTCCTCGGTGAGGTCCTTTAACGTGACCCGGATCGGGAAGCGTCCCTGCAGCTCCGGAATCAGGTCGGTGACCTTCGCGACGTGGAACGCGCCTGCGCCGATGAACAGGATGAAGTCGGTCTTGACCGGACCGTACTTGGTGGACACCGTGGTGCCCTCGACGATCGGCAGGATGTCGCGCTGCACGCCCTCGCGGGAAACATCCGCGCCCATGCGGCTCTCGCTGCCAGCGATCTTGTCGATCTCATCGAGGAAGATGATGCCGTTCTGCTCGGCGTTTTCGAGCGCCTCGCGGTTCACGTCGTCGGGATCGATGCGCTTTTCGGATTCCTGCTGCATGATGACCTTGCGCGCGTGCTCCACCGGCATCTTCTTCATCTTTTTCTTCTTCGGCAGGATGTCGCCGAGCATGTCGCCCATCGACAGTTCCATGCCGCCCGCGCCGAACATCAGAGCGGTCGCGCTTTCCTCGACCTCCAGTTCGACGGTTTCCTTCTCCAAAAGCCCGCGTCTTAGCCGGTCGAGCGTCTGCTCGCGCAGCGTTTTTCTCGCCGCCTGCTCCTCCTCGGTGGGCTTGGGCTCCTCCGGCTGCTGCTGTCCGGAGCCGAGCAGGAACTGCAGCGGGTTGACCTGCCGCTGCTGTTTTTTCTGATTGGGCATCAGAAGCTCAACGAGCCGCTGCTCGGTCGCCGCCGCCGCGGGCTCCTTCACGCGCTCCATGCGCTTCTGCTTGGTGAGCCGGATCGATTCCTCGACGAGGTCGCGGACCATGCTCTCCACGTCCCTGCCCACGTAACCGACCTCGGTATACTTGGACGCCTCCACCTTGATGAACGGCGCGTCGACGAGCTTCGCCAGCCGCCGCGCGATCTCCGTCTTGCCCACGCCCGTCGGTCCGAGCATGATGATGTTCTTGGGCGTGATCTCCTCGCGAAGCTCCGGAGACAGGCAGCTTCTTCTGTAGCGGTTTCTGAGCGCGATTGCGACCGCGCGCTTGGCTTCCTCCTGACCGATGATGTACCGGTCGAGCGCATTGACGATTTCTCTCGGGGTCACGGACGGATCACCTCCACATGAATGTTGCCGTTGGTAAAGATGCAGATCGATTCAGCGATCGCCATCGCCTCGGTCGCGATCTCCTCCGCGCTCATGTCGGTATGCAGCTTCAACGCCTTCGCCGCCGCCAGCGCATAGAGACCGCCGGAGCCGATCGCCGCGATATCGTCGTCCGGCTCGATGACCTCGCCGGTGCCGGACAGCACCAGAAGATCGTCCTTGTCCGCCACGATCATCATCGCTTCAAGCTGCCGCATGACCTTGTCGCTGCGCCAGTCCTGCGTCAGCGCGATCGCCGCGCGCTTCAGCGCGCCGCCGTGCATTTCAAGCTTTGCCTCGAACCGGTCGCAGAGCGTGAACGCGTCCGCAACCGAGCCCGCAAAGCCCACGACCACGCGGTCGTGATACAGCCGGCGAACCTTTTTGGCATGCGCCTTCATGATCGCCTGCTGTCCCATCGTGACCTGTCCGTCGCCCGCGATGGCGGTCACGCCGTTGCGCTTCACCGCAACGATGGTGGTGCCTTTTAACTGTTCCATCGGATATGCCTCCTCAAAAATTCGTAGTGCCGCCTCACCGGCTGAGCCGCTGTGCGATGTCCCGCACGCGCAGCAGCGCGCGTTCGGACAGCTTCTGCCCGCGTTCCTGCTTGCTTCTGACGCGTTCGGACAGCGGATCCATGATGCCGAAGGTGACGTTCATCGGCTGAAAATCGCCGCCGTTGTATTCGGACACATAATGCCCGAGCGCGCCGATCGCCGTCGCAGAGGCAAAGTCGATCGGTTCGCGGCCCTCTAACTTTTCGATCAGCTCGATCGCCGCGAGCAGTCCGCTTGCCGCCGACTCGATGTAGCCCTCGACGCCGGTCATTTGCCCCGCAAAGCACAGCAGCGGGTCATCCTTCAGGGAATAATCGAAGCGCAAAAGCTTCGGAGACTGCAAAAATGTATTGCGGTGCATCACGCCGTAGCGCGCGTATTCCGCATGCGCAAGCCCGGGAATCATGCCGAACACGCGCTTTTGCTCGGAAAACTTCAGGTTCGTCTGGAACCCGACGATGTTGTAGAGCGAGCCGTCCGCGTTGTCGCGCCGCAGCTGCACCACCGCAAACGGACGCACACCGTTGAACGTCAGTCCGACCGGCTTTAAGGGGCCGTAGGCAAGCGTCAGCTCGCCGCGCTTTGCCATGACCTCGACCGGCATGCAGCCCTCGAACACGCGCGGCGTCTCAAAGCTGTGCAGCGGCGCGGTCTCGGCTTCGACGAGCGCGCGATAAAATGCGAAATACTCCTCGCGCGTCATCGGGCAGTTCAGATAGTCGCTGCCGCGATCGTAGCGAGACGCGGCAAAGACGCGGTCGTGCTCGAGCGAATCGTAGGTGACGATCGGCGCCGCCGCATCGTAAAAATGCAGACTCGCACCGAACCGCCGCTCGATCGCTTCGCTCATCGCGTCGCTCGTCAGCGGACCGGTTGCGACGATCGCGGGACCGTTCGGAAGCGCCGTCGCCTCCTCGTGCACGACGGTGATGTTCGCGCACGCCTGCAGCGCATCGGTGATGTACGCGGAAAATCCCTCGCGGTCGACCGCCAGCGCCCCGCCCGCGGGAACGCGCGTCGCGTCCGCCGCCTCCATGACGAGCGAACCGAGGATTCGCATCTCCTCCTTGAGCAGTCCGACGGCGTTTTCGAGCCGGTCGGAGCGCAGCGAGTTCGAGCAAACCAGTTCCGCAAACCCGTCGCATTTGTGCGCGGGCGTGCGCTTGTACGGCTTCATCTCGTACAGCGTGACCGGATAGCCGCGCGTCGCGAGCCGGTATGCCGCCTCCGCGCCCGCAAGCCCCGCGCCGACAACCGTGACGTTCGGCTTACTCATCGGCTTTCTTGTTCTTTCTCAGGATGGTCTTGCATTCGGGATCCATGCACATGATGTACGTGCCGTTCTGCCCGCGCTTCTGCACCATGACGCCGCCGCACTTGGGGCAGCGCGTCTTGACGGGCATATCCCAGCTCATGAAATCGCACTCCGGATAGCGCTCGCAGCCGAAGAACATGCGCTTTCTGCCGTGCTTTTTGATGATCGCCGCGCCACACTTGGGGCAGACAACGTCGTCGACCTTCTCGACGATCGACTTCGTGTTGCGGCAGGTCGGGAAGTTCGGGCAGGCAAGGAACTTGCCGAACTTGCCCGTCTTGATGACCATCATCGCGCCGCACTTGTCGCACGGGACGTCGGACACCTCATCCGGAATCTTGATCTTTTCGGCGTTGACGCTCGCGTCGTCCACCGTCTTGATAAACGGGTCGTAGAACTCGCTGACGACCGTCTGCCAGCTCTCGGTGCCGGCCTCGACGGAGTCGAGCTGCTCCTCCATGTTCGCCGTGAACGCGATGTTCACGATGTCCGGAAAGCTCTGCTTCATCAGACTCGTCACCGCAAAGCCGAGCTCGGTCGGCACGAGCGATTTCTTTTCGCGCATGATATAGCCGCGATCGACGATCGTCGAAATCGTCGGCGCATAGGTCGACGGACGGCCGATGCCCTTTTCCTCGAGCGTGCGCACGAGCGTCGCCTCGGTGTAGCGCGACGGCGCCTGCGTGAACTTCTGCTGCGCGTCGAGCGCTTCCTTTCGGAACGTCTCTCCCTCCGCGATCGGCGGAAGCTGCACGATCTCCTCGTCGTCGGCGTCCTTGCCCTCGGTGTAGACCGTGGAGAAGCCCGCAAACTGCGTATGCGAGCCGGTCGCCTTGAACTGCACGCCGTTCGCGTCGAAGGTCACGGCGGTCTGCTCCAGCACCGCGTCGCTCATCTGGCTCGCGAGGAAGCGCTCGTAAACGAGCTTATACAGCTTATACTGGTCGTTCGAAAGGAACGGCTTTAAGGTCTTGGGATCGTTTCGCACGTCGGTCGGACGGACGGCTTCGTGCGCGTCCTGCGCGTTGCGGCGTCCGCGGTAGACGTTCGGCGTGCGTGGCACGAACGCTTCGCCGTAGGTTTCGCCGATATACGCTCTCGCCGCTTCCTGCGCCTCGGTCGCCACGCGCACCGAGTCGGTACGGATGTAGGTGATAAGACCCGTCGCGCCCTTCTTGCCGATCTCCACGCCCTCGTACAGCTGCTGCGCAACCATCATCGTGCGCTTGGTCGTGAAACTGAGCTTTCTCGACGCATCCTGCTGCATGCTCGACGTCGTGAACGGCGGCGCGGCATGCTTGTGCTTCTCGCTCTTTTTGACCTCGGTTGCCGAAAACGCGGCGTCGCCGATGCGCGCGACGATCTCGTTCGTCTGCGCCTCGCTCTTGAGGTCGACGCGGTTGCCGTCGGTGCCGAAGAAGCGCACGTCGAAGGTCTTTTTCGCACCCGCCTTCAATTTGGCGGTCAGCGTCCAGTATTCCTCCGGCACGAACGCGTTGATCTCGTCCTCGCGGTCGCACACGATGCGCGTCGCAACCGACTGCACGCGTCCGGCGGACAGACCCTTGCGGATCTTGACCCACAGGATCGGGCTGATCTTGTAGCCCACGATGCGGTCGAGCACGCGCCGCGCCTGCTGCGCGTCGACGAGGTCCATGTTGATCGTGCGCGGCTTTTTGATCGCGTTCTTGACCGCCGCCGCGGTGATCTCGTTGAATTCGATGCGGCACTTGGACGCGGTATCGAGCTTCAACACCTTGGCAAGATGCCAGGAAATCGCTTCGCCCTCGCGGTCAGGGTCCGTCGCGAGAAGGATCTTATCGGCGTCCTTCGCTTCCTTCTTGATGCGCTCGAGAACCTCGCCTCTGCCGCGCAGGGTGATGTACTTCGGTTCGAAGGCGTGTTCGACGTCGATGCCGAGCTGCGACTTCGGAAGGTCGCGCACGTGACCGTTGGACGCGATGACCTTGTACTTGCTCCCCAAAAACTTGCCGATCGTTTTTGCCTTTGCGGGCGACTCGACGATCACGAGCGTATGTTTCGTTTCTGCCATTCGGGTACTCCTCTTTTATTGGTCGAACGTGACGACCGTGTGTATGGTATCGAGCGCATACACGCGCCCGGGAAGCTGCTGAATGATTTCCGAAAACAGCAGCCGCGTCAGCGCCGCATTCAGGTCAGGCGCGGGGCAGTCGATCCATTCGAGCAGCTCGTCCGCGTCCTTTTCGCCCTGCAGCAGCGCCATGTAAATTTCCTGACCGACCGGTCCGAGCGAGGTGAACGTCACCTGCTTCGCCGCGCTGTTCAGCGCGCCGTCGCCCGCATCGTCGGTAAACTCCGAAAGGATGTCCGCTGCGCACGTGACGGGCTTCGCCTCGCCGCGCACAAGCATGCGGTTCGTGCCGACGCTCATCGGATCGGTGATCCGTCCCGGCACCGCAAAGACCTCTCTGCCCTGCTCGCGCGCGCAGTCCGCCGTGATCGACGTCCCGCTGCGCTCCGCCGCCTCGATGACCACGACGCCGCGGCTGATGCCGGACAGGATGCGGTTGCGCGCCGGAAAGTTCGCCGCAAGCGGCGGGGTCTTGGGCAGCAGTTCGGTGACGATCGCGCCGCGCTCGATCACCTCGTCATAAAGCTGCTTGTTCTCCTTCGGGTACACCTGATCGATTCCGCAGCCGATCACACCGATGACCGGACAGTCCGCGCCCGCCGAGAGCGCGCCCTTTGCCGCCGCCGAATCGATGCCCGCGGCAAGACCGGTCACGACCGTTGCGCCCCGCTCCGAAAGCTGTGCGCCCAAAAGTTCCGCCACGTCGCGTCCGTACTGCGTGCAGTTGCGCGCGCCGACCATCGCGATCGGAAGCGGCAGTTCCTTCGGGAGCCGTCCCTTGCAGAAGAGCAGCGACGGCGGATCGTAGATCTCGTTCAAAAGCGGCGGGTACGCGTCCGATTCGGGCGTGACGACCGTGACGTCGTTCTTCTGAAGCCATGCGCAGTAGCGGTCCAAAAACGTCGGGTCCGACGCCGCGATCAGCCGTTCGCGCACCGTGCCGCGCACGTCATCGATCACGTCGTACTCCTTCTGCCGGATCGTGTCGTACAGCTCGGACAGATCGTCGACGCGCGAAAGCAGGTCGAAAAACAGCCGCGAATCGCGATTGGTCGCATAATTCAGCCAAAGCCACAGCCGCGTCGTCTCGTCCATCGCGGTCCCTCCCCGTCCAAAAGTGTCTTCGCCGTCTATCATAGCACGAACGTTTTGCGATTTCAATCCTATTATTATATGCAATTGTGACAATTCGGAAACAAAAGCCGCACAGGTTTCCCCGTGCGGCTCGGATTTTGTCGGTTTACAGCGCTTGCAGCATCGAAAGGTTGCGGTACTGAATCGCCTCGGCATAGTGGCGCGGCAGGATCTCGTCGCAGTTTTCGAGGTCCGCGATCGTGCGTGCAACCTTGAGCACGCGCTGATAGGCGCGCGCGGACAGCTGCAGCTTTTGGAACGCGCTCTTCAAAAGCAGTTCGGACTCGCCGGTCGGGTTGCAGTAGCGGCGGATCAGCGGACCGTTCATCTCGGCGTTCGTGCGGATGCCGTCCGAAGAAAACCGCGCAAGCTGACGTTCCCGCGCCGCGCACACACGCGCGCGGATCGCCGCGCTCGGCTCCGCCGCCCTGCGGTCGGAAATCTCGCGATAGCCGACCTCGGTCATCTCGATATGCAGGTCGATGCGGTCGAGCAGCGGTCCGGAAATGCGCCCCGCATAGCGGCGGATCTTTGCCGCCGAGCAGGTGCAGGGCTTGGTGCGCGAGCCGCGGTTGCCGCACGGGCACGGGTTCATCGCCGCCACGAGCAGGAATCTTGCGGGGTACGTCGCCGTCGCCGCGGCGCGGCTGATCGTAACCATGCCGTCCTCCAGCGGCTGGCGCAGCGCTTCGAGCACGTCGCGCTGAAACTCCGGCAGCTCGTCCAAAAACAGGACGCCGTTGTGCGCGAGACTGATCTCGCCCGGCAGGGCGTGCACGCCTCCGCCGATCAGGGACGCCGCGCTTGCGCCGTGATGCGGCGCGCGGAACGGGCGCTCGGTAATCAGCCCCTCCGTCCCCTTCATCGCGCCGGTGATCGAATGAATCTTCGTCGTTTCGAGCGCTTCCTCGAACGTCATGTCCGGCAGGATCGACGGGATCGCGCGGGCGAGCATCGTCTTGCCGCTGCCCGGCGTGCCGCACAGCAGGATGTTGTGGTTCCCCGCGACGGCGATCTCCGCCGCGCGCTTCGCCGCGCCTTGCCCCTTGATCTCGGAAAAGTCGGTCGCCTGCCGGTGCGTGCCGCCCGTATACGTGTGCGGCTTTGTCGGCTCGATCGCGATTTCGCCGCGCAGGTGCGCGATCAGCGACGCGAGACAGTCGACGCCGAACACCGTCGCTCCCTCGATGTACGCCGCTTCCGCCGCGTTCTCGCGCGGGACGAAGAAGCACGTATAGCCCTTGCGGTACGCGTCGATCAGCATCGGCAGCACGCCGGAAATCGGGCGCACCGCCCCGTCGAGCGCGAGCTCGCCGAGCACGACGATCCCCTGCGGAACGGGCTTTAATGCGCCGCTCGCCGTGAGGATCGACAGCGCGATCGGCAGATCGTACACCGAGCCCTCCTTCTTGAGATCGGCGGGCGCGAGGTTGACCGTGATGTGCGCGGTGGGAAACGCAAAGCCGGAGTGACGGATCGCCGCATGTACGCGCTCGCGCGATTCCTTGACCGCCGCGTCGGGCAGACCGACCGTGTCGTAGCCCGGAAGCCCGGAGACGATGTCCGTCTCCACTGTGACCGGATAGCCGATGATTCCCTCAAGCCCGTAGCTTTCCACCTTTGCAAACATCGCTCATTCCTCCGTCGGTTCGGACTGTTCCTTTTTGCGAAAGACCAGCAGCTTGTTGCCCAGAAAGTTCACGATCAGCGCAATGCCGGTCGCAAGCAGCAGGCAGAAGCGCTCGCCGTTCAAAAGCTTGGTCAGGAAGTTCTCGCCGAGCGTGCGCATCCACCATGCGCCCAGCTGCAGCTTGTCGCGGAAGATCCACTGCAGCAGCAGCGACAGCCCGAGCGTGACGAGGTTGACCGCGATGAACGACACGATCTCGCGCGCGTCGCGGCGGCGCTCCTCGCGGAACGTCCAGCGCGAATTCCAGAAGTAGCTGTTCGCGATGCCGCAGGCGTAGCCGATGATCTTCGCAAGGTAATAGATGCCGAACAGCGCGTTCAGCGCGGACGCGATCAGAAAGTCGATCAGCGTGTTGGAAACGCCGATGAGACCGAATTTGATCAGTTGCAGGAAGCTTTTTTTGCCCTCAGACGCCGACATAATACACCTTTCCGAAAACGGCAAGCACGTTTTCTATGAACTTTGCGTATCCGTACGGCACCGGCAGACCGGAGATCGCCGGATACATCAGCACGAATTCGACCGCCGCCACGCACAGCCAGATCCACTTGAGCTTATAAAGGCGCGGATACTTCTTTTCCGCGTAGAACAGCAGCAGAAGCGTCATCAGCATGACAAACGGCAGCGTCGAGAAGTAGTGATACAGGAACACGCACCGCGTGACCAGCGCCCACGGAAGAAGCCCCGCGAGGATGCCGACGAGCACGAATGCGAACGCGCGATCCTTTCTGCAGTCGGGATTTCTGAACCACTCGACGAGCGCGAACACCGTGCCGAACGCGGACACGTACCACACCGCCGGATTGCCGGTGCTCGAAATGTTCGAAAGCAGCTTGATTTCGCCGATTTCGGGATAGCCCGCATAGAACCAGACGGACTTCTGCGCAAGCGGCCACTGGTACCACATCGACTGGCACTGGTGCGTCGCGTCGAGGTTCGCGTGGTAATGGTACATGCTCACCTGCTCATCCCACAGCGTCTTGAGCTGCTCGACGAGCGTGCCGCAGTTCTTGTTCTCGATGTAGTAGCAGTAGTTGCTCGCCCAGTACAGCACGAGCGGGATCGCGATGAAGAACAGACAGCACCACACCGGCGTCATCAGCAGGTTGTTGAGCGACAGGTCGACATCCTCCCGCTTTCTGAACAGCAGGCGGAACGCGACCGAGGAAACGATCGCCGCAAGCGTCGTGCCGAGCAGCCCGTGCAGGATCACCTTCGAGGTCAAAAACAGTTCGATCACGTCCTTGCCGATGCGGTTTGCGTCCCAGCGCGTTCCCGCGCCCGACGCGTACCGGTAGCTTTCCCAGTTCAGCCACTTGCCGGACAGAAGCAGCAGGATCACGACGATCACGAACAGCACCGGCAGGTAGGCAAGCACGTTGACCGGCGCGATTTTGCGCTGCTCCTTTGCGGTGTGCAGGCGCTGACGAATCAGCCGCACGAGGTTGTACGCGAGGTCGCCGAAGTACAGCACCGCGAGCCCCGCGCCCGAATACAGGCAGGTCCACTTGGACGATGCGCCGAGACCGAACGCAACGCCGGACAGCCCGAGCGCGACGAGCTTTTTCCAGAACGGACGCGCCTCGAAGTCCTCGCAGATGTAGTCGAACATGAAGAGGAACATCAGCAGCGTGAAGAACAGCGCGTACACGTCGATCGTCGCGATGCGCGTCTGCGCAAAGTGCATGCAGTCGACCGCCATCAGACCCGTGGAAACGAGTGCGAAGTCGGTGCGGCGGAACAGGCGCTTTGAGAGCACATACAGCACCGCGAGGATGAACACGCCGAACAGCGTGCCGGAGAATCGCCAGCCGAACGGCGTCATGCCGAAGATGCGGATGCCGACGGCGATCAAAAGCTTTCCGAGGGACGGATGCGTCCACTCGTAGATCGAATACCCGTTTTCGGCGGCGTATTCGCGACCGAATTCGAGCGCGAGATCGTCGTTCTGTACCATCTCGTAAGCGGTGCGCGCGTGATAGATCTCGTCAAAATACATGTTGTTGAGATAGCCGGCCGATGCGGGCACCTTGCCCTGCTCGTCGGTCAGCTTCTCGGAACCGTCAACCGGGTTGTACACAGAAAGCGGAATCTGCTCCGTCCCGTCGAACGCCGCCATCTCGCACAGCGCGACGCTGCCGCTTTCCACGTACAGGATCAGATAGCGCGTCGAGGTCTCAAACGACACGTCGTTCCACTTGAACATGTCGCCGTTCTCCTGCGAATATGTCGCAAGCGGCTCGGTCTGTCCGGGCGTGAAGTAGCCGTCGATGAACGCGGAGTCGTCGTAAAGCTCCAGCTCTCCTGTCGCGATCGCGCCGTAAAAGCGCAGCTCGGTCACGTCGGTTTCGTCCCCGAGGTCCGCGACCACGGTCGTACCGGCGTCCGCCTTCCACACCGTCTGCGGGGAGCGGAGCGCGCCGAGGTTCAAAAAGGCGACGAGCGAATAGACCGCGCACAGCACGAGCAGCACGATCCAGTCGCGCTTCGTCATGCGACGCCCGTCCTCGAAGGAAATTTCGTTGCGGAATCTTTTCCAGTCCATACCGCTCACCTCCGTTCCGTCCTGCCGCGCTTGCCGCGAACCGGCGTTCCCGCGCCGGCGGGGTCTGCGGGGTCGAACGACAGCGCCTTTAAGAACACCGTCGCCGTCAGATACATCGCCGTGCCGACCTCCAGAAGCGAGATCAGCGCGATCATTTGATTGTGCAGCGCGCCGCCGCGGATCAGGTTGATCGCGCCGTCGGACACGACGAACATCGCGGTCATCTCGTTCATGAACGTCGTGACCGTCAGCATGCAGAGCGCCGCAAGCTTGTGCGGATCGCGATCGTAAGCGTACGCGAACGCCAGCAGGAACAGCGCCGGGAACACGTAGCGCTCGTGCATGTAGTGCCCGAACGTGAACACCCATACGCAGAACACCGCGGCGAGCAGGAAGATCAGCCCGCGGTTGGTGTAGATCGAATAGTTGGCCGCCCTGTGGCGTTTCCAATAGAGCAGGAACAGCGCGAGCGTCAGCACGCCGGACAGCACGATGCCGATCACGCCGAGGATCTTATAGGTCAGCGCCGCGCCGATCAGCCGGAACAGCGCGCCGAGCAGGAGCAGTCCGCCGAACGCACCGGCAGCCGTCAGCAGCGTCGCCGCGCCGACCGCCGTCGCCGTGCCCGATTCCATCCACGCGAAGAACGTGCGCTTGCCGCGCTCGCCCTTGATGAGGTACAGGAACATGAACAGCATCGCAAACAGTCCGTACAGCGGCAGGTCCGACAGCACTTCCGCCACATCCCGCAGTCTATTGCCCGTCGCCGCCGCCTGCCGGAACAGAAACTGCAGCAGCGCAAGCAGACCGCAGACGACCGCGGCGTTCAATAGATCGAGCCACGCGCGGTTCTTCTCGCCCGCCTTGCGGGTCTTCATCTCGTTCCACGCGCGCGCAAGCAGCGTCGGGAACAGGATCAGCAGCGCGACCTTCGAGAACAGCTCGTTGCAGCGCAGCAGCATCTTGCCGACGCCGGAGCCCGCGAAGATCTCGGTGCTCGCCTTCGTCCAGTTCGCGCCGAACAGCGTGAACCAGTTATACGCCTCGACCGACGCGTAGTCGTAGCCGCTCGACGCGTTCATGAACCGCTCGACCATCCACGTCAGCGGCATACCCTCGCCGCGGAACAGGACCGAACCGAGCAGCAGCACGCACAGCGCGCCGAACACCGCCGCCGCCGACCAGAGCACGTGCAGCATAAACCGCTTGGTGCCGTGCTGATCGACGCCAGTCATCACATACAGCAGCGCGAGCACCGGTCCGAAGATCAGCGCCTGCCACTTCATCAGAATGGCGACGCCATACAAAAGCCCCGCAAGCAGCCGCATCCACGGTTTTTCGCGGCTGTCGTTCAAAAGAAGGAAGGTGCCGAGAAGCAGTACGGTCAGCACGGAGTCGATCTGTCCCCATGCGCCGGACAGGAACACCGCCGCAGGATTCAGCACGATCAGCCCCGCAAGCAGCAGCGCGAGCCGGTCGCCGCACGAAAAGCGCTTCGCCGCCTTTAATAGCAGCAGACCGGAAATCACGTCCGACGCGAACGCGGGCAGCATGTACACAAACAGCCGCACCGGCTCCGGACCGTTCGCAAACAGCGACGCGATGCGCCAGAGCAGCGCGCAAACGAGCATGTATCCGGGCGGATAATCGCACCAGTTGTTCACATAGAACGCGTGCGTACCCTTCGTGGCGACCATCGCGCCCCAGCCCTGCCAGCAGGCGATGTCGGTGCTGTGTCCCTTGAACACGGCGCAGAGCACGAAGCGCACGACCAGCCCGATCAGCACGATGATCCAAAAGGACGGCAGAACGCTGCCCTCCGACGGCTTGTTTTGAAGCGTCTTTGCGCGGTTTCTGACGCCGAACAGCAGCACGATCGCCGCGATCGCGCCGAGCCAGAAGATGACCGTAAAGACGTTCTCG
>DFEW01000065.1:18226-21888 GCA_002369195.1 Christensenella sp. UBA3792
AGGTTCTGGAACGCGACCGGCGCGTTGTCCGACGGCTCGAACGCGACGTTGCGGAACAGCGCGGAGCCGCTTGAAACATTGGAATAGCCGCCGAGGCGCAGGGCGAGCACGATGCTCTCCTGTCCCTTCGCGGTGCGGAACGCGAGCGTGACGGGCGTCCAGTCGGTCGTGCCGTACACGCCGTCCGAATAGATGTAGCTGCCGTCGATCGAGAAGTTGTCGATCGAGAGCGTCGCGCCCTGCCCGCCGGTCACGTCCTCCGTCTTGACCTCGGCGGAAAAGACGTAGCGCGTTTCGGGCTCGACGTCGACCGTTTTGATCAGACGGCAGTCGTCCTCGACCGTCGTATAGAGACCGAATACCCCGTGATTGAGCGAGGTCTGATACTGCTCCTCATATGATTCGACCGACCAGCCGCGCGGCAGATCGCCGTCCGCATCCGTAAAGTCGAAGGTCGTCGCGCCCTGCGGCACAGCGTGTCCGCTTTTGCCGCACGCGAACAATCCGACGAGCAGCAGCCCCGTCAAGATTAGGATTCCGATCCGTTTGATGCTCCGCAAAATGGTGACCTCCGATTGATTTCGTAACATTCAGTATACCATATACCGGCAACAGGGGCAAGCTTAAAACGCGTTTTCGACACGATTCACCGAACCCTCCGGCAAAAAGACCTCGATCACATCGAAGCGCGCGCTGCGCTCCGCGTCGCCGTTTTCCGCCAGCCATTGCTGCGCCGCAAGCCGCAGATACCGCTGCTTCGCCGCATTGACCGCCTCCATCGGGCGTCCGTAGCTGCCCGCCGTACGCGCCTTGACCTCGACGAACACGACCGTATCCGTCGCCTTATCGAGCGCGATGAGATCGATCTCGTGCCGCCCCGCGCGGTAGTTGCGCGCCAGGATGCGAAAGCCGTTCCGCTTCAGGTATCGCTCCGCGACGCGCTCGCCGGTCTGCCCCGTCTCCCGCGTATTCATAACAGGTTCTTGAGGAACGAACGCCGGTGCAGCAGGCACGGGCCGTACGCCTTGATCGCGTCCATGTGCTGCTTGGTGCCGTAGCCCTTGTTCTGCGAAAAACCGTACATCGGGTAGATCGCGTCCTGCTCGCGCATGAAGCGGTCACGCTCAACCTTCGCGACGATCGACGCCGCCGCGATCGAATAGCTCAGCGCGTCGCCGTGAATCAGAATATGCTGCTTCGCGGGGATCGACAGCCCGGTCAGCGCGTCGATCATCACGTCGGTGATCGGCGTCTGCATCTTCGCAAACGCGGTGTTGAACGCAAGGCGCGTCGCCTCTAAAATATTGATTTCATCGATGACCGTCTGATCGACCCACGCGGTCTGCGCCTCGATGCAGGTGGACAGGATGCGCTCGTACAGCGCTTCGCGGCGCTTCTCGCTGACCTTTTTTGAGTCGTTGACATACTCGAGGAGCGGCTCGGGCGGCATGACCACGCACGCGACCACGACCGGTCCCGCAAGCGGTCCTCTTCCGACCTCGTCCATCCCCGCAAGCACGACGCCGTCCTGTGCCCAGAACGCGCGGTCGCGCTCGGACAGAGCGAGCAGGCGCTCGCGCTCAGGCATTCTCGGCATGGCTCTCCTCCTTCGGCGGCTGTTCCAGGGTGACGCGGGCGATCTTTCCTGCGCGGAATTCATCCAGCACGATGCGCGCCGCACGCTCGCCGTCGATCTCACCGCCCTTGACGATGAACCCGCGCGAACGCGCCACCGCCTCCAAAAGCGCGGCTTGCGGCGTATTTGCATCGAGCTTTTTATAGCGCGCAAAGAGCGCGTCCGGACAGAGCTCGCGCAGCGTCGAAAGCAGGCGGTTCGCGAGCGATTCGAGATCGAGGATCTCGTCGTTGATCGATCCCAAAAACGCAAGGTGCTCGGCGAGCGCGTTGTTTTCGAGCTTCGGCCACAGCAGCCCCGGCGAGTCCAAAAGCTCCAGATGCGGAGTGATTTTGACCCATTGCTTGCCCTTCGTGACGCCTGGCTTGTCGCCGGTCTGCGCGCGCTTTTCGCCCGCGATGCGGTTGATCAGCGTCGATTTTCCGACGTTCGGAATCCCTGCGACGAGCACGCGCACGGTCTTTTTGACACCCTTCGCTTCGAGGCGTTTGACCTGCTCCGCCGTCGCGCGCTCGATGAGCCGCACCGTCTGCGCCTTCGCGTTCGCGCCGCTTGCGACGACCTCCGCCGCCTCGACGCCCTTCTGCTTATAATACGAGATCCAGCGCTTGTTGGTTGCAGGATCCGCAAGATCGCTCTTGTTGAGCAGCAGCACGCGCGATTTGGACGCGAACAGCGCGTCGAAGTCCGGATTGCGCGACGCTTCCGGCGCGCGGGCGTCGACGAGCTCGATCACCGCGTCGATCAGTTTGAGATTGTCCTCAAGCATCCGCTTGGCCTTCGCCATATGCCCGGGATACCAGTTGATGGTCTGTCTGAATTCTTCCATGCTTTCCCTCTTTTCGGCAAAAAAGGACCGTTAAAAACGCGCTTGTCCGGCGGTTTTTAACAGCCCCTACGCTTACAGTTTGATGATCGGCTTGCGCGGCTTTTCCGCGCGCGATTCCGGCTCCATGTCAAGGATGCGCCGCTCGCTCTTGATCTCGAAATGGATCATAAACGTCATCAACGCGCGCAGCGCGATGATCGCGCCGAGGATCAGCAGCTCGTTCCATTCGCGCACGATAACCGAGCGAAGCAGCTCGCCGCCCATCTTGAACGTCAGCGCGAGCGCGATGCCCTCCGCGATCGTCAGCTTGACGTGCGTATCGCGCCTGATCCATCCGACCACGCCCTTGACCGCCGTGACCACGATGACCGCGACGCCGATGACCTCGCAAAGCAGGATCGCCCATTCCACGATCCATTCGAACACCTGCTGTACCTGCTGCAGAAACGCTTCCATGCCGTCCTCCCTTTCTTATTCCGGTTTGTCCGGCGTCCGCAGTTCCGGTCCCGGATCGCCGAGGTTGAAGTGCTTGCGGCATAGCCCGATGTACTTGTCGTTCGCGCCGAGCACGACCTGCTCACCGACCTTGGTGATGCCGCCCTTGCCGTCCAGACGCGCGTTGTTCGTCGCCTTGCGCCCGCACCAGCAGATCGTCTTGACCTCCTCGATCGCGTCCGCGCGCGCCAGCAGCCAGTGGCTGCCCTCAAAGAAATTGCCCTGAAAGTCGGTGCGCAGGCCGTAGCAAATCACCGGAACGTTGTAGTCGTCGACGATCGAAACGAGCTGCTCGACCTGCGCCTTGGTCAGAAACTGCGCCTCGTCGATGATCAGGCAGTCGTACTCGCCCGCCTTGACCTTCTCCATGTCGAGCTCTTCCATCGAAATGCAGGTGTCCTCAAGCCCGCAGCGCGACCAGATGCGGCGGCTGCCGTTGCGCGTATCGAGCGACGGCTTGATGAGAATCGCGTTCTTGCCGCGCTCCCAGTAATTGTACTTGACCATGATCGCGTTCGCGGTCTTGCTTGAGCCCATCGCGCCGTAGCGGAAGTAGAGTTTTGCCATAGTATCCCCCAAAAAACGTAGTTGGCTGTCTTCGCTTCCCATTATAGCCGAACAATGTGCGCTTGTCAAAAAAAACCGCAAATTCGAAAAAACGGGATTGACGAATCCGCAATTCGCGAGTATAATAGCAAAAGC
>DFEW01000051.1:0-988 GCA_002369195.1 Christensenella sp. UBA3792
ACGGCAGAATGTGCCCGATCGAGACGCCTGAAGGTCCGAACATCGGCCTCATTAACTCGCTGTCCACCTATGCGCGCATCAACGAGTACGGCTTCATCGAAGCGCCGTACCGCGTGATCGACAAGGCAAACCGCATCGTCACCGACGAGATCGTGTATCTCACCGCGGACGAGGAGGACGGCGCGATCGTCGCGCAGGCAAACGAACCGATCGACGAGAATACGCACTGGTTCAAGCGCGACCGTCTCGTCGCCCGCCGCCTCGATCAGATCATCGAGGTCAAGAACAACGAAGTCGACTACATCGACGTGTCCCCGAAGCAGCTGGTCTCCGTCGCGACGGCCATGATCCCGTTCCTTGAGAACGACGACGCGAACCGCGCGCTGATGGGGTCCAACATGCAGCGTCAGGCAGTCCCGCTCTTAAAGCCCGAAGCGCCCATCGTGGCGACCGGCATGGAGCACAAGGCGGCTGCGGACTCCGGCATCACCGTGCTTGCGGAGTGCGACGGCACCTGCACGTACGTCGATGCGGACACGATCGAGATCACCAGCGACGCGGGCGTACCGTATCGCTACAAGCTCTTAAAGTTCCGCCGCTCCAACCAGGGCACCTGCCTCAACCAGCGCCCGATCGTGGAGCACGGCGAACGCGTCAAGAAGGGCGACGTCATCGCGGACGGCGCATCGACCCAGGGCGGCGAGATCGCGCTCGGCCGCAACATCCTGATCGGCTTCATGACGTGGGAAGGTTATAACTACGAGGACGCGGTCCTGATTTCCGAAAAGCTCGTCAAGGAGGACGTGTACACGTCGATCCACATCGAGGAGCATGAGGTTGAAGCGCGCGAAACGAAGCTCGGACCGGAAGAGATCACCCGCGACATCCCGAACATCGGCGAAGACGCGCTGGCGCAGCTCGACGAAAACGGCATCATCCGCCCCGGTGCGGAAGTCCGTTCGGGCGACATCCTCGTCGGCAAGGTCAC
>DFEW01000051.1:1090-1295 GCA_002369195.1 Christensenella sp. UBA3792
CTGCTGCGCGCCATCTTCGGTGAAAAGGCGCGCGACGTGCGCGACACGTCCCTGCGCGTACCGCACGGCGAAGGCGGCGTCGTTGTCGACGTCAAGATCTTCACGCGTGAGAACAAGGACGAGCTCAGCCCCGGTGTCAACATGATGGTTCGCGTCTACATCGCACAGAAGCGCAAGGTTTCCGTCGGCGATAAGATGGCAGGCC
>DFEW01000051.1:1466-1717 GCA_002369195.1 Christensenella sp. UBA3792
CCGTCCCGTATGAACATCGGTCAGATCCTTGAGCTGCACCTCGGCATGGCGTGCAAGAAGCTCGGCATCGAGATCGCAACGCCGGTCTTTGACGGCGCGACCGAGGAGGACATCAAGCAGCTGCTCGTCAAGGCGGGCTGCGACGAGGACGGCAAGACGATCCTGTACGACGGCAGAACGGGCGAACCGTTCGAGAACCGCGTCTCGGTCGGCTATATGTACTATCTGAAGCTCCATCACCTGGTCGACGA
>DFEW01000051.1:1775-3372 GCA_002369195.1 Christensenella sp. UBA3792
TGGTCGACGACAAGATCCATGCGCGTTCCACGGGCCCGTACAGTCTCGTCACGCAGCAGCCGCTGGGCGGCAAGGCACAGTTCGGCGGACAGCGCTTCGGCGAGATGGAAGTTTGGGCGCTCGAAGCGTACGGCGCGGCGAACACCCTGCAGGAGATTCTGACCGTCAAGTCTGACGACGTCGTGGGTCGTGTCAAGACCTACGAGAGCATCGTCAAGGGCGAAAACGTGAAGCCCTCCGGCGTACCCGAATCGTTCAAGGTTCTGATCAAGGAACTCCAGTCGCTGGGTCTCGACATGCGCGTGCTGTCCGAGGACCGCACGGAGATCGAGATCGGCGAGGACGACGACGAGGAGACCCGCTTCACCGACAATATCAATATCGCAGGTCTTGAGGACACGCCGATGACGCCGATCGCGGAAGATGACGACGATGACCTCGACGATCTGGACGAGTTCGACGACTTCGACGACGGCGATGCCTCCGATATGGACGGCATGCTGATCGAGGACGATTTCGATCTCGACGACGATCTGGACCTCGACCTCGGAGATTCCGACTCGGATCCGGAATAATGTGCGAAAGGAGAATGCAGCAGAATGTTTGATTTAACGGAATTTGATGCACTGCAAATCGGTCTGGCTTCGCCCGAAAAGATCCTTGAGTGGTCCCACGGCGAGGTAAAAAAGCCCGAAACCATCAACTATCGCACCTTAAAGCCCGAAAAGGACGGTCTGTTCTGCGAACGGATCTTCGGGCCGACGAAGGACTGGGAGTGCCACTGCGGTCGCTATAAGCGCGGCAGATACAAGGGCATCGTTTGCGACAAGTGCGGCGTCGAAGTTACGCGCGCCAAGGTGCGCCGCGAGCGCATGGGTCACATCGAGCTCGCCGTTCCCGTGTCCCACATCTGGTATTTCAAGGGCATCCCGTGCCGCATGAAGATGCTGCTCGACATGAGCCCGAAGGAACTCGAACAGGTTCTGTACTTTGCGGCGTACGTCGTCATCGATCCCGGTGAGACCACGCTGCGCAAGAAGCAGGTCCTTTCCGATAAAGAATACCGCGAATATCAGGAGCAGTTCGGCGAGAAGTCGTTCCGTGCCGGCATGGGCGCGGAAGCAATCCGCGAGCTCCTTTGCGAGATCGACCTCGAACAGCTCGACGAGGAGCTGCGCGCGGAGGTCGAACACAGCAGCGGTCAGAAACGCGCGAACGCGGTCAAGCGTCTCGAAGTCGTCGAAGCGTTCATGAAGAGCGGCAACCGCCCCGAATGGATCATCCTGACGGTCCTGCCGGTCATTCCGCCGGAACTGCGCCCGATGGTGCAGCTCGACGGCGGACGCTTCGCAACGAGCGACCTCAACGACCTCTATCGCCGCGTCATCAACCGCAACAACCGTTTGAAGAGACTGCTTGAGCTGCGCGCGCCGGACATCATCGTTCGCAACGAAAAGCGCATGCTGCAGGAAGCGGTCGACTCCCTGATCGACAACGGCCGCCGTTCGCGTCCGGTCACCGGTCCGGGCAACCGTCCGCTCAAGTCCCTTTCCGACATGCTCCGCGGCAAGCAGGGACGTTTCCGTCAGAACCTGCT
>DFEW01000051.1:3478-3602 GCA_002369195.1 Christensenella sp. UBA3792
TCGTCGGTCCGGAACTGAAGATGTACCAGTGCGGTCTTCCGAAGGAAATGGCGCTGGAGCTCTTCAAGCCGTTCGTGATGAAGAAGCTCGTCAAGGGCGGTCTTGCGCAGAACGTCAAGGGCGC
>DFEW01000054.1:0-203 GCA_002369195.1 Christensenella sp. UBA3792
CGCTTCAAAGGACGCGCGCCGAACTGCGGATCGGAGCCGTTTTCGACGATGTACGCCTTTGCAGCCTCGGTGACTTCGAGGCGATAGCTTCTCGATTCGAGCCGCTTCTCGAGGTCCTTGAACAGCAGTTCGACGATGTTCTTGAGGTTCTCGCCGGTCAGCGGCTTGAAGAACGCGATCTCGTCGAGACGGTTGATGAACTC
>DFEW01000054.1:280-579 GCA_002369195.1 Christensenella sp. UBA3792
CGGAAGCGCGTCTTCAGCTCGTTGCGCACCCAATCCTCGACGCCGGGTTTCAGACGGCCTTCGGCGTCCATGCCGTCCAGAAGCGTGTCGGAACCGATGTTCGAGGTCAGAATGATGATCGTGTTCTTGAAATCGACCGTCCTGCCCTGTCCGTCGGTGATGCGTCCGTCGTCCAGCACCTGCAGAAGCACGTTCAGTACGTCCGGATGCGCCTTTTCGACCTCGTCGAACAGCACGACCGCGTACGGTTTTCTGCGAACCGCTTCGGTCAGCTGACCGCCCTCGTCGTAGCCGACGTA
>DFEW01000054.1:640-1652 GCA_002369195.1 Christensenella sp. UBA3792
TCGTAGCCGACGTATCCCGGAGGGGCGCCGATCAGACGCGCCACGGAGTATTGCTCCATGTACTCGCTCATATCGATGCGCACCATGTTGCGTTCGCTGTCGAACAACGCCTCCGCAAGCGCCTTGCACAGCTCGGTCTTGCCGACGCCGGTCGGCCCGAGGAACAGGAACGAGCCGATCGGGCGGTTCGGGTTCTGGATGCCCGCGCGCGAACGCAGGATCGCGTCGCACACGCGCTGCACCGCGTCGTCCTGTCCGACGATGCGCCGATGCAGCACTTCGTCGAGATGCAAAAGCTTCTTGCGCTCGCTTTCGAGCAGCTTGGACACCGGAATGCCGGTCCAGCGCGCCACGATCTGGGCGATTTCCTCCTCGGTCACATGATCGCGCAGCAGCGTATTCTCGCGCGTCGCGTTCTTTGCCTCGGCTTCCTCAAGCTGTTTTTGCAGCTGCGGCAGTTTGCCGTACTTGAGCTCCGCCGCCTTGTTGAGGTCATAGGCGTTTTCCGCCGCGGTGATTTCGTTGTTGACGGTCTCGATCTGCTCGCGCAGGTTCTGCACCTTGGAGATCTCGACCTTTTCCGCTTCCCATTTCGCCTTCATGGCGTTGAATTCGTCGCGCTGCTCGGAGAGCTGCTTTTCGATTTCCGCAAGGTGCGCCTTGGACTTCGGATCGTCGTCCTGCTTTAAGGACGTCTGTTCGATCTCGAGCTGCATGATGCGGCGCATCTTTTCGTCCATCTCGCTCGGCATCGAATTCATTTCGGTCTTGATGAGCGCGCACGCCTCGTCGACCAGGTCGATCGCCTTGTCCGGCAGGAATCGGTCGGAGATATAGCGATCGCTCAGCCGCGCCGCCGCGATCAGCGCCGCGTCGTGGATCTTCACGCCGTGGAACACCTCGTAGCGCTCCTCCAGTCCGCGCAGGATCGAAATCGTGTCCTCAACGCTCGGCTCCTCGACCATGACCGGCTGGAACCGGCGTTCGAGCGCCGCGTCCTTTTCGATGTACT
>DFEW01000054.1:1764-2386 GCA_002369195.1 Christensenella sp. UBA3792
TCGCCGCGCGCGAGCATCGGCTTTAAGAGGTTGCCGGCGTCCATCGCGCCCTCGGTCTTGCCCGCGCCGACGATCGTGTGCAGCTCATCGATGAACAGGATGATCTTGCCGTCGCTCTTCTTGATCTCCTCCAAAACCGCCTTGAGACGTTCCTCGAACTCGCCGCGGTACTTCGCGCCCGCGACCAATGCGCCCATATCGAGCGAAAACAGACTTCTGTCCTTGAGGTTATCCGGCACGTCGCCGCGCACGATGCGCAGGGCAAGCCCTTCGGCGATCGCCGTCTTGCCGACGCCCGGTTCGCCGATCAGGCACGGATTGTTCTTCGTCTTGCGCGAAAGGATGCGGATGATGCTGCGGATCTCGTTGTCCCTGCCGATGACCGGATCGAGCTTGTGCGCCCGCGCCAGCTCCACGAGGTCCTGCCCGTACTTTTTCAGCACGTCATAGGTGCCCTCGGGGTTGTCGGTGTTGACGGTGCGGTTGCCGCGCACCGCCTTCAGGGCCGAAAGGTACGCATCCTTACGGATATTGAACTGCGAAAACAGGCGCTTGCACGTCTCGTCCGGCTTTTCCAGCAGACCGAGCATCAGGTGCTCGACCGAAACGTACGCGTCGCCCA
>DFEW01000054.1:2438-2759 GCA_002369195.1 Christensenella sp. UBA3792
AAACGTACGCGTCGCCCATGCGCTTCGCCTGCGCCTCGGCCTCGGACAGCGCGCGCGATACCGTCGGCGCCGCGTAGGTCTGCTGCCCGTCGCCCGCATAGGTCGGAAGCGCGTTCAGCGCGCGATCGATCGCCGCCGAGAACGCCCGCATATCCACCTGCATCGAGGCAAGCAGCTGCGCATTCAGGTCGTCCGCTTCATCGGTCAGCGTCTTCAAAAGATGGATCGGCTCAAGCTGCGTGTTGCGGTTCGTTTCCGCAAGCTGCTGCGCGCCCTGGATCGCTTCCAAAGATTTCTGTGTGAATCGGTTTGCATTCATGT
>DFEW01000002.1:0-11498 GCA_002369195.1 Christensenella sp. UBA3792
ACATTCTGCCGTAGTGCGAATAGTGCACGTCGCGGACCTCGAACGTTGCGCGGTCGCGGTTCAGACCGCCGGGACCGAGCGCAGACAGACGGCGCTTGTGCGTCAGTTCACTGAGCGGGTTCGTCTGATCCATGAACTGGCTCAGCTGCGAAGAGCCGAAGAACTCCTTGATCGCCGCGGTGACCGGACGGATGTTGATGAGGTTGGACGGCATGACCACGTCCATATCCTGCAGGCCCATGCGCTCGCGCACGACGCGCTCAAGACGCGTGAGACCCACGCGGATCTGGTTCTGCAGCAGCTCGCCGACCGAACGGATGCGGCGGTTGCCGAGGTGGTCGATATCGTCCGTCTTGCCGATGCCGTACGGCAGGTTGATGAGGTAGGAGATCGACGCGACCATATCGTCGGGCACGATGTGCCGCGGGATCAGATCGTCATAGTGATTGCGGATGAAGTCCTTCAGCGCATCGCCTTCGATGCCCTCGTCCTCTGCCTGCTTGAGGAGCGCCTTCAGAGTCGGGATATGCACGTCCTCGTTGAGACCCGCCTCGATCGGCTTGAACGGAAGGAAGCCCTCCGCCGACGCGAAGTGGTTGCCGACGACCTTGACTCTGCCGTGCTCTTCGGTGTTGATCCAGACGGCGTTGATGCCCGCATTCTGGATCGCCTCCGCCGTCGCCTTGTCGATCCTGTGACCGGCTTCGACGAACAGTTCGCCCGTTTCCTCGCTGACGACGTTCTCGTCCGCGATCTGATCGCGGATACGCGCCTTCAGAGCGAGCTTCTTGTTATACTTATAGCGGCCGACGCGCGCGAGGTCATAGCGGTTGTCGAAGAACAAGCCGTGCAGCAGGTTTCTCGCGCTCTCCTCCGTCGGCGGCTCACCGGGGCGCTGACGGCGGTAGATCTCGACGAGACCGTCCACGACGGAACGGTTCGGGTCCTTTGCGAGCGTCGCTTCGAGGCGCTCGTCGTTTCCCAGAAGGTCGAGAATTTCCGCGTTCGTGCCGTAACCGATCGCGCGCAGCAGCGCCGTGATGAACACCTTGCGCTGGCGGTCGATCTTCACGTACAGGATGCCGTTCGAATCCGTCTCGTATTCGAGCCACGCGCCGCGGTTCGGAATGACCTGAGAGGAGAACAGCTGCTTGCCCATCTTATCCGTCGTCGCGGCATAGTAGGCGCCGGGCGAACGGACGAGCTGCGAAACGATAACGCGCTCCGCGCCGTTGATGATGAACGTGCCCTGCGGCGTCATCAACGGGAAGTCGCCCATAAAGACCTCCTGCTGCTTGACCTCGCCCGTTTCCTTGTTGATCAGGCGCACGGTCACGCGAAGCGGCGCCGCGTAGTTCACGTCGCGGCTCTTGCTTTCCTCGATGGAATACTTGGGCTTATCCAGGTCGATCCGGTGATCCACAAATTCCAAAACGAGCTTTCCGGAGAAATCGACGATCGGAGAAATATCGTTGAATACGTCTCTCAGATCTTCTTTGAGGAAATGGTAGTAAGAATTCTTCTGCACCTCAATGAGATCGGGCATTTCGAGAACTTCCTGAATGTGCGAGAAGCTCTTTCTGGTCCGTTTTCCCATTTTGACGTCATGCATCATTGCGTTCACTCCTTGCTGATGTTTCACATCGAATGATATTTGGGCGTATCCCTCCGCCCCCGGAGGTGGCACATATTTCTTACCTGCCGTGTCTTTTTGTCCCGAAACGGCTCGCTTTATTTCAATCCGCTCAGACATTTAGGGGCATATTACCACAGTATAGGCATCATAATGCAATTTCGAATAATATCATGTGCAAAACAAGATGTCAAGAAAAAATTTTAAAAATGCCGAACATTTTTTCTGTTTCGCCGATTCCATGCATAGATTGGTATAGGAAACCGAAACCGCGTCAATACTTCGGACGTAAACAAAGGAGGTGAACGTATATGAAGGAACCGCAACGCGGCTGGAGCGAACAGGAGGACGCCGCGCTTTTACGGGCCGCCGACGCCGCGCGCAAAAAGCATCTGCCCTTAAAGAGCGCGTTCGATCAGATCGCCGACGCGCTGAACCGCCGCCCGAACAGCGTGCGCAACCGCTACTATACGCAGCTGAAGCCGATCGGGGCGGCAGAGCCGAGCTTTTGCCCGTTCTCCGAGGAGGAGACCGACCGGCTTCTCCGGACGGTCCTGCTTGCGCAGGCGGACGGACGCTCGGTGCGCGCGTGCACGCTGGAGATGGCGAACGGCGACACGCGCCGCATGCTGCGCTATCAGAACAAGTATCGCGCGCTGTTGAAGGCGCAGCCGGACCGGGTGATGCGCATACGCAGCGAACTGTCCGCGCAGGGCATCTCGGTGCCCGATCCGTTCGTGCGCGACCCGAACCGGCCGCACGTCGGACGCCCGCCCAAGCAATCGCGCGAGCTGGAGCACAGCATTCGCGCGCTGCTCGACAACCTGTACCGCAGTCTGATCGCCCTGACACAGAACGAATCCGCCATGTAGAGAAGAAACGCCGCCCGTATCGGAACGGCGCGGACGGTCATGCAGGAAGGAGGCAGCCGCCTCCTTTTTTCGTGCGTATTATAATATTGAAATTTCTCTCGGAACGCGGTATAATGACATTTGAGGGTATTTGAACATGACGATATTTGTGATCATTTTGGCTTTGAGCGCGTGTGCAAGCGCGCTTCTTTCATGGGCGCTGGGCACCGGCGCGATCTGGTGGATCTGCCTGCGCGCGCTGCTGCTGTTCTGCGGGGCGTTCGTCGCGCTTACGCTGCTGTACTTTCTTTCGCTGTTCATCATTGCATCGCTGGTCGATCAGCGAAAGCCGGTCACGCGCGTGCATCACGGGTTCCGCAAGGTGACCGCGGAAACGATGCGATTCATTCTCCTGCTCGGCCGCATCCGCGTGCATACCGAGGGCGTCGAGAAGGTCGACCGCACAAAGCCGTTTTTGCTGATTGCGAACCACCGCTCCAATTTCGACCCGTTCGCCGCGATGCAGGCGTTTAAGGGAACCGAACTGGTGTACATCTGCAAGCCGGCGATCTTCAAGATCCCGGTCGCCGGCGGGTTCGCGCACATGAGCGGATTTCTCTCGATCAACCGCGAGGACAACCGCGAGGGGCTTAAAACGATCCTGCGCGCGATCGATATTCTGAAGGAGGAGCGCACATCGGTCGCCGTCTATCCGGAAGGCACCCGCAACAAGACGGACGCCGACCTGCTGCCCTTCCGCGCCGGCGCGTTCTCGATGGCGAAGCGCGCGAACGTGCCGATCGTCGTCGCCTGCACCGAGCATACCGAGGATGCTGCGCACCGCTTCCTTCTGAAGCGCACGGACGTCACCTTCAAGGTGCTCGACGTGATCCCTCCCGAACGGATTGCAAACCTGCACACCACCGAAATCTCCGATGCGGTGTATGCGCAGATGAAAGCATATATCAATCGAAAGGAAAGGAACTGAACCATGGCAATTTACGTTCTGTATAACCCCATGGCGGGAAACGGCCGCGGCGAGGAAACCGCAAAAAAGCTCAAAGAGCTGTATCCGGGCGACGAGCTGTTCTTCCGCAACATCACCGAGATGGGCAACCTTCCCGGCTTCCTGGATGCGCTCGGCGGCAATGACCGCGTGATCCTCTGCGGCGGCGACGGCACGCTGAACCACTTCATCAACGAGCTCGACGGCTACGTCCCGCAAAACGAGATCCTGTTCTATGCGGCCGGCACCGGCAACGATTTTCTGAACAGTCTCAACAAGAGCGCCGACAGCGCGCCGTTTGCGATCAACGCGTATCTCGAGCACCTTCCGACGGTCACCGTCAACGGCAGAACCTACCGGTTCATCAACGGCGTCGGCTTCGGCATCGACGGGTACTGCTGCGAGGTCGGCGACGAGCTGCGCGCCAAGAGCGACAAGCCGATCAACTACACCGGCATTGCGATCAAGGGTCTGCTATTCCACTTCAAGCCCTGCGACGCGACCGTCACGGTCGACGGCAGGAGCGAGACCTTCCGCCGCGTCTGGCTTGCCCCGACGATGTTCGGGCGCTGCTACGGCGGCGGCATGATCCCCACGCCGGATCAGGACCGCGCAAGCGGCAAGGTTTCCACGCTTGTCTACCACAACTGCGGCAAGCTAAAGGCGCTGATTGTCTTCCCCTCCATCTTCAAGGGCGAACACGTCAAGCACACCGATATGATTCGGATCTTCTCCGGCAAAGAAGTCACCGTGACGTTCTCGAAGCCGACCGCCCTGCAGATCGACGGTGAGACGATCAAGAACGTGCTGACCTACACCGTTAAGGCCGCAAACTGAATCCGTTTTTCAAAGGTGCTGTTAAGACAGTCTGAAGCGAGACTTTCTCAGCAGCACCTTTTTCTTATGTCCGATCGTTTCGGATGCGCGAAGCGAGCAGGTACAGGAACGCCGCGTTGCTCGGCGCGGACGCGCCGAAGTACGGCGCGCAGCGCTCTTGACCGTCCCTCTGCCAAGCGAGGTGCAGCGCGTCGCGCATCGCATGCTCCGCATGCCGCGCAAAGCAGCCGGACAGCAGCGGGTACAGCTCGTCCGTCATGCGAATCTGCCGGTACCGGTCGCCGTCCGCGATCAGCCGCGTTCCGTCGCGCAGAAGCGCGTATCCCTCCGTGTGCGGCGTAACGCCGATCGAAAACAGCGCTTCGCCGATCTCCCGATGCCTGCGCGCCGCCGCGCCGCACCGATCCCTTCCCGTCGTGACGCCAAACCGTGTCTCCATCGTTCTCCCCTCCGTTTCGCCTTTATTTTGGCACAAACGGTCCGTTGCGAACAAGACATCGGTTTTTACGGAATTCGGTCTTTGTGTGAAGAATCCGTGAATACAAAAAGGAACCGACTGTCCGGTTCCTTCTGTTGTGCGTTCATGCGAGCGTGCCCATGCGGTCGGAGGCGGGCGGACGGCGCTTTTGCGGACGCACCGTAACGGTCAGACCGTCTCCGCCGAGCTTTTTCGCTTCAAGCAGGACGAGCCGCGCGCGCTGTCCCGAGAGCAGCAGTTCCATTCTTTTGGGCGCGAGCCGGTTTTCATCGAGCGTGCGAAACAGGGCGGCAAGGCGGTCTGCCGGATAGCACAGCGTCAGCGTACCGCCGTTGTTCAGTACAAGGAATGCCGCCCGGCACCAGTCGGTCAGCAGCCGTTCGTCGGCATGCCGCGCTTCGGCGCGCCTGCCTGCATCGCCGCTCGTAAAGTACGGCGGGTTCATGACGACGCGATCGAACGCGCCGTGTCCGAACGTTTGCGGCGCATCCTCGGCGCGCAGGACGGAAAACGCGATCGGCTGTCCGTTGCGCTGCGCGCTTTTTTGCGCCAGCGCGATCTGCGCCGCGTTCGTGTCCACGCCGGTGAAGCTGCCGCCGTACAAGCCCTGTGCGTACAGGCACAGCACGCCGTTTCCGGTGCCGAGATCGAGTACGCGGTCGGTCGGGTGCATGCGCAGAAAGTGTACCAGCGCAATCGAATCCTCGTTGAAACAGCCGAGCGCCGGATCCTGCAGGATGCCGACGCGTCCGTCGATCAGCCATTCGAAGCGTTCCATGCTACCCCTCCGGATTCAGGTTCAGCGACGGCTCGCCCGGATCGGGCGTTTCGTGCTTCAGATCGGGCAGTCCGTCCTCGCCGTATACCGTGATCAGCACGTCGGTGTAATAATGATGCAGAATCTGTTCGTAGGTAGAGCCGTGCTTCGCCATGCCGTTCGCGCCGTTCTGCGACAGCCCGACGCCGTGTCCGAAGCCCTTGGTATGAAAAACGATCCCGTTTTCCGACCAGCCGATCGTGAACATCGTGCTGCGAAGGTTGAACAGGTTGCGCGCCTGCTTGCCGGTGATCTTCGTCTTGCCGAGACGGAGCGTTTCGACGCGTCCGCTTTCGTAGGTGGAGACGATCTCGATCTCGCTTCGCACGTTGTCCTCGCCGATCCCGCTCTCCGGATACTTTGCCGCTATCAGCGCGACGAGCTCGGCAAAGCCGATCTCCGCGTCCTCCTGCCGCATCGGGTCCTCGTACGGGCTGTCCACGCCGCGCAGATACGGCAGCGCGTTCGCGTAGACGTTCTCGGAATCCTCGGTCTGTCCGCCCGAACAGGCATGATAGAGCGCGTCGCACAGCTTGCCGTTGTAGGTGAGCACCTCGCCCGCCGTATACATGACCGCCTCGGCAACGCGGTTGTAGTTTTCGGCGTAATCCCTGCCCCAGGTCTCCTGCATGCGCTCGTGCGAAGAATACGCCTGACAGCACTTGCTGTTCGTGCACACGTCCGCGTCGGGGTTTGTATGGCAGCCGCCGTGCGCCATGCTGTAAAGCGTATAGGTGCGCGAGGCGACCGCCTGCGCCTTAAGCGCCTCGAAGTCGTAGTAGGCGGGCATTTCCGCCGACACGACGCCGACAATGTATTCCTCAAGACTCATCGTGACGAGCTTGTCCGCGCGGTGGTCGTACACGGCGATGTCGTTCGTGGTCTCCGTCCAGTCGAAGTACGCGTACAGGTCGACGATCGTCGGCGCGGGCGTGTAGAACGGTTCCTGCGTGACGCGCGCCGTTCCCTGCGTTGTGCCGTCGCCCGAAAGCAGGACGCGCGCGAGCAGAAACAGAGCGAGCAGCAGCACGAGCAGCAGCGCGAGCATACCGAACAGCTTGATGCGGTTGATCTTGTAGGTCTTGCGTTTCATACCACATATTATAGAGGCATTGCGCGAAAAATACCAGCTATTTTTGGTTGTACCGAAATCTTCTTTTCCGTTGCAAACCGCCCTAAAGCCGTGCTATAATACGGCTATGAATATCCGTTTTTCGCCCGAAGCGGCGCGGCGCGAGATGACGCCGGTCGACAATCTGTTTTTTCTGCACTACATGCCCGATGCGGACGGCATGTTTGTGAAGGTATATCTGTACGGTCTGATGCAATGCTATCACAGCTCGCTTGCCGACGCGGACGTCGGCGAAGCGCTCGGCATCAGCGATGCGCAGGTGCGCTGCGCGTTCGTGTACTGGCAGGCAAAGGGGCTGGTGCGCATCCGCTCCGACGAACCGTTCTCGGTCGAATACCTGCTGACCGAGCAGCCCGCTTTGATTGCGGCGACGCCGCAAAAGCACAAGCGGCTCATCGAATCGGTGCATGCGCTGCTCGCGCCGCGCACGCTGGAGCTGCGCGAAATGAAGGCGATGTACGACTGCATCGAGCTTTACGGGCTCGAGGAAGGCGCGGTCCTGGCGCTGGTCGCCTACTGCATCGAGCAGAAGGGCAAGCGCGTTTCGACCAACTACATTCTCTCCGTCGCGCAGACGTGGAACGAGGACGACATCAAGACGCAGGAGCAGGCGGAAGCGTACGTTGCCGACTACCGCATGCGCAAGCACGGCGCGAGCGAGGTTCTGCGCCGCTGGAATCTGCGCCGCCCGCCGACGAAGGACGAGATGGCGCTCTACGACCGCTGGACGAACGAGCTCGGCTACGACGCCGAATCGATCCTCGCCGCCTGCGCGCGCATGACGAATACCGCGTCGCCGACGTTCGACAAGCTCGACGATCGCCTGCGCGAATGGAAGGAGCAGAACATCGAGAACGTTCCGCAGGTGCTCGAAACCGAACAGCAGGACCTGCTCGACCGCGAGTTTGCAAAGCTTGTCTATGCGCGGCTCGGCAAGGTCGGCTCGCCCGACCGCACGACGATCCGGCAGCTTAAGATGTTCCGCGAGGACAAGCAGATCGCGCGCGACGCGATCCTGATGGCAGCGGACGAATCCCAGAACGCCGAACGCCCGCTCGGATATCTCAAGAAAATCCTCGCCGGATGGGCGGACGCGGGCGTGCATACGGTTGAGGACGCCGAAAAGGCGCTGACGCACCCGAAGCCGGCGGAAAAGAAAAAGAAGAAGAACGCGGCGCTGCTGTATGCGCAGACGCCGATTTCGGAACAGGATTTCAACAATCTGATCGTAGATCTCAACGAGGACGTATGACGAACGAACTGCAGCGCTATTACAGCGATTTACGGGAACGCAACCGCCGCCTGCTCGAACAGCGCGCCGCGGAGTGCGACAAAAAGAGCCCGCGCTTTCGCGCGCTGGACAGCGAGCGCGGTCTTGTGATGCAAAAATTCGCCGCCGGCAAGATGCCCAAGGCGGCCGCGCTTTCGCGCATCGGGGCGATCCGTGCGGAGCGTCAAAGAGCACTGATCGACCTCGGTCTGCCCGCGAACTATCTCGAACCGATCTATACCTGTCCGGTCTGCAAGGATACCGGCGAGGTTGGCGAGGGTGTGAAGCGGCTATGCGCCTGCGCGCTCAAGAAGATGCAGCAGGACGAGCGCGCCGGTTCACGCATCAACGAGCGCGAGACGTTCGCATCGTTCGACGAGGGACTGTACGCAAGCGATGAGCAGAAAAAGCAGGCGCTGAACATGCGCCGCTTCTCGGAGCGCTACGTCGCTTCCCTGCCCTCCCCCGAAAAGCCGAACCTGCTGATCCTCGGAAAATCGGGGCTCGGAAAATCGTACTTCGGCAATGCGATCGCCTTTGCCGCGATCGAGGCGGGTGTGCGCACGCTGAAATGTACGGCGTATCAGTGCATCCAGTCCGTGCTCGACGGCATCGACAGCCGCAGGGAGAGCGTCGAACCGTTCCTGTCCGTGCCGCTTCTGGTGCTCGACGATCTCGGCACCGAGCCGATGGTGCCGAACGTGACGGTCGAAACGTTCTTCCGCATTCTCAACGAGCGCGGCGCGGACCGGCTGCCGACCGTGCTGATCTCGAACCTCGACCGCGAGGGGTTGTTTGAGCGCTACGGCGAACGCGTCGCGAGCCGCATGATGGACGGCGCGCTGACCGCCATCGTCCTCTTGAAGGGCGACAATCTGCGCACGAGGATCCGCTGATGCTGTACCTTGTCGCAACACCGATCGGAAATCTGGGCGACATGAGCGCGCGCGCCGTCGAAACGCTGTGCGCCGTCGACTGTATCTATTGCGAGGACACGCGCCATACCGGTCTGCTTTTGCAGCACTTTGCGATCGACAAACCGACGCGCGCGCTGCATATGCACAACGAACGCGAGCGCACCGAAGAGGTGATCGCCGAGCTCAAAGCGGGAAAGCAGATCGCCTACGTGTCCGACGCGGGCATGCCGGGCGTGTCCGATCCCGGCGCGCTGCTCGTGGAGGCATGCGCCCGCGAGGGGCTTCCCTGCACCGTCGTGCCCGGCGCAAGCGCCGTCGTGATCGCCGCCGTGCTGTCGGGACTGCCCGCGCAGCCGTTCAGTTTCTTCGGATTTTTGCCGCGCGAAGCCAAGCCGCGCAGGGAGATGCTCGACGCGATCGCACCGATCCGTCATCAGGTGATCCTGTACGAGAGCCCGCACCGCGTGCAGGCAACGCTGAAGGACCTTCTCGAACGCTTCGGCGACGGACCCGCGGCGGTTCTTCGCGAGCTGACCAAGAAGTTTGAAACCGTCGTCAAGGGCACGCTGTCCGAGCTGATCGAACGGTTTTCGGAGGAACCCAAGGGCGAATGCGTGATCTGCTTCGTTCCCGGACAGAAGGAGGAAGCCGAAGCGCCGGACCTCGACGCGCTGCTGCGTAAGCTTCTCGAGACCGAATCGGTCAGGGACGCTGCGGCGATCGCCGCCGAGCGGCTCAAGCTCCCGAAAAAGCAGGTCTACCAGCGGGCGCTGGAATTGAAACAATAAAAACAAAAGAGCTTCGGAACGGAAGCTCTTTTTGTATGCCGTTGATTTTGTCCGGCGCTGCACACTTTCAGCAAAGCAGATATCCGATCAGAGGGCCGAGGAAAATTGCCAGATAGATCAGCGTGATCCACGGCTGATAGTCGACGTAGAATTCGCGAAACGTCAAGCTCCACGGATGCTTGATCAGCACCCAGCCGAACACGTCGAACACGATGCAGATGCCCGCCCAGATCGCGCCGGTGATGAGCGCGTCGGTCATCGTCGGGCCTTCGAGCCCGCGCATATAGAGCCACCCGCACAGCGAGAAGATCACGATGTTATAGAGCGGGTGCCACGGCTTGGTTTTTTCGTAACCCTCGCCCATGCCCGGTCCGTCCTTCATGGATTTCATGTGCAGAACGGTGATATTGAAGATCGTATGTCCGATCCCGATCAGCGTGACGACGATGTACGCGACCCAGAACCAGAGCATCGAATAGCCGAAGTTTCGCATGGGTCCCTCCCTTTATCGCGCCGCGTTGACAAACGCCTTAAAGAGCGTTCTGCTGTTTTCGTCCTTGACCCACAGCCGTTCCGGATGCCATTGCACCGCCCAATAAAAGCGCTTTTGCGGCGCGTAGATCGCTTCCGTCAGTCCGTCCGGCGAAACCGCCATCGGTAAAAAACACGGCGCAAGCGTCTTGATCGCCTGATGATGGCTGCTGTTGACGCCCGCCGTCCGTTTGCCGTACAGCGCGAACAGCGGCGAATCTTCGAGGAGCGTCACATCGTGCACCGTGCGGTCGTACGGCGCCGCCATGCGATGGTTCACTTCCGACGGATGCTGCAGCGGAATGTCCTGATACAGCGTGCCGCCGCGTTCGATGTTCATCATCTGCAAGCCGCGGCAGATGCCGAACGCGGGTTTATCCGCGTCCCACAGCAGCTTCAGCAGCGTCAGTTCCGCGGCGTCGCGCTCCGGACAGATCTCGTTGACCGAGGGGATCTCCTCCTCGCCGTACAGCGGCGGCGCCGCGTCCGGTCCGCCCGCGAGCAGGAACCCGTCGAGCCGTTCGACCGCGCTGCGCAGCACGGTTTCGTCGTCGGTCAGCGGCAGCATGACGGGCACAGCGCCCGCCTGCTCCAGTGCCAGAAAATATCCGGGCAGCATCCAATAGGAATCCCGCGCGCGGTCAAACAGCGGCGTGACGCCGATCATCGGTTTTTGCATACATGCCTCCGAAAAAAGGCGCTCCCTTGGGAACGCCCGACTGTTTTGTTTTGGTTCCGTGTGTCCGTCAAAACGGGCAGCGTAAGGTCGAATCTTTCGGGATGTACCGATCATGCGTTACGGTCCCATGTGCGAAACGGCCCACATCAGTACGCCGAAAAACGATCCGGCGCCGAGGCAGATCGCGATCCCGATCGACGCAAGAACGATGCCTGCAACACTTTTGGGCGATCTGCGGATGCTTTTGACGAGCCCGATCACGCCGAGGATAAGACCTGCAAGCGCTGCTGCAGCCGCAATGATCCAGTATAGCGCAACTGTCTGAAACCCAATAAGCCCGCAAAGCACCGCCGCGATCCCGAGAACCGGGGAAGCAACGGACAATCCCGGCGTCCGGGCATGCTCCTTCCGTTCCATCGGCTTCTCCTTTCGTTAGGACTGCGTTAAGTATGCCGAAATGAACAGGTCGAGATCGCCATCCATGACCGCCTGAATGTTGCCGGTTTCCGCGCCGGTGCGGTGGTCCTTGACGAGCGTGTAGGGCTGGAAGACGTAGGAG
>DFEW01000002.1:11573-21844 GCA_002369195.1 Christensenella sp. UBA3792
CTGCCCCATTCGATCTTCTTCATTTCGCCCTTGATCTCCTGCATCTGCTGTTCACGCTCGCGCTCCTGCAGTTCCAGAAGCTTGCCTTTCAGGATGCGCATCGCCATTTCCTTGTTCTGGAGCTGGCTGCGCTCGTTCTGGCACTGCACGACGATGCCGGTCGCAAGGTGCGTGATGCGGATCGCGGAGCTAACCTTGTTGACGTTCTGACCGCCTGCGCCGCCGGAACGGTAGGTGTCCACGCGAATCTCATCCGGTTCGATCGTGATGCTCGAAACGTCGTCCTCAAAGATCGGGGTGACGTCGAGCGACGAGAACGAGGTGTGACGGCGCGCAGACGCGTCGAACGGCGAAATGCGCACGAGACGATGCACACCCTTCTCCGCCTTGAGGTAGCCGTAGGCGTTTTCGCCTTCGACCTCGAACGTGACCGACTTGATGCCCGCATCGTCGCCGTCCAGCAGATCGAGCTCCCTGACCGTCCAGCCGCGCTTTTCGCAGTAGCGCGTGTACATGCGGTAGAGCATCTCCGTCCAGTCCTGCGCCTCCGTGCCGCCCGCGCCCGCGTGCAGCGACAGAATCGCGTTAGAATTGTCGTAGGGGCCTTTTAAGAGCATTTCGAGCCGCAGTGCGGTCATCTTCTCATCGAAGGATTTCAGCTCGTTTTTGAGCTCCTCAACGAGACTCTCGTCGTTCTCCTCCTCCGCCATCTCGATCAGCGTTTCGATGTCCTCGCTCTGTCCGTCGAGCTTGGAGAGGCGTTCGAGCTTGCTCTTGATCGCCTTGACGCGCGCGGTGACCTTGTTCGCGTTTTCGACGTCGTTCCAGAAATCGGTTTCGCCCATCTGCGTTTCGAGATCCTTGAGCTCCTCTTTCAGCGCATCCGCGTTCATCTGCTTATGCGCGAGCGCAAGCGTCTCGTTGAGCGAGCCGAGCTGCATTTTGTATTCGTCCAGTACCAGCATGGTTCCTCCGGTGCGGTTTCAGTTGATCTTCTCGGGCTCGCCGTATTCGACGCCGAACGTCTCGACGCGGATCGTGTCGATGACGACGGGATTCAGCGGTCTGTCGTTGCGGTCGGTTTCCGTCGTTGCGATGCTGTCGAGCACCGTAAAGCCCTCGGTCATCATGCCGAATGCGGCGTACTGTCCGTCAAGATACGGATAGTCGACGTGCATAATGAAGAACTGCGATCCCGCGGAATCGGGGTCCATGGCGCGCGCCATCGAGATCACGCCGCGCGAATGCTTGAGGTCGTTCGTAAAGCCGTTGCCGGTGAATTCGCCCTTGATCGAATAGCCGGGGCCGCCCATGCCGTTGCCGTTCGGGTCGCCGCCCTGGATCATGAATCCCGCGATGACGCGGTGGAAGATCAGTCCGTCATAGAAGCCGGAATTGGCAAGGGAGATAAAGTTCTTGACGGTGTTCGGCGCGACATCGGGATAAAGCTCCAGCTTCATCACGCCGCCGTCCTTCATGGTGATCGTTGCGATCGGGTTTTTCATAGTCGTTCCCTCCTCGGTTTGTTGCGTTTCATTGGATGTTTCCTGCGTTTCGTTCGTCTGTGCGCTCTGCTGCGCATCATCCGCCTCAGAGATCTGTCCCGCAGGCGCTGCATCGGACGAGAAGCTTGTTTCGTTCGTCGAGTTCGCCGTCGCCACAGTGCAGCCGAAGGTCAGAAGCAGTGCCAGCAAAATACTGAAAAGTCGTTTCATGGTCATCCTCCTATAGATGATTGTCCTCAAAAATCGATTCGCGATAGACAAAGCCCTCGCGGTCGGAAAGCAGCGCGAGGAAGTTGTTCACCACGCGGGAGCGGTACTTGCGCTTCTGCGCGATGATCGTCAGCGCCGGAACGAGCAGCTCGGTCTCGGACACGGTCTTGTGCTTCAGATCGCAAAAGCCGAGCTCCTCCGCCGCACCCTTCGGCACGAGCGCGACCGCCTTGCCCGCGCGCGCCCAGTTCAGCGCGATCTGCATGCGCGTGCTCACGTACTTGGGCGACAGCGAAAGCCCCTGTTCCTTGAACGCGGCTTCGAACGCCGGAACGCTGCGTTCCATCAGCGAAAGCGGCAGCGGCGAAAGCGTCTCAAGCGAGACCGTTTCCGACCGGTCGCCTTCGAAGAACGCGCCGTCCCTGTACGCGGCGATCAGCGTATCGGGGTGCGTGTAGAGCACGTCGAGGTTCTCCGCGTCGTTGCGGATGAGGCGCACGAAGATCGCCTCCACCTGACCGTTCTGCAGCTTCTTCAAAAGCTCCGGAACGTCCGCTTCGAACACGCTGATCTCGGTGTCCGGATAGCGTTCGGAAAACGCGAGCAGTGCGTCCATGAGCCGTTCGTTTTCGAACGAGGAGGAGATACCGATGCGCAGCGTCCCCTTCGTGCCGCCGAAGCCGGACGTGATCTCGTTGCGTGCCTCGGTCTCGACCTCGACCATCCACTTCGCCTTCTGATACAGGATGCGCCCCGCGTCGGTCAGCTCCAGCTTGCGCGCGCCGCGGTAGAACAGCCGCGCGCCGTACGCCGTTTCGAGCGCCTTGATCTGGTTGCTCAGCGCCGGCTGCGCGATGCGAAGCTTGCGCGAGGCAGCCGTTAAGCTGCCCTCCTCGACGATGGTGATGTAGTTCGCGTAGTAGCTGAGGTTCATGCGTCGCTCCCGATGCATTCAAGCACCGTACAGTATAACAAATCCCGATGCGAATAGCAAGGGATTTTCCGGTCAAGGCGAAAGGTTCCGCTTCCGCAACGCAAAAACCTCCCCCGCGCGGGAGGAGGCAAAAGCGGCGCGTGCGCGCTCATTTATGAAGCAGCGGGCTTAAGGGCTTATAGATCAGCGCGCTGATCAGCACGTTCAGAAGACCCTTTGCGAAGGTGAAGGTCACGTTGAAGATCAGCAGGCAGTTCAGCAGCGGGTTCGCCGTCGGGAAGTGCGCGATCTTGCCGAGGATCGCCTCGTAGGTGGAAATGATCGCCTCCTCCGGGAAGTGCAGGACGGCGACGTATGCCGGGTAGACGACGAAATAGTTCAGCGGAAGACTCGCAAGCGCCATCACAAGCGCGCCCGCCGATGCGCCGAGCAGCGCCGAAGCGCGGGTCTTGCGCCGATGATAGATGAGTCCCGCGACGATGACGAACACCGCGCCGAGCACGAAGTTGCACGCCTCTCCCACGCCCGCAGACACGCCGAACGGCAGGTGCAGCAGATTCTTGGCCAGTTCGATCAGCACGCCCCACCACGGACCGAGTGCGAACGCGCCGAGCAGCGCGGGAAGGTCGCTTAGGTCCAGCTTGACGAACGACGGCATGATCGGGATCGAGATTTCAATGAATTGCAGCACTGCCGCAATCGCCGCAAGCATTGCCGCCACGGCAAGCTTATGCGTCTTTTTCTTGGTTTCCACAGGGTTTGTTCCTTTCAAAATCACTGCGGCAATTGTAGCACACGCGTCCGATATATGTCAATTACTTATATTTAATATATGTATAACATTATATTTATATGCACAAAAAGGGAGCGGATGTCCGCTCCCGATTGTTTACAGCAGCTTTTCGATCGCCTCGGTGATGTCCCTGACGGTGTTTTCCGCGAACGGATTGCGCAGGTTGCCGATCTTCAGAAGGTCGAAGTAGCCGACCGTGCCGCCCGCTTTGCACAGATTGAGGTAGTCGTTCCACGCCCGCTCGCGGTCTTCGCGCATGCGAAGGAAGAAGTCGAACGCGCCCATCTGCGCCAGCGCGTAGTCGATGTAGTAGAACGGATACAGGAAGATGTGCTGCTTCTGCATCCAGAATCCGCCCTTTTCGAGGAAGGGATCGCCGTCGTAGTCGCGCCAGGGCAGATAAACCTGCTCGAGCTCGTGCCACACGCCGTAGCGTTCCTCGCGCGTCATTTCGGGTTTTGCATAAACGCGGTGCTGGAACTCGTCGACCATCGTGAGATACGGGATCGTTTCGAGCGCGGCGGACAAGTGCGCTTCGCGATAGCGCGGCGCGTCGTCGCCGAAGAACTTCTCCATCCACGGATAGGTGAAGTGCTCCATAGACATCGAATGGACCTCGCAGATCTCGATCGGCGCCTGCCAGACCTCGGCGAGCTTGATCGAATGCGCGGCGATGTACGCCTGGAACGCGTGTCCCGCCTCGTGCGTCAATACGTCGACGTCCGCGGAGGTGCCGTTGAAGTTCGAGAAGATGAACGGCGCCTTAAGTTCGGTCAGCGTGGTGCAGTAGCCGCCCATATGCTTGCCGGGACGCGAGGTGAGATCGAACAGCTGATGCTCGACCATGAAGTCGAAGAACTCGCCGGTCTCGGGGCTGAGCTCGCGGTACATTTCCTGCGCCGCCTTGACCATCTCCTCCTCGGTGCCGTGCGGCATCGGATTGCCCTCCGGATAGCAGAAGGATTCATCGTAGTAGTGCAGCTTCTCGACGCCGATGCGCTTTGCCTGACGCTCATGGATGCGGGCGACGGCGGGCACGACGTATTTTTTGACGCCCTCGCGGAAGCGCTCGACGTCGTCCTTGGTATAGTCATAGCGTCCGCGGGACAGATAGGCGTACGGAATATAATTCTCATAGCCGATCAACTGCGCCATTTCGGTGCGGGTCTTGACCATTTCGTCGTAGATATCGTCGAGCTGATCGGCGATGCCCGCGTACATCTCCGCCCACTTGCGGAAGGCGCCTTCGCGCACCTTGCGGTCCGGATTCTGCATGAACTTCAAAAGTCCGTAGAAATTGCAGGTCTCGCCCATGTATTCGGTCGTGCAGCCCGCGGTGAGCTTCGCGTATTTGCTGCGAAGCATCTGATCCTTCGTCATGCCGGGGATCAGGCGCTCGTCCGCCAGCTTGACCTGCGCGTCCGCCTGCGTAAAGACGATCTTGCCGAGCTCGGCTTCGAGTTCCTTGCGGAACGGATGGTTGACCATCGCCTTGAGCTGCCGCTCGTTGAGAACCATCGTCTTCGAAAGGTTCTGATCGTAGTACGTCTGCTCCGCATCGTAAAACTCGTCCTTCGTGTTCACGTCATGCCGGATATGAGAGATCGTGAACATCGTCGCAACCTTCTGCGACGCCTCGTCCATCGCATAGTACGCGTCGATCGCTTCCTGCGCCGTCTTTGCGTTCTCAAACGTTTCGATCAGCTTCAGGCCGTCCGCAATGAACTTGTCGACGTCCACGCGCTCATAGGGTAGTTCCGAGAATTTCCACATAAAGTCAAGCCCTCCTGTTTATTTCTGCGTTCAGTATAGCATACGGGTTCCCCGATTACAAGCGGGGAAAGGATCAAAAAAAGAGACGGCAAAACCGTCTCTGTCACATGACCGATCCTATTGTCCCCGTTCCTGCCGGATCCGATCCAGAAGGCAGTCGATCGTTGCCGATTCAAGGACAACGTCCGGCGTGGTCCCTTCGATGCTCATCGTGCCGTCCGGATTCTCGCCCGCTACGCTGCTGAACTCATACAGCACGCCGGAGTCCGGCAGCAGCCGAAGAACGGGGCTGAAACCGATTCCGTCCCCGCCCGTTTGCTTGCCGGCTACGGTCGCCCATCCGGTGGCTTTGCAGAAGCATACGAACATTTCGGACGAGGAATACACAACGTGATCGACCAGGACCCAGCGTTTTGCATCGCTGTGAACCGCCTCGCGTCCCTCGACCATCATATCAAGGTATGTATACCGGTCCAATCCGTATTTGCGTGCCCACTCCGGCGCATCCTCCAGCTCTGAAGTTTGTTTCGCTTCGTCAAGCGCCTCAATGATCTGCAGGTTTTGCGGCGAGCCCTTGAAAAACATACGCAAACGGCACTGTCGATCTTCTCCGAACGGCGCAACGAGGTTTTCTCTCCAATACGTGTCGGCACCGCCGCTGTTTCCGGTGATATCGAACACAATATTCTCCGCTTCCGGATACTGCTCCAATGCCTGCTGCAGTACGTCATGATCCCGTTCCTGCACAAAGAAGACAAAGGTCGGGATCTTGAGGCACAGTGTCTTGCAGTCCTCGTAATACGTAACCGTCACGGATGCATAGTTGCCGACCTTGGCATCGGTTGAACCCTGCGCTTCGGTCGGCGCCGTATACCGACCCGTAGCCGCGGCTTCTTTCAGCGTTCTGCGCCACGGTTCAAAGAACGGATTCTCACATACTTCATCATCCAGCACGTACGTTGCATACAGATTACTGAAGAACAGCTGCTCGATCATAAAGAGATGCGCCGTAAACTCGAGTTTTTCGAACATCTGACTCACGATCAGCGCAAAGGATTCCGGTTTTTTCACGCTTTTCACGCGTTCCCCGAAGCTCTCGCGAATCGAATCGACGGGAATACCCCGGTCGCGCAGATAATCAAGATACGGGTAGTCCGTTTCCAATGTTTCCCACAGGAGTTCATAATCCGCCATGAACGGCGCCGTCTCTTCCGCTTCGACAGCGGGTTCGTTCGGCGCTTTCGCACACCCCGTCAGAAGCAGCGCTGCACACAGCAGCAGCAGAACCGCGGTTTTGATCGCCTTTTTCATGTCGCTCGTTTCCTTTCAGCTCAATATACACAAAGAGACCGTTTTCACGGTCTCTTTCGGGTTCTTGCTCAGAACTTCAATGCGTTGAACTTGACGCCCGGGCCCATCGTGGAGGAAACCACGACGCTGCGCAGGTAGGTGCCCTTCGCCGCTGCCGGCTTCGCCTTGACGATCGCATCCATCAGGGTGTTGAGGTTCTCTTCGAGCTTGTCAACGCCGAAGGACTTCTTGCCGATCGGGCAGTGGATGATGTTGGTCTTGTCGACGCGGTATTCAACCTTACCGGCTTTGATGTCGTGAACCGCCTTGGTGACGTCCATGGTGACGGTACCGCTCTTGGGGTTCGGCATCAAGCCCTTCGGGCCGAGGACGCGGCCGATGCGGCCGACAACGCCCATCATGTCAGGGGTCGCAACGCAGACGTCAAATCCGAACCAGTTCTCAGTCTGGATCTTCTTGACCATATCTTCGTCACCGACGAAGTCTGCGCCTGCCTCGAGTGCTTCGCGCGCCTTATCGGCCTTTGCGAAAACGAGGACGCGGACGGTCTTGCCCGTGCCGTGCGGCAGAACGATCGCGCCGCGGACCTGCTGGTCTGCGTGACGGGAGTCGACGCCCAGACGGACGGAAACCTCGATGGTCTCATCAAACTTGCACTTCGCCGTCTCGAGCACCGCTTCGAGGCCCTCGCGGACGTCGTACTGCTTGGTGCTGTCGATCAGCTTCTTGCTCTCGATATAATTCTTACCGTGCTTCATCGTTCGTTCCTCCTCAGTCTTCCACGACAACGCCCATGGAGCGAGCCGTACCCGCGACCATGCTCATTGCGGTCTCAACGGAAGCCGCGTTCAGGTCGGGCATCTTGAGCTCCGCGATCTCGCGGACCTGCGCCTTGGTGATCTTCGCAACCTTCGTCTTGTTGGGAACGCCGGACGCCTTTTCGAGGTTGCAGGCCTTCTTGATGAGGACCGCCGCCGGAGGCGTCTTGGTGATGAACGAGAAGCTGTGATCCGCGTAAACCGTGATCACGACGGGGATAATGAGACCCGCCTGCTTGTTCGTGCGCTCATTGAACTCTTTGCAGAAGCCCATGATGTTGACGCCGTGCTGGCCCAGTGCGGGACCGACCGGCGGTGCCGGCGTTGCCTTGCCGGCGGGGATCTGCAGCTTCACATAACCTGTGATCTTTTTTGCCATTGCTGTTTCTCCTATCTTTTTTCGTATAGTTGTGGTGCGGGGTGCCTCCCCTTCCACGATTCAAAGCGCAAAGCGCTTAAATCTTCTGTACCTGGAAGAAATCCAGTTCAACCGGTGTTTCTCTGCCGAACATCGATACCGACAGCTTGACCTTCTGACGTTCCGGATCGATCTTTTCGACGCGGCCGAGGAAGTTCTCAAGCGGGCCGGAAATGACGCGCACCGTTTCGCCGACTTCGATATTGAGCACGATCGGGATGCGTTCGACGCCCATCGAAACGACTTCTTCGTCCTTCAGCGGGACCGGCTTGCTTCCCGGACCGACAAAGCCCGTGACGCCGCGCGTGTTGCGGATGACGTACCATGCGCGCGGATTCATGACGAGCTCGCGCGAGACGCCGCCGCCGCGCTCCTCGGGACGTTCCTTCTCGACGACGTCCACGTTCATTTTGACCATGACGTAGCCGGGATAGACCTTTCGGGTGACAGATTTGCGTTTTCCGTTCGGCAGGATTTCGATGGTTTCCTCCGTCGGGTACATGACGTCCAGAATGATGTCCGAAAGTCCTGCGTTCTCGACGGCCTTGATGAGGTCCTCTTTGACCTTATTTTCATACCCCGAATAGGTATGAACCACGTACCATTTCGTTTCCTGACTCATGGGCGTTATCCGTTGATTTCAAAGATGTCGCCGACAACCAGTTCGCCGGTCGTCTCTTCATTCGTCGTTGCCGGAGCGCTCTCGGGGCTGTGATCCAGCGCCGCCTTGACGGGCGTATAGAAGATCAGGTCGAGAACGTAGATCAGGAGCGCGAACGCGAGAACGAACACCAGAACGACAGCGGTTGCCTTGACGAGTTCCTTCCAAGAAAGCCACGTAAGCTTCTTGACCTCGCCGGTCATCTCCTTGATATACACCTGCCAGCGCGACTTCATCGCAAGGATCGCCAGGACGATGATCGCCAGAGCGAGCAGCGCGAATACGAGCGCGAACAGATGCGTGCCGATGTTCACCGCGAAGAAGATCAGCGGGAACAGCATGAAGATGATTGCCGCGATGCAGCATGCCTGGAATCTGCCGTAGGAACGCGCATCATTCTTCTTGAACAGCTGCAGAAACGCACCGAACGCCAGAATGACGGCGCCGACTGCCATCAGGACGTATGCAACGGTCTGACCGCCGTGGTTGGGGTCTACTGCCGCTTCACTCTCCGCTGCCTTGTCAAACAGCTTCAGCAGCATGGAATTTGTAAACAAATCGACCATCGAAGCCGCAAAGGCAAGGATGCCGAGAACCAGCAGCAGAACCGTCAAAAGCTGCAGCGTTTTGGCCGCCTTCTGCGCCTTCAAATCCTGAACGTTTGCCATGGTGAACTCCTATTACTTGGACTCTCTGTGCAGGGTGTGCTTACGGCAGAAACGGCAGTACTTGTTGAACTCAAGACGATCGGGGTCGTTCTTCTTGTTCTTGAAGGTATTGTAGTTTCTCTGCTTGCATTCGGTGCAGGCCAGGGTGATTTTAACGCGCATTGTATGCTCCTCCTAAAGTTTTTCCATCAAAAACGAGCCCCCAACGGGGGCACCTTGAATAAGGTATCACAACGCGTGCCGTTTGTCAACGAAAAAGTTTTGCAAAACCCAAAGTTTTTTTGCTATCCGTCGAAAACCGCGTCGTCTTTGTCCGATTCGATCGCAGCCGGGTCCGCAAGGGCGCCTGCCGGCGCGTTTCGGTGAAAAAGCGGGAGCCGATTTGCTCGACTCCCGTTTTCATTTGTATCGTATCCGATCCGATCAGCCGCAGCGCAAGAACAGCAGAAACGTTGCTCCGACGATGATGCCGATCAAAATCAGACAGGGAAGCGCGATCGTGAGGAACCCCGAGAGCATCAGCGCGGTCATATCGTGCTTTTCGAGCTGAACCTCTTCGTCCTCCAACGCCGCCTTCCGGTTCTCTTCCGATGTGCGCATGGGTTACGCCTCGGTCTTGGTCGTCTTCGCCGAGATCAGCAGGTTCTTGTTCTCGTCGATCTTTCTTTCCGGGAAGTGGCACGCGCAGAAGTGACCCGGCTCGATCTCCACGAGCGGCGGCGCAACTCTGCGGCACTTATCCTGCACCATGTAGCAGCGGGTGCAGAACTTGCAGCCGGCCGGCGGATTCACCGGGCTCGGAATGTTGCCTTCGAGAATGATACGTTCCTTGTCCGCGGAACCGGCTTCCGTCGTCGGGATCGAGGACAGCAGCGCGACCGTGTACGGATGGCGCGGATCGTCGAAAATCGTCTTCTTGTCGGACAGCTCGACGATGTTGCCGAGGTACATGACCGCGATACGGTCGGAAATGAACTTAACGACCGACAGGTCATGCGAAATGAACATGTAGGTCAGGTGCTGCTTTTCCTTCAGTTCCTGCAGAAGGTTGATGATCTGGGACTGAATGGAAACGTCCAGCGCGGATACGCACTCGTCGCAGACAACGAACTTCGGCTGAACCGCCAGCGCACGCGCGATGCAGATACGCTGTCTCTGGCCGCCGGAGAACTGGTGCGGA
>DFEW01000002.1:21896-39820 GCA_002369195.1 Christensenella sp. UBA3792
GAGAACTGGTGCGGATAGCGGTGCAGCATGTATTCCTGCAGACCGCACTTTTCCATCGTATCGACGATGTATTCGCGCAGCTTCGCCGAGCCGTGCTTGAAGAACTTGTGCGTGACAAGACCTTCTTCGATGATCTGACCGACCGTGAAACGCGGATTCAAGCTGGAGTACGGATCCTGGAAGATGATCTGCAGGTCCTTTCTGAGACCGCGCATTTCCGCATAGGTCAGACGTGCGAGGTCGATGCCGTTGTCGCGCATCGCTTCATACTTATCGAACTCCGGATCGCCCGCGTACTTCGCCTTGACCGCATCCAGTTTCGCCTGAATGCCGTCGATCTTGGCGTTCATCTGCGCGAGTTCTTCGTCGGTCTTCTTGAGCTGTTCTTCGACGCGTGCCTTCTTGCTCTTGAGCGATTCGACCTTGCCGGGCTTCGCATCGTTGATCGCATACTCGAGATGCTCGAAGTTGACCTGCTGCGACTTGCGGCGGTCCGTAATGACCTTGCGCTTTTTATCCTCGTTGTAGATTTCCAGCATGAGGCGGAGCGCTTCCGGATCGTCCTTCGCAAAGAAACCGCCGATGATCTTGACGATGTTGCTCAGATGGGTCTGCTCCTCGCATCTTGCGATGTTGCATTCCTGCAGCAGGTAGGAGTCCGCATGGTCCTCGCCGCCTGCCTCATCGACCTTCTTCTGCCATTCGACCGCCTTCTCATGCGCCTTCTGGAGTCTTGCGCGGTACTTACCGACGTTGCGGATCGTGTCGCTCACATACTTCGGCGTCAGCTCGTCGATGGTGGTGCCGTAATACAGCGTGCAGCCCGCCGTCTGCGGATAGAGCTGCAGCAGAACGCGGCCGAGCGTCGACTTTCCGCAGCCGGATTCGCCGACGATACCGAGCGTTTCGCCCTCGTAAATGTCGATCGTGATGTCCTCGTTCGCACGAACGTAAAGACGCTTCTTCTGGAAGATGGAGGACTTCGCAACCGGGAAGTACTTTTTCAGATTAGTGATTGACAGTAATTTTTTTGTGTTCGGCACTGTTCCGTTCCTCCTTGTTCGGATAGAAGCATCTGATCTTCTGGTTCGGTTTCACATTCACGAGCTCCGGCTCCTCATCGACACACTTCTGCGTGCAGTACTTGCAGCGCGGTCCGAATTTGCATCCCTTCGGCAGCGCAAGCGGGTGCGGAACGACGCCGGGAATCGGGTCGAGACGGTCGCTCTCGTTTTCGAGACGCGGGATGGAAAGCATCAGACCTTCGGTGTAGGGGTGGCTGAACTCGCCGCTGCCCTGGAAGATGACGTCGACCGGCGCATGCTCGACGACCTGCCCGCAGTACATGACCGCAACGTCGTCCGCCATTTCGTTGATGACGCCGAGGTCGTGCGTGATGAAGATGATCGCCGTGCCGGTGGACGCCTTCAGGTCGTTCATCAGCTTCAGAATCTGCGCCTGAATCGTAACGTCCAGAGCGGTCGTCGGTTCGTCCGCGATGAGGATCTTCGGCTTACAGGCAAGCGCCATTGCGATCATAACGCGCTGACGCATGCCGCCGGAGAGCTGGTGCGGATACTGCTTGATGACGACTTCCGGATTCGGGATCTGTACGTCGTACAGCATCTGCAACGCATGCTCGTGCGCTTCCTTCTTGTTCATGCCCTGGTGGATCATGAACGGCTCGGAGAGCTGCCTGTCAACGGAGAAGACCGGGTTCAGCGAGGTCATCGGCTCCTGGAAGATGACGGAGATATCGTTGCCGCGGATGTCGTACATCTGCTTCAGCGTGAACTTCGTGAGGTCTTTGCCCTCCAGCAGGATTTCGCCGCTGTCGATATAGCCGTTGCCGTCGAGCAGCTGCAGGATGCTCATGGCCGAAACGGACTTGCCGGAACCGGACTCACCGACGATGCCGATGGTCTTGCCGGCTTCCAATTCGTAGGAAACGTCGTTGACGGCCTTGACAATACCTTTCTTTGTCGTAAAGAAGGTGTGAAGATGTTTAACTTCCAACAAAGGCATAGCTCTTTTCCTCCTTTACTTATCGTTCGTGGACTTCGGGTCCATAACGTCGCGCAGCGTGTCGCCGATCGTGTTGATGCAGATCGTCGTGAAGATCAGGATCGCAGAGGTGAATACCCACTGCCACCAGAAGTTGATTGCTGCGGTTGCGTTGCTCGCGCGGGACAGCATGTTGCCCCAGCTCGGCTGCGGGTAGTTGACACCGAAACCGAGGAAGGAGAGCGACGTTTCCGTCTGCATGGATGCCGCGAAGCTCAGTGTCATGTTGACCAGGATAACCGAGATGATGTTCGGCAGGATGTGCTTGAACGCGATTCTCGTTTCCTTGACGCCCATCGCCTGCGCCGCGGTGACATACTCGGATTCACGGGCGACCAGAACCTGCGCACGGGTGATGTACGCAAATCCGGGCCAGCCGAGGACGCCGAGGATGACCATGATCATGTACAGTCTCTGGTCGGTCGTCATCGAGACCTGCGCGAGCAGGGAGCTCAGAATCAGCATGAACGGATACAGCGGGATGGAGCTGAACACCTCAGCGACACGCATGAGGAAGATATCGACCCAGCCGCCGAGGAAGCCCGCCATCAGACCGATCGAGACGCCGATGATGATCTCGATGATAACGGCGATCGCTCCGACCGTCATCGTAATGCGGCCGCCCGCGACAACGCGCTCTGCGATGTTCGCGCCGCGGTCATCGGTGCCGAACAGGTATCCCTTGAGACCCCAGTTATTCAGCAGCTTGCCCTCGCCGTCCACAGCATAGCTCTGGAACGCGCCGGCATACAGCTTCTTCGCGCCGTTCACAACGGGCGCTTCCGCCTGATAGTAATGGTCGCCGCCGAACGAATAGACGTGACCGAGGTTGGTGAGACCGGAGTAATGATACGCGCCCGCCTCGATATCGACGAAGTATTCGCCCGCCGCGAGGTCCGGTACTTCGACGTTATCGTACTGGAAGTCGCCCGTCAGCGCGACGGTGCCGTCGTCCAGAAGCAAGCAGACATTGATCGTGGTTGCACGGATCTCGAGGATCTTTCTGCCGTTGAGGAATTCCTTCATCTTGACGGCTTTGCTTCCGTAGATCTTCGTGCGGACCATGTCGTACAGGCCCTTCTTGCCGGTGACGACGCTCGATTGACGGCTGTCGAGACCGACGACGTTGTTCAGCGTAAAGTCGATATCGAGGATGTTCGTTCTTCCGATGAACGAATCCAGGTTCGCGTACGCCTGCTTGTTGCCCCAGATATAGAGCGTGCCGTCGTCCATCAGGATCGCGGACGCCTGGAAGCCGGCCGCAACCTTCTTGATGTGCGATACGTCGAGTTCGCCGTTGCGGACGATCTCCGGAACCGGCTCAAGGTTCGGGTTGGCAAGAACTGCTTCGGTTGCTTCGAATTGGCCGAAACGGTTGCTGCCCCAGCCGTAGAACTTGCCGTCCTCGCCGATCGCGATGACATGGTCCTGACCGGCTGCGACGTATGCAATCTTGGCATTCTTGACTTCTTCCGGAATGTCCATAACATTCAGACCGGTTGCGCCGAGCTTTCCGATACCCCAGATATAGACCTTGCCGTCATTGGAAAGACCAACCGAGAAGCTGCCGTAGCTGTCGATCATCTTGATATTGTTCTTGAGTTCCTTCGGAACCTTCATCAGCGACATTGTAGGCGGAAGGTCCTTCTGGGTCGTCTCTGTGAACGCGTCATAATACTTGGTCATGAAGTGCGGCATGATGAACACGACCGCGAACATGATCAGAACAACGACGACGGACAGAACCGCGAATTTGCGCTCCATGAAGCGGTTGAAGATCTGTCTGCCGGGGCTGACGATCAGCTCGGAGTCGTCGGGAACGCCGTTCTTATAGACGACTTCCTTTCTCTCGCGCTTGCCGAACCACTTCTCCTCATACTTCTGACCCATCAGGCCGCGAACCGTCCAGCGAAGGAGTTTCCGGAAGATATTTTCTTTCTTTTTCTTTTCCATGATGCTCCCTCCTTACTTGCTGATACGGACACGCGGGTCGACAATACCATAGGTAAGGTCGATGACGAGGTTGCTGAACAGACCGAGGAAGGTATAGATAACCTCGAGGAACATGATCATATCATAGTCCGCCGTTCTCGTTGCGTTCAGGAACAGAAGACCCATGCCCTTGAACCCGAACATCGTTTCGAGGATCATCGCGCCGGAGATCGTTCCGAAGAAGCCGCCGATGATGATGGAAACCATCGGGACCAAAGCGTTGCGCCATGCATGGCTGTAAATAACGGTCTTCTCGGTCAAGCCCTTTGCACGCGCGGTGCGGATGCAGTCCAGACTCAGCGCATCGATCATGGACGCGCGGCAGATACGGGTGATGGATGCCAGAGAGCCGAACGTCAGGCAGATCGTCGGCAGGGTCACGTGCCAGAGCACGTCAACCGCATTTCTCCAGCCCGTATAGGTGCTGCCGGGCGTCTTCATGCCGCTGACCGGGAACAGGTGCAGAATCGAGCAGAAGAACACGATGAATACGATGTAAATAATGAAACTCGGCGTTGAAAAACCGATCAGCGTGAAGAACTGTGTGAAGCGGTCAAACCGACTGTTCTTTTTGACTGCGCACTTGATGCCGAGCGGGATCGTCACGCCGAGAACCGCGATCTCGGTAATGACGCCGATCAGGAACGAGTTTCTCATGTGAGAAGGTACGACCTTGACAACCGGAAGGTTATAGTCGTACGAAAAACCGAAATTCCCCTCAAAAATGCCGTTGAACTCTCCGTTGTAATACGGATAGAGACCGAGCCATCTCAAATACAGTACCAGCTTATTATCGGTATCGGTGCCGTATAAGCGCTTGTACCTCAGATAGAGCTCTTCAAATTTTGTTGCTCTCTCCTCCTCCGACAGATTCTTCATCGTCTGTACCTCGTTGTGCGCATCCGTGTATGCACGGTTTGCGGGCATCAGCTGATACAGCATGAACAGAATGAAGGTGAGCAGAAAGAACACGAAGATCATGTACAACAATCTCTTGGCAATGTATCTTCCCATAGGATGCTCCTTTGCTTCGTGGGTTTATCGAAACAAGCATTCTCCCCCCAATGAACGGCTGAATGCTTATTGCTTTCGGACGGATTGGATCTTTATTTGAAAGAAAAGCATCCGGCGGCGGTCGCCGCCGGATGCGGGTTTTGACTGAATTTACAGTCGATGATCGATCTTGCGGAAATTAGCTGAGCCAGCAGATATCCGCGGTGTCCTTGATGTAGTACTGAGAGTAGTCATCATACAGGGACGGATCGATCGTCATGTTCCAGGAGTAATCGTAAGCCGCGCTGTTGAAGCCGGTTGCGAAGTTGAACGCGCAGTAGAGCGGGGTGCCGGCATAGAAGCCGTATGCTGCCTGCTGATAGAGCTCGTCAAGCATCGGAGCGAAGTCGCCGAGGGTGTTGTAAACGACCATGCCGACTCTCGCAACGTTTGCATTCTCACGGAAGCCGGTCTGGAGCAGGTCGGTGAACTCGTTCGGCGTGGTGCCGTACCAGTTGATGACGAGCGGCATCAGATATACGCCGTTGACTTCCTCTACTTTGTACGCGTTATCAACCGAGTGATAACCCTTGTCCTTCTCGTCGATGGCATCTGCCGGAATCGCCTTATAGCGGACGCCGCCGACGGTCTCGTCATAGCGGGTGCCGTCTGCATTCCATACCCAGCCATCCTCTTCGAGGACTGCGATTGCTGCGTCTGCGCTGGTCGCATAGCTGTCGAGGAGCATGCCCTGCGCAACAGCCGCCTTGTACATCCAGGAACCGGTGTAGTACGGGCCGTCAACAACGCCGCCGTAACCGCCGGTGAAGTCCTTCGCGAACTGTGCACGATCCATGCAGAGAGCGATCGCCGCACGGACGGAACGGAACTGAGCAGGACCGAAGTCGTTACGGAAGCCGAGCTTGCCGTAACCTGCACGGCTGTAGTGCGTGTAGACATACGCGCCGTTGGATGCGTCAGCCGCCTTCAGAGCGTTGTCGGTGTCAGCACCGCCGGTGATTGCTGCGATAACGTCAAGACCGCCGGCCTTGAAGTCTTCGAGCTGGGTGTCGGAGACGATCTTTCTGTAGATGACCTTGCCGATGCCCGGCTTTGCGCCTTCGTAGTTGCCCTTGAAGTACTCGTTCTTCACGAGGACCGCGGTGGAGTCGGTGTTGTCGAACGACTCAACGCAGTACGGGCCGGACCACGGATATGCCGCATAGTTTTCTGCAGAGGTGTCGGTGCAGAGGGTCTTGATCTTCGCAGCCTGCAGGTACTTGCCTTCGCCGTCCTTTGCATAGAACTCGTCGGACAGGTAGCAGCCGTTGCCGTCGTCCTTGATCTCAACGCCTTCGCCGAGCCATGCTGCCGCATAGTTCGCGGAGAAGCCGCCGTAGCTGATCTTATAGAAGTAGTTCGCATAGTCCTTAACGATGGTGACTGCAAAGGTGTAGTCATCGATCAGGCGCAGACCGGAGAGCTCCTTCGTGCCTTCTTCGCTGCCGGGGCCGGTGTACTTTTCATATGCACCCTTCCAGCCAGCGATGGTCTGGTAGTTAGCCGCACGGCCGGATGCTTCGGTTGCAACCGGGGATGCGAATGCCATGGCGAACGCGAGGTAGTCCTTCGCGGTGACAGGGCTGCCGTCGGAGAAGAGCAGGTCGTTCTTGATCTTGATCGTGTAGGTGATGGAGCCGTCTTCGTTCTCGGTCTCTTCGTGGGATTCCACAACGGTGTCGTTCCACTCGAAGCCGCCTTCCTTGGTGGTCGCAACGGTTTCGAGACCGGTGGTCAGACCTTCGATGTCGTTATCGGAAGAACCCGGAGAGCTCTTGCCGAACGTTGCATAGCGGAACTGGCCGGAAAGCTCAGTGCTGCTGCCCATGATGATGTCATCGGTGGGCTTCTCGGAAGTCCAGTCGATCAGCGCGTTCGCAACGCTCCAGAACGGGTTGGTCGGATGCTCTTCAACGCCCTTGATCTGTGCGTTGTAGAGATCGTAGTACTCGTTGCTGTACAGCGGGACTTCGGGAAGCAGGTAGTTCCAACGGGTGATGTACAATCTCCACCATGCCGCATACACGTCATCCTCGGTCGGATACGTTGCGGTCGGCGTGCAGTTGTAAACCATCGCCATCGAAAGGAAGTCGAGGCCGAGCATATGCTCTTCGCCGTTCACGGTGACATACGCGAAGCCTTCATCGTCTTCGGTAATCTCGTCGATGGTGAAGTCCGGATGCTCTGCAGAATAGACTTCATACAGGGACTGATAGTCCTTGCCGTATTCCTTGCTGCCGAGGGTCATCACGTCGAACTCATCCTGCCATTTGACGATGTCTGCAGAGACATTCTGGGGCAGTTCGGGTTCGGGTTCCGGCGTCTCGTCAACGGGAGCGGGCTCGTCGGGCTTTGCTGTCGGCTGCTCTGCGGGCTTCTCGGTCGGATTTGCCGGCTGCGGGTTCGTGGTGCAGCCAACGATCGCGAGGACCATGAGCAGTGCGAGCAACAATGCTGTTACCTTCTTCATTTTGTTTTCCTCCTAGTTTGTTTTTGTGCAGTGGTTATGTATAAATACTTGAAGTATTAATACCTATCGCCTCTACATTACACATTGATTATACAAACAGTTTACATTATTGTCAAGGTGTTCCGCAAAAAAACCGCAAGATTTACGCCTTGATATTATATTATAAGGCCTCCGCATGTATGCGAATTACGCGGCCAATCGCACGTTTGTCGCCTATTATCAGCGGTTTTTCGTGTGTTCTGTTTCATTGTTTGCGAGAATATGACGTATATCGCGCATTATGCGCGGTATGCGTCATTGGGGCGTTCGATCGTGTCGATGCTGCCGAGCAGCGCCAGCACCCCGCAATTGCATAAAACAGACATACTTAATCCGATTAAAAACCGCCGGTCGCCGCTCAAAAACAGCCAGTCGCCCCGGATGAGCCGCAGAACAAAGCTGACGATGATGCCGACCGCAAGGAATGCGAGGATCGCGACGGCGGAGCGCTGCATGCGGGTAATGCCGTGCATGTACTGGTCGCGGCGCATCGGGTTTTGCCGGTACGGCAGGGAGAACGCGCCCATCAGCGCGTACAGCGACGGGAACAGCGCAAGGCAAAGCGGGATCATGACGAGCAGCTCCCCGCCGAACAGGTTCGGCTGCATAATCGCGTACATGAGGGCTGCCGCGGAAAGCGCCGCCAGCGCAGCCGCGCCGATCAGCGTGCTCAGCGTTTTTTTGCCCGGCTTTTCGAGCACCGTCCAAACGCCGATGTAGATCGCCCGGCTGCGCACCTTGCCGCGCGCGTCGCGGTACTCCTCCGTTTTGAAATCTTCCACATAGCGCATGCGGTCGGAAAAGGTCTTCCCGCTGCCGAACAGGTTGCCGAAAAATGCCATTGCCGTTCTCCTTCGTGATAATAAGATGATTATAGCATGAATGCGCCTGTGTTTCAAGATTTCGTACAAATGCCTTGCGGCGGAATGCAGTATTTGCTATACTCATGCCATGGAAGAAAAACCGGTGTCGCTTTGGAGCAAAAATTTTACGATCATTACGGTCGGTTCGCTGATCTCCATGCTCGGTTCCGCCGTGGCGGGCTGGGCGATGGGGCTGCTGGTGTACGCCGAAACGGAGAATTCCGTCGCGTTCGCCGCATTCATGGTGCTGTACAGTCTGCCGCGCATCCTGCTGCCGCTGTTCGTCGGTCCGTACCTCGACCGCTTCTCGCGCAGGAAGGTCATCTACACGCTCGACTTCGTTTCCGCCGGGCTGTATGTGATCCTTTTCTTCATATTATATAACGGACTGTTCAACTACTACGCGTTTCTCGCCGGCAGCATCCTGATCGGATCGATCGACAGCGTGTACAACGTCGCGTACGAGAGTCTGTATCCAAACCTGATCCCGAAAGGAAACTTTCGCAAGGCGTACTCAATTTCGAGTCTGCTCTATCCCCTGTCCGCCGCGGTCATGATTCCGGTCGCCGGGCTTGCGTACACCGTCAGCGACAAGGGCATCGCGTTCCTGTTCCTGTTCAATGCGGTCACGTTTTTGATCGCGGCGATCTTCGAAACACGCATCCAACTCGATGAGACGGCGATCACCTCGAAGGGCGGAACAACGCTGAAGCGCTTCGTACAGGATTTTCGGGAAGGGCTTGCATACCTGAAGCACGAAAAAGGGCTTCTGGTCATCACCGCCTATTTCTTCACGACGATGCTTGCCTACGGCGTCACGAACGTGCTGCTGCAGCCGTACTTCTACCGGATGGCGCCGGAGACGATCCCCGCGCCGTTCACCACCGGCGTGCTGCTGTTCACCGTCGTTTCGGCGAGCAATACGGTCGGACGGCTCGCGGGCGGCGGGATCCAGTACTTCCTGCGCTACCCGACCGACAAGAAATATACGATCGCGATCTTCATATACCTCGCGATCTGCGTGCTCGACGGCGGCTATCTCTTTCTGCCCAACTCGCTGTGGTGGGGCATGTGCCTGATGAACATGCTCGGCGGCATTCTCGCCGTAAACAGCTTCAACATTCGCGTCGCCGCCACGCAAAGCTACGTGCCGGACGCAGTGCGCGGGCGATTCAACGGCGTGTTCCTGATGATCAACATGCTCGGCTCGATCGCGGGACAGCTGATCGGCGGCGCGATCGGCGCGGTCGTGAACGATCAGGCGGCGGTGCTGACGCTGTTCGGAACGAGCTTTCAGCTTACCGTGCCGCATGTCGCCCTGCTCGTCAACGTATTCAACGCGATCTGCGTGCTGACGATCATGCTGCCGGGACGCAGGCACGTCAAACGGATCTACAACGTCCCGATCTGAAAAGACTTTACGAAGTCGCCGGAGACAGCAAAAAAGGTGCGGACCGCTGCTGCGGATTCGCACCTTTTCATTTGCATCATAAACCGGGAAGCGCAATAGCGTTCCGGATTCAGCGGAAAAACTCGATAAAGACGAACATCGCCGTAAAGACCGCACAGGCGACGAACCAGCCGGCGTTCAGGTAAAACGGCTTGCGGCACCGCGGCAGCGGCGATTCGATCGGCAGGAAGCGTCTGCGATACCGGATCAGAAAGACCAGTCCGACGACGAACAGTCCGATCACGACGGGACCGTACAGCGCGAGCGCGATCGATTTGAACTCCTGCGTCGGGAACAGCGACTCGATCAGCACCGGAATGAGCCCGCCGAGGGTGTTCAGCACCATATGCAGCAGGATCGTGTAGCGGATGTTCTTCGTGCGCCAGTAGACGATGCCGAACAGGGCGCCCATCGGAAACGCGTACAGAAACTGCGTGAGGTTGCCGTGCATCAGTCCGAACAGCAGCGCGGAAAACAGGATCGCGTCGAGCGGATGGAAAACGGACAGCCGGTCGATCAAAAGCTTGCGGAAGAACAGCTCCTCCGCGATCGGCGCAAGGATCGACGCGCACAGCAGCGTGACGAGCGGATGCACCGTGGTGACCGTTTCCGTGATGATGTCGTTGAACCCGCCGAACAGCGCGCCGATCAGGCGGCCGGTCAGCGCGCCGCCGTACATGACGGCGTATGCGCAGGGCAGGAAAAAGAAGAAACGCAACGCGCGCAGCGGCTCGCGCTCCGCCTCCGGTCCGCACAGCGCGCCGTTTCTCGGCATGCGGCGCAAAAAGATCAGCCAGCAGAGCGGCATCGCGATCAGGTCGCTGATGACCGTGTTCGCGATCAGATCGACGTCGCCCGACCGATACGGAAACAGTTTGGAATAAAGATAGAACAGTGCGTAAGCGACTACATGCATCGCCACCACCGCGAACGCGCAGAGCGACGCGGCGCGACGTGCGCGCCTGCGATCGGGAAGTTCCATCGGTTCAAATGCGTTTGTTTCCATCGGTTCAGCGGATGCGCGCAAGCGCGTAGTTCTGGTAATCCGGATCGTCGGTGACCTCGCGCCGCACGCGGAAGTTCGAAGGAATGTGCACCGTTGCGTTCGGGTCGTTCATCTCGACCTGCAGCATCGCGCAGTCCTTCCAGTTCGGGTAGAAATCGACCTCGTACGCGCGTCCGTCGTCGACGAGGCAGTAGCGCGTCTTGCGGATCGGCATGCACATCGGATCGGCTTCCATCATCAGGCGCTGATAGTCGTCCAGCGAAAGTCGCTTCTCGGTCTCGATCCGGCTGCCGTCGGTGCCGGTGCAATGCGTCGTCATATAATAAATGTAGCTGCCGTCGCTGCCGCGCATGCAGATGCGGCGCTTCTCGCCCTGCACGTCGGTCAGATAGGTCTGGATAATCTCGACCCTGCGGCACGCCGGATGCGCTTCGAGCCATGCGCGCTCCGGAAGATCCACGAGGAAGCGGCGCGCGTGTTCGAACGGCGCGGGCTTGCCGAGTGCGGTCATGACCTCGCGAAGCAGGCGGACGAGCTTGCCGTTGAAGTCGGTGGAGTTGTCGATGATGCGAAGGTGCGGATGCCCCGCCCATGCGGCGAGCGTCTTTTCGTCGAGCTCGATCGCTTCCTCGAGCGTTTCGACGCGCGCGGTGTTGTTGTCGGTCGTATAGAACGCCTCCGCGCCTTTTGCGGCGGTGACCATGTGGAACACGGCATCGTACTTGTCGCGGAAGGCAACCTCGTTCTGTCCGAGCTCCTTCAGGATCGCGGCAAACTCCTCCGCGGTCATATAGGGCTTGTCGTCCATCGAACCGCGGTCACAGACGATCACGACCTCGTCGGATGCGCTCGCCTCCGCCGCCTGGCGGTAGATCTGCTCGCGCAGAAGCTGATAGCGCACCTGCACGCGCTGAAAATCAAAGTTCGTGCGCGACGCGCGCGCGGTGACGCCGCTGTTGTTGAGATCGGTACAGGTTTCGGGAATGAACATGACCGCATATCCCGCATCGGTCAGCGCGTTCTGCAGCCAGCTCATCGCGGTGGTTTTGCCCGCGCACGGTCCGCCCGTGATGACAATGGTATGAATCGAATTCGGATGTTCCATATGCCCTCCTTATTGCGGCATGACGTTCAAAAGCGTCTGCATCATGAGTGCCGCGAACACCGCGGCGTTCAGCGATTCGGCGCGTCCGCGCATCGGCATGCGATAGCGCACGCACGCTTCGGCGGTCCGTTCCGACACGCCCTGTCCCTCGTTTCCGATCACCAGCGCCGTGCGCTTGCCCACGCGCGGCAGCGTTTCCGACCCCGCAAGATGCCCGCAGATACAGGTCACTTCCTGCGCCCGAAGACGCTGTAGCTCGGTTTCGAGCGAGCCGATCCACACGGGCAGATGATAGGTCGAGCCCATCGCCGCCCGCAGCGCCTTCGGAGAAAACGGATCCGCGCTGTCGAAGCTGACCAGAACGCCCGCCGCGCCGAGCGCGTCCGCGGTGCGCAGGATCGTTCCGAGATTTCCGGGGTCCTGCAGGCGGTCGAGCACGACGATCAGCCCGTCCGGATACCGATCCGGACAGCCGCACGGCGGCGTTTCGACGAGCGCGCACATATGCTGCGGGGTCTTGGCGGTCGAAAGCGCTTCGAGCACGCTCTCGCTGACCGTGACGGTTTCGACACCCGCAAAGACGGGCGCCGGCTCCAGCGCGAACACGGTTCTGACCCGCGCGCCGCTTGCGATCGCATCCGAAACGAGCTTGTCCCCTTCGATCAGGTGCAAGCCGGTTTCCCTGCGCGCTTTGGCGTTCTGCAGTTTTTGCGCTGCTTTGATGCGTTCGTTGCTTCTGCTGGTGATGATCATTTTTCTCTGTTGCGACAAAAAGCCACCGGTGAGGTGGCTTTATGTTACTTCAAGGATGCTTCAGTTGCTTCTTTCGACCTTGCCGGAACGCAGGCAACGCGTGCAAACGTTCATCTTCTGGACGCGGCCATCGACGACAACATGCACGGTCTGGATATTCGGAGCCCAGCTGCGCTTTGTTCTGCGCTTGGAATGGCTGACCAGATTGCCGGACATGGTTCCTTTGTTGCAGACTTCACAGAACTTACCCATTCAGTCCACCTCCTTGTTAAAACTCGAACATTGCAATACTACCACAAGGTTTTCAACATTGCAAGCATTATTTTTCAAAAAACGTGTTTTTTTTGAAAACGACCGTTTTTTCGGCACTTTTGCATGTTTTTTGCTTAGCGCATCCCGAAAAAGTCGTTCTGCCGGAGCGCTTCGTACACGACGATTGCGACGGCGTTGCTGAGGTTCAGCGAGCGCTGCCCGTCGCCCATCGGGATGCGGATCGCCTCGTCGGCATGCGGGATCAGGATTTTTTCGCCGAGCCCCGCCGTCTCCTTGCCGAACACCAGAAAGTCGCCGTCAGAGAATCGCACCTCGTCGTAGCGGTGCGCCGCATGCGTGGAGCAGTAGAAAAAGCGCGCATCCGGATACTGCGCCCAGACCTCCTCGATGCTGTCGTGGTAAAAGAGCGTCAGCGAATGCCAGTAATCGAGTCCGGCGCGCTTTAAGCTTTTGTCGTCGGTCGAAAAGCCGAGCGGCCGCACGAGATGCAGCGCCGCGCCGGTCACCGCGCAGGTTCTGGAAATGTTGCCCGTGTTGCTCGGGATCTCCGGCTCTACCAATACAATATGAAGCATCGTCCTTCTCTCCCCGTTCCTTCGCGATTTGCTCTGCCCTATGATAGCACCCAGAGACGCAAAGTGCAAGCACCGTGTGCCGCAAAAGTGCGCGTTTTGCGAGATGTAACAAAACTGCAAAATTTTCAAAAACGTTTTGAAAGCTATTGAGAAACCGACAATTCCCTGTTATAATACGGAATCATGACAACGACAGTACCCTTGAACACAACCCATACCGAACCGAACGCTTTCGCGCAGGACTATCCGGTGCGAAGGCCTTTTTCCGTACAGCCCGAACGTACCGCGGAGAACCCCTTCGATGCGGCGAACGGCACCCTGCACTTCGCAAACGAGCGCAGGCGGACGCCCGCCGAGGATGCCGCGCCCGCCGTGCAGGCGACGCGCAGCACCGGCGCAAGGAGCGCATCGGGAACATCGAGAAGCGGAACGGGAACGAAGCGGGCGAGCGCATCCGGCGGTTCGAAGCAGCCGCCCAAAAAGCGCAAACGCAGATACAGCAAGAAAAAGAGACGGCTGATCCTGTTTGCCGGCATCTTCCTGCTGTTCGCCGTGCTCGTGCTCGTCGGTTCGATCCTGCTGTTGAATTACTTTGCCTGCGGCGGACGCGAACGCTGCCAGGGCGAGACCCCCGCCGTGACCGACGAACCCGGAAAGCCGAGCGAAACGCCGTCCGCGGCGACGCTTGACGAAACGGTCATCGTGCCGAGCGTGACGATCGACGGCACGCAGGTGCAGAACCTGACTGTTGCGCAGGCGCGCACGCGGCTCAATGAGCAAATCAAGCACACCCGGGACGCCGTGGCGATCACCGTTTCGTACGATGATCATGCACTGACCTTGCATGCGGACGATCTCGGGCTCGACTTTACGCAGGCGCTCGACGATGCGCTGCTGATTGCCGCGCAGACCGACGTGCCGCAAACCCTGCAGCTGACGCCGACGTTCAGCGCCGATGCGCTGCGCACGGCGCTGCAGCCGCTCAACGAACAGATCCCGAGCCACGCGGTCAACGCGTCGGTCGAGATCAAGTTTAAGACGAACGAGATCGACAAGACGCCGTACTATCAGCCGTACTGGGATTATACCGAGGGCACGAACGGCGCGCGCATCGATACGGACGCGCTCGTCGGGCAGATCACGGACGCGCTGAACGCGGGCAACTACACCGCACAGCTGGTTCCGGACGTCGTGGTCAGCGAACCGGAGGTGACCGTCGAATCGCTGCAGCAGCAGTACACCCTGCTGTCGAGCTATCAGACGAACTACCGCTTCAAGGGTTCGTCCTCCGCCGATCCCGCCGCGACCGAGAACGCGATGAACCGCGATATCAACATCACCAAGGCGGTCGGCATGATGCAGGTCGTGAAGCTCGATCCGGGCAGATCGTTCTACTTCAACAAGACGACCGGCGAACGCAGCGAAAAGAAGGGCTGGGCGCCCGCGAACGCGGTGTATCAGGGCTCCGGTTACCGCAAGGAACCGGGCGGCGGCGTGTGCCAGGTCAGTACGACGATCTTCAACGCGATCCTGCGCGCCGGCATCACGAACATCAACCGCAAGGGACACAGCATTCCGTCCGACTACGTGACGAGCCACTTTGAGGAAGGTCTCGGCTTCGACGCGACGGTCGACTACGGCAATATCGAGTTCTCGTTCAAGAACGACACGGGCAGCACGCTTTACATGTTCATCTACATCACGAAGAACAAGGAAAGCTCCCGCAGAAAGAACATCAATGTCGAGATCTACGGCAAGGCGCAGCCGGGCGTCGAATACCGCTGCCGCAACGAGATCCTGGAGCATACGCCCGCAGACGACCAGTCCAAGTACGAATACGAGGTCGACAAGTCGATGCTTTCGAGCGCGAAACCGGTACTGATCCGCAATCCGCACGACGGATACAAGGTCAAGACCTATGTCGACAAGTACGTGAACGGCTCGTTTGTCAAGACGATCCGCACCGAGGAGACGGTCTACAAGGTCGTCTATCCGAAGTACAAGATCGGCAGCGCGGAGATCACGCCCGCGCCGGTCATTACCCCCAAGCCCACGACGCCGCCTTCCGACGATTCGGGCGAATAAGCAAAACGCAAAAAGGACGCATTCCGCGTCCTTTTTTGTGTCGTTTTTTGGTGTTACTCGTTTTTGATGCCGAACGCATCGAAGCTGTTTTGATACAGGATCGCCGCAAGCTCCTCGCGGTCCGCGCCGCGTAGTTCGCAAAGCTTGTCGAACGTGTAGGTGATGAAGCTCGGATCGTTGCGCTTGCCGCGAAACGGCACCGGCGTCATATACGGACAGTCGGTTTCGATCAGCAGCCGCTCCGCGGGGAGCTTCGATGCGATCGCCCATTGATTGACCGCGTTTTTGAACGTCAGCGCGCCGCCGAATGCGACATACAGTCCGAGGTCGATGCACGCCTTTGCGATCTCATAGCTTGCCGAGAAGCAGTGCATGACGCCCGAAAGCGAGCCGCGGTAATGCCGCAGCAGGTCCATGCAGTCGCCGTGCGCTTCGCGGTCATGGATGATGATCGGCGCATGCAGCTCTGCCGACAGCGCAAGCTGCGCGTCGAAGCAGTCGCGCTGCACGTCGCGCGGAGAAAAGTCGTAGTGATAGTCGAGCCCGATCTCGCCAATCGCGACCATGCGGTCGTGCGTCAGCGCTTTGCGGATATGCGCGAGCGTTTCGGGCGTGAACTCGTCCGCCGAATGCGGATGCACGCCCGCGCTGCCGAAAAAGTACGGCGTTCGCGCAACGAGCGCAGCGACGCGGTCGATTCCCGCCTCATCGCAGCACGCTTCCATGACGTGCGCAATGCCTTTTTGCGGAAGCGAGACGAGCAGCTGCTCGCGATCCGCGTCAAACTGCTCGTCCAGTAAATGTGCGTGTGTATCGAAGATGTTCATTACCGTACCACCCAGCCGGCATCCAGCGCCTTTTCGGGCGTGACGAACGCGAGCGTCTTGTCCTCCGGATCGGAGGCGCACAGGATCATGCCGTGGCTTTCGACGCCGCAGAGCGTGACCGGCTTGAGGTTCGCCACGAGCACGACCGTCTTGCCGATCAGGTCCGCGGGCTGATACCAGTTCTTGATGCCGGAAACGACCGTGCGTTCCTCATTCCCGAGCGAAACGGTGAGCTTCAGAAGCTTCTTGGAGCGCTTGACCTCCTCGCAGGCGACGACCTTTGCGAGGCGCAGATCGAGCTTTTCGAAGTCCTCATAGGCGATCTCGTCCTTGATCGGCGCGGGCGCGGGCGCTTCGGGCGCGGCGGGCTTTGCCTGCTTTGCCATCAGCTTCTCAACCTGCTCCATAACGACCTTCGGGTCGAGACGCGCGAAGAGGATCTCCGGCTTTTCGGCGACGTGCGCGCCGTTCGGGTAGAGACCGAACGTTTCGAGCGTTTCGATCGCGCGCGGTTCGGTGTTCAGCTGCTTCAGAATGCGCTCCGCCGTTGCGGGCAGGAACGGAGAAAGCAGGTTCGCGCCGATCGAGATGCTCTCGACGAGGTTGTACAGCACTTCGCAGAGACGGTTTTTCTGCTCGGGGTCCTTTGCGAGCACCCAGGGCGCGGTTTCATCGACGTACTTGTTGCAGCGCTTGAACAGGTTCATGAGCTCGTTGAGCGCGTCGGATATGCGCAGATCGTCGACCGCCTTGCGCACGCGGCTGAGCGTGCCGGTCACGACCGTCTTAAGGTCGGTATCGACCGGTTCTTCGACGCCGGTTCGTCCGACCTCGCCGCCGAAATACTTGTTGCTCATCGCGACCGTGCGGTTGACGAGGTTGCCGAGCGTATTCGCAAGGTCTGCATTGAGACGCTCGATCAGCACATCCCATGTGATCGAACCGTCATTGTCAAACGGCATGTCGTGCAGCACGAAGTAGCGCACCGCGTCGACGCCGAACAGATCGCACAGATCGTCGGCATACATGACGTTGCCCTTGGACTTGGACATCTTGCCCTCGCCCTGCAGCAGCCACGGATGACCGAACACGGTCTTGGGCAGCGGAAGGTCGAGCGACATCAGGAAGATCGGCCAGTAGATCGTATGGAAGCGGATGATATCCTTTCCGATCACGTGCAGATCGGCGGGCCAGAGCTTGTTGAACAGGTCGGACGATTCGCCGCCGCAATCGTAGCCGATGCAGGTGATGTAGTTCGCGAGCGCGTCGAGCCAGACGTAGACGACGTGCTTTGGATCGAACTCGACCGGAATGCCCCACGTAAACGACGTGCGCGAGACGCACAGATCCTGCAGACCCGGCAGCAGGA
>DFEW01000002.1:39894-70715 GCA_002369195.1 Christensenella sp. UBA3792
TGTTCATCATCTCGTTCTTGCGCGAGACGGGCTTGATAAAATCCGGATGCGTGTTGATGTAGTCGATCAGCTTGGGGGCATACTTGCTCATCTTGAAGAAGTACGCTTCTTCCTTCGCGGGCTGCACCTCTCTGCCGCAGTCGGGGCACTTGCCGTCCTTGAGCTGCGAGGGCGTGAAGAACGATTCGCACGGCACACAGTACATGCCTTCATAATAGCCCTTATAGATGTCGCCCTTGTCGTACATGTATTTGAAAATCTTCTGCACCTGCTTGACGTGATCTTCGTCGGTGGTGCGGATAAAGCGGTTGTACGACGTGCCGACAAGGTCCCACAGGCGCTTGATCTCGCCCGCGACGTTGTCGACGTATTCCTTCGGCGTGATGCCCGCCGCCTTGGCCTTTTCCTCGATCTTCTGACCGTGCTCGTCCGTGCCGGTCTGCAGATAGACGTCGTAGCCCTCAAAGCGCTTGAAGCGCGCGATGCTGTCGGCGAGGATCGCTTCGTAGGTGTTTCCGATGTGCGGCTTGCCCGATGCATAGGCGATCGCCGTGGTGATGTAATACTTCTGTCTCATAGTTCCCTCTCTCCTTAACGGTAGACATTGTACGGATTTTTGCCGGATTTGTCAATGCTCAATGCGCGCTCGACGCCGCACTTGCCGACGCCGCGCTGCAGGCGACCATGGCGCAGAGCATCGCCTGCTGTGCCGCGATCATCGCGATCGCGCTCTGCTGCGCCGTCGTGTTGGCCAGATGCGCGTCGCGCTCCGATGCGACAAGCATGGCGGCGTGCATCATGCGTGTTTTGCGGTCGTATCCGAACACGGTGCGATAGCCGCTCTGTCCGTGCAGGAACGCCGCGGTCTCGAGCATGTCGGACGCGATTGCTTCGACGGGCGTATCGTCCGCCGCAAACGCCGCAAGCGCCGGAAGCTGCCATTCCCTGCCGTATCTGCCGCCTGCATCTGCGATCGCGTCGAAAAGCGCGATCATGCGTCCCGCCTTTTGCGCGGATGCGCCGTCGATCATCGCAAGCACATGCGATGCCGCCTGCATACCGTCGCTCTTCGGAAAGCGCGCGTCCAGCAGCCGGTAGCATTCCTCCATGTCCGCGAACAGTTCGTCGTCGGAACGCGGGCTTTGCGCGAGAAGGACCGAGAATACGGCGTCCTCCTGTCCGGTCAGAAACGGATGCGCGCCGCGCATGCGCAGATACAGCGTCCTTGCGCGCGCCGCGATCGCCGCAACATCCGCATCAGAGGCGGAATCGGTCAGAAGCAGCGCCGCCAGTGCAAGATACTCGGAACGGAAAAAATGCTCGTCCAGCATCCGGTAGTTCGCCCTTGCGCGCTCCCACTGCGCCGCCGGATCGCCGCACAGCGCAAGCTTGCACGCGAGCGGCACGAAGACGCTGCCCCGAAAGTTCGAAAAGATGCCGGCTTCGCTCTTGATGAACCGCTTGCAGTCCCTGAGGCGCTCGATGTCGACGGGCGTGTTCGCCGTTACGTACAGGTTCGCGCCGACCGGAAAGCTGTACTCGCTCTCCATCGGGAACACGGACTTGACCGCTTCGCGCGCTTCCAAATACCGGACGATGCGCGTCTGCAGCTGTGAATTCATGTCGTCTCCTTCTGCGCCTTCGGCGCGTTCTGCCGTTCGATCGCAAACACCCACGGACTCAGGCCGCCTGCATAGGTGCGAAACTTTTCCTTCAGGGTCAGCCGCGCGTTCTCCTTCAGGAGCCGCTCGATCAGCTTTCCCTCGGTCGTATACAGCACGGCGACGCCGCCGTTTCTCAAAAGATTCGGCAGCCGCCGCATGAAGCGTTCGTAGAGCTGTTCGTTGTCGCGGTGCGACCCCACGCGCGAGCCGAACGGCATGTTGGACACGAGAAGATCCGCACCTTCGCGCGCCTCAAAGCGCAGGATGTCGCGGCAGACGAAGCGCGCCTTGCTGTACCCCGCTTTGGCATTGTCGCGCGCGATCGCGATCGCCGTTCCGCTCTTGTCCACGCCCAGCAGCGAACGGCAGTCCCTCTGTGCCTCCGCCGCAAACAGCAGCGAGCCGCTGCCGCAGAACGGATCGAACACCACGGGCCGCGGCGCGTCCGTCAGCGAAAGCGCGTAGCGCGTCAGCGTATGCGCGAGCGCCGGATGGATCGACGCGGGCAGCGTTCCCTTGCGCCACGGATAGCGCCGGTCCTCGACGTTCCAAAGCTTCCAGTAGAGATCGCAGACATCGTTGCGCGAATCGATGCGCAGTTCGCAGTCGTACGCCGACGGGTTGTTGCGCCCGTCGAGCATCGATTTGAGCTTTTCGATGAACCCGCTGCGATCCTTCAGGTATCCGCGCACCTCGATGCGGTAGCTCGCGCCGATGCAGGTTTTGACCGCGTTTGCGATCGATCGCGGGTCCATCGGCACCTCGTATGCGATCGGCAGCAGCGCTTCGACCATGCCGTTCGCGCAATATACCCTGCCGATCTCGGCGGTTTTGATGCGCACCGTATCGCCCTGTACCGCGCCGAAAAAGCCGAGCGTTTTGAGCTCGTCCGCCAGCTGCTTTGCGAAGCCGTGCGGCGCGACGCAGCAGATCTCGTACGGACGCGGGAGTGCTTCGATCCGCCGTTCGTCGACGGTCTCGAACCGCTGCATCGCCTTTTCATACGCGATCGTGATTTCGGCGATATGCTTGTCCGTCTCCTCCGATTCGGAGATCGGAATCCGGTACGCTTCGAGCACGTCCTTCGCGCCGAGCTTTCCGAGCGACAGCAGGATGCTCGGCACGGCGAAGAGCGTCTGCTCCGTTTCGACCGCGCGCCGCAGGATCGGAAGGTCCCGCTCGTTGCCGAGCGCGCCGATCAGCCGGTACAGGTTCTTTCGCACCTTCGGCTGCTCGCTTTGCGACAGCAAAGAAAGGACCGCGCGATCCGAGAGCCGGCTCTCGATCTCTGCGCGTCCCTGTTTCGTCTTTGCAAACACGCACAGCGCGGAAAGCGCTTCCGCCGCGTGTTCGCCTTGCAGTTCATCGACCCAATGTGCGATTGTCATCGGTTCGCCGCTTCCCGAATGAGCGCCAAGATCGCTTCGGTCCCGTCCACACCCTTCGCGGATTCCATCGTTTTGATATAGGTTTCGCGCTCGCGATAGAGCGCAAGCAGTTCGTTCGTGATCGATTCGGCATTGACTTCGTCCGCAAACAGCACCTTCGCGAAGCCCTTCGCCTTGAAATACTTCGCGTTCAGCTCCTGGTCTCCGCGCGTGGAGGCGCCGGACAGCGGCAGCAGCAGCATCGGCTTATGCAGCGCAAGCAGCTCGAACACCGCGTTCGCGCCCGCGCGCGAGCATACGACGTCCGCCAGCGCGAACAGGTCCGCCATCTGCTCACGGATATAGTCGTACTGCACGTATCCGTCCGCCTTGACCGATTCGTCGACCTTGCCTTTGCCGCAAAGATGCACCACGTCGAAGGTCTCGAGCAGCTTCGGCAGCGCCGCGCGCACCGCGACGTTGACCGATTCCGCGCCGAGACTGCCGCCCGTCACCAGCAGCACGGGCTTGGTTCCCGAAAGTCCGGTGAACGCAAGCGCCTTTTCGCGCGAGCCGGTGTAGAGTTCGGGACGGATCGGCGTACCGGTATGCACGCCCTTGCCTCCCTTGACGTACTTGACCGTATCCTCGAACGTGACGAGCACGCGATCCGCATAGAACGCATCGATCTTGTTGGCAAGACCCGGCGTATAATCCGATTCGTGCGTCAGGATCGGGCACTTGCCCTTCGCCGCCGCAACGACCGGCACCGAAACGTAGCCGCCCTTGCTGAACACCACGTCCGGCTTCAGCTGCCGGATCAGCCGCTTTGCCTGTTCATAGCCCTTCTGCACATGGATCGGCGCGGTCAGCGTCTTGACGCTGAGATAGCGGCGAAGCTTGTCGGAGTCGATTTCGTGATAGGTCACGCCGTCGACTGCTTCGACCAGCGCCTTTTCCATGCCGTTCGTGCCGATATAGTGAATCTCCCATTCCGCGCGGTCCAGCTTTGCGATCAATGCAAGGTTCGGCGTGACGTGTCCCGCCGTGCCGCCGCCGGTAAAGACGATCGTTTTCTTTTTCATGTTGTTCCCCCTCGTTTCATCCTATCCGCTTTCGCGCCGATCAATTCGCGGTTGTTGTACTTCCGCTGCCGCCGGAAATGCAGGTTTCGACCGTGCCTGGCTTGGTCAGGTCGTCGTCCTTCAAAAGCGCGCGTCCGATCAGGAACTTCATCTGCGCGTATTCCTCCGGCAGATTGCTCATGTCGAGCTCCAGCATGACGAGCACGAGGCGCTCGTTCTCGGGCGCAACGTCGCTGCCGTCGCGGTTCGTTTCGCGGAAGCCGATGAACCATGCAAGTTCCTTGTCCGCCTGCGTCTTGGCGTCCGTCTTGTTACCGATCTCGGCGGTGCCCGTCTTGCCTGCGATCACGTAGCTGCGCACGCCGAGCGTACGCGCCGTGCCGCCGTGGTCCTCGCGGCAGACGCCGATCATCATCTGCGTCAGATCGTCCGCGTTCTTCGAAGAGCACATGGTCTTCCAGACCTTGCTGCTCTCGTGCTTGTAGGTCTCGCTGTAGTCGTTTCCCTCCGCCTGCCAGATCGAATCGACAACGTATGGCACCGGCGCCTTGCCGTCGTTGCGGAACGACGCGATGTAGCACGCCATCTGCAGCGGCGTCACAAGCAGCTCGCCCTGTCCGTATCCGGTCATCGCGAGCAGGGAGTACGTCTCGCTGCTCTCCCCATTCTTGATCTGCGAACGCTGCGTCGGCAGATCGAACGGCACGTATTCGCCCATGCCGATGAACGAGAGGAAGTCCTTATACTTGTCCCAGCCCATCATGAGCGCCGACCACGCGAAGAAGATGTTGTCGGAGTCGATGATGCTCGATTCCATGTTCATCGGCGTATGCCGGCGCGACGTGCCCGTTCGGGTGATCTCGTCGATGCCGGTGTACGCGTATTCGCTCTTTTTGACATTCCAGGCGTCCTTGTAGCCGGACGAGGTCTTGTACACGCCGTTGTGGATGTCCTCCGCGTACGGGAAGATGGTTTCCGTCGTCAGCGTGTGCGTTTCGAGCGCGGCGATCGCCGTCATCGGCTTGAACGTCGATCCCGGCGCGTAGAGACCCTGAATCGCGCGGTTCAACATCGGGGTCTGCGGGTCCTTGTCGAGCGCCATGAACGCGTCGGTTCCGACGGTGCCTCGGCTGAACGCCTCGACGTCGTAGTCCGGGAACGAGTACATCGCCTGAATCGCGCCGGTGCGCGGGTTCATGATCAGCACGGTGCCGGAGATACCCTCGTCATAGACGATCGTCTTGACGACCTCCTCGACGCGCTGCTGCAGGCGGATGTCGAGCGTTAATCGGATGTCCTGTCCGTCCTTTGCGGGAATGTTGTACAGCGTCTGGCGGTTCGAACCGTCGATGCCCTGAATGTACGCGAAGCCGCCCTTTTCGCCGCGCAGCTGTTCCTCGTACTGCTTTTCGATGCCCGCGTATCCGAGCCAGCTGTCCTTCTGGTAGACCGAGTTGCTGTCGTCTTCGACCTCGAAGACATGGTTGTTCGTCGGGTCCGTGACGCCGAGCGTGATGTTGACGATGTCCGTGATCGCCGCGTTTCTGCGGTTGATCATGTCGATGCGGCGCCAGTCCTCCTTCCACATGACCGCCGCGAAGCCGAGCAGATGGCATGCGGAGCGGCCGTACGGATACTGACGGAAGCGGGTCGACGTCAAGCTCGCGCTGTTGTCGACGCCCACGCCGGTGATCGAAAGGAACCGTTCCTCAAGCGCGCTGTCCATCTGGTCCGGATAGAGCTTCGCGATGACCGCCGAGGAGTTCTTGCTGTACACCGCTTCGCGGATACGCTTCTGGAAGTCCGCGGCGTCCTCGCCGTTGACGCGGATCTGCGGAATCGCCATCAGCGCCTGAATGACCTGATCCTTCTTGTCCGCCGGGATCCGGTTCGGAACGCAGAAGATCGTGACCGGCGCGAGGTTCTTAACGAGCAGTTCGCCTTCCGCGTCGAAAATCTCGCCGCGCTTGGGGTAGTTGATGCCGATCAGCAGCTTGTCGCCCCACTGCATCGTCGGGAAGATCAGCGCCGGCGTCCACACGATGCCCCACTTACCGTTCTCGAAGCGCGCGTTGATCGTGTAGTTGTTGGTCATCTCGCCGAGCGCCTTGGTGTGGTAGGTCATCGTAAAATCGATCGAGCTGGTGATCGACGCGTCGGAGATGTTGCCGATCGTATAGCTGATGTCGGACAGACCGACCGCGTTGAAGATCTGCGTGTACTTGTCCGAAAACTCCTTGGCGGAGATCATCGGATCGCCCGCCTTGGTCTCGCTGCCGGTCGTGTTCTTGACCGAAGGCGACAGAAGATCGTATGCAGCGCCGTAGCTGCCCTCGCAGATGTATTCCAAAAATGCACGGCACACCTCGCTGCCGTTTCCGTGCGAGGCGGAACAGCCGAGCGGTGCGAGCACCGTCAGCGCCATACATAGAATCAATATCAGGGAAATGCTTTTCTTCACATGAATACTCCGGGTCATAAATTTCCGTTTATCATTATAACAGAAGGTTCGCAATTTGTATCGGTTTTTTTCCAACGTTTTCAAAAAAAACAATATTATGACGCATTTGGGGCATACGCTGTACCATGAATGCCGTTTTTTCGATCCTTCTCTGCGTTTCCGCCGCCGTCCTGATCGTGCGCGGCGACGGGGATGCGCTGCTTGCCTCGCTCACCGCCGGCGCGGGCGACGCCGTGTCCGCCTGCCTTTCGATGAGCGCGGCGTATCTCGTCTGGATGGGACTGTTGAACGTGATGCGGCAGGCAGGACTGATGCGCATGCTTTCGCGGCTGCTGCGTCCCGTGCTGCGCCTGCTGTTCCCGAACGCGAACGACGCGCAGGAGGCGATCTCCCTGAACCTCGCTGCAAACATGCTCGGCATGGGAAACGCCGCCACGCCCTACGGCATCGAGGCGATGCGGCGCTTGAACGCGTCGAACCCGCATCCCGGCACGGCGACCGACGAAATGTGCGTGCTGATCGCCGTCAACGCCTCGTGTCTCGAGCTGTTCCCCGCCTCGCTCGTCGCCCTGCGGCAGAGCTGCGGCTCGCTGCGCCCGACCGCGGTCGTGCTGCCGACGTTGCTCAGTTCCCTTCTTGCGAGTGCCGCCGCCGTCGTGCTGTGCCTCGTCTGCATCCGTCCATGCCGATCGCGATCTTCGTCCTGCTGCTGATCCTGTACGCCGCAATCCGCCGCGTACCGGTGTTTTCCGCGTTCGTGCAAGGCGCGTCCGACGCGCTGCCGCTGCTTTTGAAGCTGCTTCCGACGCTCGCGGCGTTTTCGATGGCGCTGCGCCTGTTCGCGGACAGCGGCGCGCAAACCTTGCTGACCGATGCGCTCGCGCCGGTCTCGGCCGCTTTGGGCGTGGACGCGCGTCTGCTCCCGCTTCTGGCGGTGCGTCCGTTTTCGGGAAGCGCGGCGCACGCGGTGCTGCTCGATCTGTACGGACGCTTCGGCGCGGACGCGCCGGTGTCGCTGCGCGCGAGCGTACTGCTCGGCTCTTCGGAAACAGTGTTTTATACCGTGGCGCTGTATTTCGGCGCGGTCGGCGTCAAGCGGACGCGGTTCTGCATTCCCGTTGCGCTGGTTTCGATGCTCGTTTCGGTCGTGTCCGGTCTGCTGCTGTGCACGGTTTTCTTCGGCGCCGATTGACTTTTTTTCACCGTACTGGTATGATGAACAAAAGAATTCTGATCCGGAGGCAACTATGCGCATTGAGAACCGAATCCTCGTCGGCAAGGGCGAGACGGAAGCCGCGATTCTGCCGCAGATGGCCAATCGCCACGGCATGATCGCCGGCGCTACCGGCACGGGCAAGACGATCACCCTGAAGGTCATGGCGGAATCGTTCTCCGACCTCGGCGTTCCCGTGTTTTTGGCGGACGTCAAAGGCGACCTGTCCGGCTGCTGCAAGAGCGGCGAAATGAACGACAAGATCGCGCAGCGCCTGCAGAGCGTCGGCATCGACCCCGAAACGTTCCGCATGCAGCGCTACCCTGTGCGCTTCTGGGACGTGTACGGCGAGGGCGGACATCCTGTTCGCACGACCGTTTCCGACTTCGGCGCCGAACTGCTGTCGCGCCTTTTGAACCTCACCGATGTGCAGAAGGGCGTGCTTTCGATCGCGTTCCGCGTCGCCGACGACAACGGCTGGCTGCTGCTCGACCTTAAGGACCTTCGCGCGATGGTCGCGTACATCACCGAGCATGCGGCGGAGCTCTTGAACGAGTACGGCAATATCTCCAAGCAGTCGGCGGGCGCGATCCAGCGCGCGCTGCTGGAGCTGGAGGACGCGGGCGGCAATCTGTTTTTCGGCGAACCGGCGATCGACCTACACGACTGGATGCAGACCGACGAGAACGGACGCGGCTATATCAACATCTTCCATTGCGCGCGGCTCTATCAAAGCCCGCTGCTGTATTCGACCTTCATGCTCTGGCTGCTCGCCGAGCTGTTCGAGGAGCTGCCGGAGATCGGTGATCCCGAAAAGCCGAAGCTCGTATTCTTCTTCGACGAAGCGCATCTGCTGTTCTCGGATGCGAAAAAGCCGCTGCGCGACAAGGTCGAGCAGGTCGTGAAGCTGATCCGCTCCAAGGGCGTCGGCGTATACTTCATCTCCCAGCAGCCGAGCGATCTGCCCGATCCGGTGCTTGCGCAGCTCGGCAACCGCGTGCAGCACGCCCTGCGCGCCTATACACCCGCCGAGCAGAAGGCGATCCGCGTTGCGGCGCAGACGTTCCGCGCGAACCCGAACTTCTCCACCGAGGAGGCGATCACCCAGCTCGGCACCGGCGAAGCGCTCGTCTCGTTTCTCGACGAAAAGGGTCGTCCCTCCGTCGTGGAGCGCTGCACGATCCTGCCGCCGCAGTCGATGATTGGCGCGATCGACGACGAGCGCAGAAAGAGCGAGATCATGGCGGACACGCTCTACGGCAAGTATGACGACGCGGTCGACAACGAATCCGCATACGAGATCCTGACCGCGCAGAACAAAAAGGCCGCCGAAGAGAAGGCGGAGGCCGCCGCGAAGGAGGCCGAAGCGAAGGAGCAGGAAAAGGCCGCCAAGGAACAGGAAAAGGCGGAAAAGGAAGCCGCCAAAGCCAAGGAAAAAGCCGAAAGGGAAAAGGCGCAGAAGCGCAAAAAGACGACAGCGGCGATCGGCAAGGTCGCAACTTCCGCCGCCAACACGATCGGCCGCGAAGCCGGACGGTCGCTGTACCGCGGCGTACTCGGCATTCTGAAAAAGCTGTTTTAACGGAAAAGGAGGAGGACATGCTGTACTGCAAGGATTGTCAAAGACTCGTCGAAGGACCGGTCTGCCGGTTCTGCCGCAACACGAAGCTGCGCGTACCGCTCGACGCCGATTTCTGCATGGTTGCGGAGCTCGGCTTTCAGGAAGCGCAGATGCTCGTCGAACTGTTCGACGACAACGGGATCGTGAACACGCAGCGCTCGGTCTACGGCGCGGGCATCACGGTCAAGCTCGGCGCGAATCTCGATCGCATCCGCGTGTATGTACCGTATAATCGGTTCGAGGAAGCGACGAAGCTCAAGGAAGCGTTCTTCGACGGCGAAGCCGTTCTGCTTCCGGATTGACGGAGTTCTTTTCCTATATTATATGGAATGCAGTTTTCATCGGTTTTGCGCCGTGTAAAATCTGTGCAAAATCAGTGTATATTGTTTGCTTTATACAATCTGCGGTGGTATACTGATGCCACCATCGAGAGTGCGCGAGAGACAAGCTCAATGACCGCACAGCAACCTGCCTCAGTAAGGTGCTAAAGCTTGACCGATGGCATTATAAACGATTCACGACCGGTCGATCGATACGATCGGTCGTTTTTTGTCCGCAATTGTAAATTTTGCGCTTGTATGCAACGAAACGCATCCGAGTGTGGTATTATTAAAGAACGAACGGAATACGCTCATTCGATAAGGAGTGCAAGTATGAAAAAGAAACGCAAAGGTTGGATCTGGGTCATCGTGATCGTACTGCTGCTGGGACTCGGCGGCGGCGCGTTCTATTATTTCTATCTGCGCGACAAGGTTGACGCGAGCGTCGGCACGGCATACGTGCAGAGCGTGGCGGACATCACCGGCATGGGCAACGTCGGCGGCAGCGCGCTGTATCGCGGCATCGTCGAGGCGAAGGACGTCATCGAGGTGAACCCGCAGAGCGACATGCGCATCCTGAAGTGCTACGTGGAGACCGGCATGAAGGTCAAGGAAGGCGATCCGCTGTTTGCGTACGACGTCGAGGATCTGAAGCTGCAGCATGCGCAGCTTCTGATCGACATCACCGGTCTTGAAAACGGACTTCGCACGAACCGCGAACAGCTCGAAACGCTGAACAAGAAGCTCGAACGTGCGAAGGAAAGCCAGATTTACGAGCTCAAGCTTCAGATTCAGACGCTCGAACTCGATATTCGCAAGTCCGAATACGACCTCAAGGATAAGCAGCAGAAGGCGGCGGACATGCAGAGCTTGATCGATGCGAGCATCGTCTACTCCCCCGTCACCGGCACGGTGCGCTCGGTGCGCGACGAGGCGCAGGACAATCCGTTCGGCTACTACGATTCGCAGAACAACGCGTATATTTCGATCGTCGCGGGCACGGACTACTGCGTCAAGGGCACGGTCGACGAGCAGACGGTTCGCATGCTCTATGAAGGCATGCCGGTGCTCGTGCGCTCGCGCGTCGACGACGCGACCTACCCCGGCACGATCTACAAGATCAACACCGACAGTACGGAGAGCAGTCAGCAAATGTACTACGGCATGGACGGCGGCGATTCGGCGAGCAAGTACGCGTTCTATGTGGAGCTTGCCTCCGTCGACGGGCTGATGATCGGTCAGCATGTGTTCATCGATCTCAATGCAAACGAATCGGGCAGCGACGTCCCAATGCTTCCCGCGTCCTTCGTGATGCAGGAGAACGGCCGCTACTATGTATGGGCGGCGAACGGCAAGAACCGCATAGAAAAGCGCGAGGTGCGCCTCGGCGCGTACGATGAAGCGACCGAAAGCTACCCGATCGAAGGCGGTCTGTCGCTCAAAGACCGCATCGCGTTCCCCGACGACACGATCGAAGCGGGCATGATCGCGGCGCAGGCGGACTATCTCGACCCGAACGCGATGCCCGGCATCGACATGAACTTCGGCGCGGACGACGGCATGATGTTCGAACCGGAAGGCGGCTTTGCGGACGACTTTGCCGACGCGCCCGACGATTCGTTCGAGGGCGACCTGCTGCCCGATCTGAACGGCGAACCGGACGAGGACACCGTGGACATCGGAGGATGATATGCTGATCCGTCTCGAACACATTGAAAAAACGTACGGCACGGCGGATCACCCCGTCCCCGTGCTGCACGACGTGAACTTTCAGATGCAGGAGGGCGAATACTACGCGATCATGGGACCTTCCGGTTCCGGCAAGTCGACGCTGATGAACATTCTCGGCTATCTCGACACGCCGACCTCCGGACGATATCTCTTCGAGGACGTGGACAACGCGAAGGCGAACGATGTGCAGATGGCGCGCATCCGCAACGAAAAAATCGGCTTCGTCTTTCAGTCCTTCCATCTTCTGCAGCAGCGCCGCGCGTGGGAAAACGTCGCCCTGCCGCTGCTGTACGGAAACGTGCCCAAGCGTGAACGGCGCGAGCGCGCCGAACAGGCGCTGATCGAGGTCGGGCTCAAGGACCGCATGGAGTTCTTCCCGAACCAGCTGTCCGGCGGACAGTGTCAGCGCGTGGCGATCGCGCGGGCGATCTGCTCGCAGCCGAAGCTGCTGCTTGCCGACGAACCGACCGGCGCGCTGGATTCGAAGTCCGGTCAACAGATCATGGACATCTTTGATGCGCTGCACGAGCGCGGCATTTCGATCATCATGATCACGCACGAGCTCGCGGTTGCGCAGCGCGCCGATCATATGATGCACATCTATGACGGCGTCCTTTCGGGAGGTGCGGTATGAAAAAAGCGCTGAAAATCATTTTGATCTGCGTGCTGATCGCCGCGCTGATCGCAGGCGGCGTATTCGCCTACTTCAAGTTCCGCAAGCAGAAGCCCTGCACCGTCTATCCGGCGATGCAATGGCTGATGGGCTACATGCCGAACCAGTCGTATCTGTACGGCATCGTGACGAGCGACGCGTCGCAGGTCGTGCTGCAGGATGCGGACCGCGAGGTGCTCGAGATCCTCGTGCAGCCCGGACAGACCGTGTCGATCGGCGATCCGCTTCTGCGCTACGATTCGACGCGCACACAGCTCGAATTCGAGCAAAAGAAGCTCGATCTGATCAAGCTCGAAAACGAACTGCGCGCACAGTACAAGGAATACCGCAGATACGCGCGCGTCGATTACGAAGAGCCGCTTCTGACGCCCACGCCCTCGCCCACGCCGCGTCCGCGCAGCAACGAAGCGGTCGGCGCGCCGCGCGCCGGACGGCTCGGCGTGCGGGTCTACTATGACCTCAACACGCCCGCGGGCGGCGACGGCAGCCAGTCGAACCCGTTCACCTATGAGATCGGCGCATCCGACGCGATCCGCAACAACTTCCTGCAATCGCTTCTTGCGACGGCGCTCGAACAGGGCGGCAACGTCTATGCGCTCGTCAAACAGCCGGACGCGGAGATCTCGATCGTCGCGACGCCGGACGGCGGGCTTTCGTTCTCCGTCGCCGTCAAGGGCGACTGGGGCAAGCCCGATCTTTCGACGCCCAAGCGCGGCAACGCGACCGAATCCGATCCGCTCGTCTATGCGTACGGCACCGGCGCGAACGTCTCCGCCTCGTTCCTTGCGGCGCAATGGGAGGAAGCGGGAAAAGCGATGCGCGAATGGTACGTTCTGCTCGAAGCGGGACGGTTTACGGTGCCGATGGTGTTCGGGCCGGACGGCTCGCTGACCTTCCGCACGATCGTGCAGGCGCCTACGCCGACCCCGACCCCCACGCCGACCCCCGAACCGACGCCCACCCCGACCCCCACGCCGGAGGGCACCGCGACACCGGAACCGACGCCGACCCCGCACTCGGGCGGCGGCGGACTGTCGCGCGCGGAGCGCGAGGCGATCGCACGGCAAATCGCGACCCAGATCCGTGACGATGAGGTCAAATACCGCCAGCTGCTGCTCGACCTTGAGAAGGCGGAGCGCAGGGGGCTTGAGGGCTACCTGTACAGCGAGGTCAACGGCACGGTCATGAGCGTGAACCTGCCCGATCAGACGGCAAACGGAGAGGTGCTGATCGAGATCCGCGGCGGCACAGGACTGCACATCAGCGCGATCCTTGCGGAAACCGAGCTTAACAGCTATCCGGTCGGCACGGAGCTTTCCGGCATGTCCTATCAGCTCGGCGCGCAGGTCACCGCGCGCGTTTCCAAGGTCGGCACGATGCCGGTCACGACGAACTATTCGAACAACGGCAATTCCTCGTCCTCCGGCTATCTGCTCGTGCTCGACATCATCGGTGACGTTATGCCGTCGGTCGGCGAGTACATCGAGTTTTCGGACTACTCTTCGCTGTATGATCGCGGAACGATCTATCTGCACGAAGCGTTTCTGCGCGAGATCGACGGCGAGACCTGCGTCTTTGTCGTCGAAAACGACGTTCTCGTCAAGCGCCCCGTCCGCACCGGCAGCCGCATGGATGCCTATGTCGAGCTGCTCGGCGCGCCGATCGGTCCCGACGACCGTCTTGCCTTCCCCTATGACAAGAACTGCAAGGAAGGAAACGCGGTCGAGGATGCGCAGAACAATATCTATTACGGATGGTAAGGAGGGCGCCTTATGTTGGAAAACATTCGCGAAGCGTTTGACGGCATTCGCTCACATAAGCTGAGAAGCGCCCTGACGATGCTCGGCATCATCATCGGCATCGCAAGCATCATCGCCATCTCCTCGACCATCATGGGCACGAACGAACAGATCAAGCAGAACCTCGTCGGCTCCGGCTCGAACGTCGTTACGGTGCGCCTGTATCAGGGCGACTACCCGTTTGAAAGCAGCTGGTCGGCGGTACCCGAATACGTGCCCGCCCTGACGCAGGACACGCTGACCGAGGTGCAGAATGTCGACGAGGTCGTCAACGCCACGTACTTCACGCAGCGCGACGCCTACGGACAGATCTGGTACGGGAACAAGGCGCTGAGCTCCGGCACGATCTACGGCGTCGACGGCTCCTACTGCTCCGTGCAGGGCTATACCGTGCGCGCCGGACGCGGCTTTTGTGACAGCGACTTCACCGGCTTTCGCAAGGTCGCGCTGATCGACGAAACCGTATCCTCGTCGCTGTTCTCCGGCGAAAGCCCCGTCGGCAAGCCGATCGAGATCCGCGGCGAGCCGTACGTCGTTATCGGCGAATTCACGCGCGCGTCCGCGTTCAAGCCGACGGTCAACACGCTCGAGGACTACTTCACCTACAACACGAGCACCGGCGGCAAGGTGCTGATCCCGATGTCCACCTGGCCGGTGCTGTTCCGCTATGACGAGCCGGTTTCGCTCGCGCTGCGCGCCGCAAGCACCGACGAAATGACCGACGCCGGACGCAAGGCGGAGGAAATCCTGAATGCGACGATCACGAAGGAGGACGCCGAGGTTCGCTACAAGAGCGAAAACCGTCTCGAACAGGCGAAGAACCTGCAGGAGCTCTCCAGCGCCACCAACCGGCAGCTGATCCTCGTCGCGGGCATTTCTCTGATCGTCGGCGGCATCGGCGTCATGAACATCATGCTCGTCTCGGTCACCGAGCGTACGCCGGAGATCGGATTGAAGAAAGCGCTCGGCGCAAGACGCCGCCGCATCTCAGCGCAGTTTCTGATCGAAGCGGGCGTGCTCACCTGCCTCGGCGGCATTCTGGGCGTGCTCGTCGGCGTCGGTCTCGCCTACGGCATCTCGAAGATGTCCAGCGTGCCGATCTTCATCAGCTGGTACATCGTCGCCGCGACCGTCGTGTTCTCGTTCATCATCGGCATGGTCTTCGGCGCGATCCCCGCCTACCGCGCGGCGCGCCTCGATCCGATCGAAGCTCTGCGGCACGAATAACAGCCGAACCCCTTGCACCTCCTTAGCGGGAGGTGCTTTTTTTGCACATTTTACAAGTCGGTTACAATTGTCTGCCCGATTTTACAAGTCCGATACAACTTCGTGACATTTCGGACGAATCCCGGTGCTATGCTGAAAGCAGAACATCGAAAGGGGTATTTTGGTATGAAACGCATTCTTGTATGCTGCCTGCTGTTTTTTCTGCTCGCCTGCGTCCCGACGCCGGAGGAGGAGATTGTGGCAAACAAGGCGGAAGGCCGGCTTGAAGACCTGATCGACACGGACGCCGTCGCGGCATATGCGCCGGAAAATGAGGCGCGCTCGCTGCGCAGTCGGCTCGGCGCGCCGGACCGCGTCACGGAAACGCTGACCGATCATGTGTTCGGCGGCACGCTGCACATCGATATCGACGCCGAGGTCGAGATCCCGGACGTTTCCGCGATCCCGGTCTGCTCGATCGGCGAAAAGCAGCTCTCCGCGGAGGAAAAGGAGCGCCTTGTCCGATCCGTACTGGGCGAAGGTCCGTATTATGCATTCAATCGATCGATTTATGAACGTGACGTTTACAGGCAATACATCGAGCGGTATCAGATTCTGATCGAAGAGATTTGGTCGAGCCCGAACGGCACGCAGGAAGAAAAACAAAGCTGGGTCAACGACATGGAAGCCGAACGCAACCAGTTTGTCCGCGCGCTGCAAAAGCTGACGGTCGACGAACCCATGCAGCCGTGGACAGGCAGCTTTGCGGATGAAACCGTCTCCGTCGCCGACATGCAGAACAACCAGGCGGTGATTCACTCGGACGTCATTCTCTATGCACCGTCCGGCGTTGACACCGAATCCTACGCCATGCAGCATCCGATCCGCACGGACGAAGAACGGCAGGCGGCAAAGAAAGCAATGACCTATCTTTCGGATCGCTTTGATACACCGCTCGTCCCCATGAGCATCTCACGCATCGAGGATGCGGACGGATACGACGGGCGTCTTTACGATCAATCGCATACGACCTATGTCGTCGAACTGCTGCCGGTATACAACGGCATTGCCTGCTTCCCCGGCACGACCGAACACGGCTCCGACACCGCGATGCAGGCGGCGGGATATGAGCCGGACTATACGAAAGCGCTGCCGAAGGAGCGCATTCTCGCGTACCTGAAGGACGGCGAGGTCGTTTCGTTTGAATGGCATTCGCCGATGACGCTGCTCGGCACGGAAAACGAAAACGTAACGCTGCTGCCGTTTGCGAAGATCATGGAACAGTTTCGCTCGCACATCTTTTTGAATTACTATCTGGACAAGCTCGACGGCAAGGAAAGCGAACTGACGCTCCGCATCCGCGCGATCCGGCTCTGCTATGCGCTGATCCGCAAGCCCGATTCGGGCGCTTACTACCTGATGCCGGTCTGGGATTTCGCGATGGACGCGGCATGGCTCGGCGAAGACGGCGCATGGAGCCATGAGACCGTCTGCGCCCTCTCGATCAACGCCGTCGACGGCAGTGTGATCGACCGAAACCTCGGGTACTGAACCCTGCGTCCGCGCAGGAACGTCCGCTCCTTTGCTGTCCGTTTTAACGGATAGGTGCTGTGGTAGACTGACCGTGTCAAGCGAAAGGAGGAATGCGAAATGGCGCGGGTCAGATACGGCAAACTGAAAATTTTGTACCTCAAGGACATCTTGGAGCAGGCGGATCGGGCGCTGTCGATGCACGAGCTGATCGAACGGCTGAACGCGCTCGGCATTGCGGCGGAGCGCAAGAGCGTCGGCAGCGATCTCGACGCGCTGTGCGTTTACGGTCTTCCGATCGAGCGGGAGCGAAGCGGCCGCGTGAGCCGGTATTTTCTGCGTCCAAAGTCCTGAAAACCGTGGACAAAGCAAATGAAATGCGATATACTGTGTGTGAATTCAACAAAGGAGTACGAACATGCAGGCAAGAAAAGACATGGACCCCAAGTTCCAATGGGATTTTACGCACATGTATGCAAGCGATGCGGTTTGGGAAGCCGAACTGAACGCATGCGTCAAGGACATGGACAGGATCGCGGCGATTGAAGGCACGCTCGGCAATTCGCGCGAATCGTTCAAGGCCGGCATCGACACCATGAACGAGATCGCAGAGCGGTTCGAACGGCTGTACATCTATGCGAATCTGCACCGCTGCGCCGACGGTTCCGAACCGAAGCATCAGGAGATGGACCAGAAGGCGATCAGTGCTTACGTGCGCTTCTCGACCGCGCTCGCGTTCATGGAGCCGGAAATTCTTGCGATTCCCGAGGACAAGCTCGAAGAGTTTCTTGCGCCGGACGAGATGAAGCCGTACCGCTTCACGATCGAAAACATCGCCCGCACCCGCGAGCATTGCCTCGATGCGCAACGCGAACGCATGCTGGCACAGCTCGGCGACGTCGCGCAGACGCCGCAGGACGCGTACGAAATGCTGACGAACGTCGACATGGAGCTGCCGAAGATTCACGACGAGAACGGCAACGAAGTGCAGCTGACGGCCGGCAACTTCGGCGTCTATCGCGAAAGCCCGGTTCGCGCGGTGCGCGAGGAGGCGTTCAACGCCATGTTCGGCACCTATAAAAAATACATCAACACGTTCGCCGCGCTGTACGGCGGCAACGTCAAGCAGGATCAGTTCATGGCGAACGTACGCGGCTACGGCAGCGCGCGCGAAGCGGCTCTGTTCCGCAACAACATTCCCGTTTCCGTGTACGACAGTCTGATCGAAGCGGTGCACGAAAACCTGCCGACGATGCGCAAGTATCTCGACCTGCGCAAGGAAGCGCTGAAGCTCGACAAGATCGACATGTTCGACCTCTACTGTCCGATGGTCAAGGACGTCGACTACAAGGTGCCGTTCGAAGAAGCGAAGAAGATGGTCAAGAAAGCCACCGAACCGCTCGGCGAAGGGTACCAGAAACTGCTCGACAAGGCGTACTCCGAGCATTGGATGGACGTGTACGAGAACAAAGGCAAGCGCAGCGGCGCGTTCTCCTGCGGCGTATTCGGCGTGCATCCCTACGTGCTTTTAAACTACACCGACGCGCTCGACGATGCGTTCACCACCGCGCACGAGCTCGGTCACGCAATGCACTCCTATAAGTCCGACAACACGCAGGACTACATGAACCACGACTACTGCATCTTCGTCGCGGAGGTTGCCTCCACGGTCAACGAAGTGCTGCTCACCAAGTACCTCTTAAAGACCGAGACCGACAAGGCGCGCCGCGCATACATTCTCAACCACTTCCTGGAGGGCTTCCGCACGACGCTGTTCCGTCAGACGCTGTTTGCGGAATTCGAGAGCAAGGCGCATGAGATGTACCAGAACGGCGAGCCGCTGACCGCGGAACGCCTGACCGCGCTGTATCGCTCGCTCGTCGAGCTCTACTACGACGGCGCCGAGGTGCCGGAAAACATTGCCTACGAGTGGGCGTTCATCCCGCACTTCTACACCGCGTTCTACGTCTATCAGTACGCAACCGGTTTCTCCAGCGCCGTTTCGATCGCGACGCACATCGTTGAGACCGGCGACGCGGAGGGCTATCTCAAGTTCCTCACCACCGGCGGCAGCGACTATCCGCTCAACGAGCTCAAGCTCGCGGGCGTCGACCTCACCAGCCCGCAGCCGGTCAAGGATGCGCTGAAGGTGTTCGCGGATTCCGTCGAGGAGCTGCGCGAACTGCTCAAAGAACTGTAATAGACGATAAAAAAACGACCGGAGCGATCCGGTCGTTTTTGTTTGCGTTTACTGCACTTTGAATTTGAGGCTCTTGAGCAGCGCGTCGGTCTGCGTGCCCTTTGTGAGATCGACGCCGGTAAGTTTGATGCTGATCCAGACGCCGTCGCCGAGCCTGCCGTAAAACTCGGTCCACTCCATGCCGTAGCGCTGATACTGCATGCCCTTCATCTTGACGCCGCCGATCTTGCGCGCGGCGAGCGTCTGCACGTTCTCATACGTGTCCGCCTTTTCGGTGAGCTTTTCTTCGGATTCGAAGAACTCGATCAGGATGTATGAAGCGCTGTTCTTCGCCTTATCCTCGCTCGGCGCGCTGTAATAGTGCAGATCGAAGCTGCCCTTGACCGGATACCAGCCGGTTTCGGGAACGTCTGCGCAGACCTCGATCGTCTTGCCGGAGCAGGTACCCTCGAGCGTGACCGGCGCGGTCGGAACGGAACCGGCGGGCGCGCTGCTGCCGAGCTTCGGGAAGCGGGAGATGTCCGCCTTGTCATATTCGTCCTTCGGAATGCCGGAGCAGACGATCGAACCGCAGGTCCACGCGCCGTTCGATTCGCGGAACGTGACCGTGACAACGCCCTTGTTTCCGTCCGTCCAGTACGCGCCGTGATACTTGCCGTCGCCGTCCTGCTTGTCGCAGCCCGCCTTGCCCACCGCCGCGCCGATCTCGTCGAACGTCAGCAGAGAGCGAAATTCGCTCTGCATGCTCTCAAGCCAGTGGTAGAGCGCCGCAAGCTTTTTGCGTTCGATCACGCCGTCGCTGTCGCCGTACGGTTCGCCCGAAGCGCCCGCCTCGGCCGTTCCGCCGTCCGGCTGTGCCGCAGGCGCCGCGGAAGCCTCCGCGCTTTGCGGCTGCGCGTCGCTTCTTCTGAGGGTGAATTCGGTTTCATACACGCGCAGAACAATCGTGTCCGCATCCGCGCGGATGAAGGTGTAGAGCGGTTGTCCGCCCGCCGTGATGCTGCCGTCCTCGGTCCATTCGATGTCCGTTTCGCTGCCCATCAGGTTCAGTTTTCCGGTGCGGTCCGCGTTCAGAACGAGCTCCGTCGGCGCGATGCCGTACTTTGTCAGCTCGTCGCCCTCATAGTAGGCTTCGTCGACCGCATACGCGACCACGGAGTAGATCTCCGGCTCCGGCGTCGGTTCCGGCGTCTGTTCCGGGGCGGGCGTTTCCTCCGGCGTGTCGTCGACCGGCGCGGGCGTTTCTTCCGCCGTGATCTGCAGGATCGGTTCGTCCGGCTCTTTGACGCATGCAAGCGTACACAGCAGGCAGACGGCGAGCAGCCAGGCAGCAATTCGTTTCATGTCGGTAGTTCCTTTCTGGTTGGATGATCGGTCAGGAGGGATCGGACTCCCCGTGTTTCGTTTCTTCGGCGCTTTCGGACGCCGCGTCCTTTCGTTTCCCGTGCAGCCGGACTGCGGCGACAACGGCGACAACGGCAGCGGCGGCTCCGACGGCGCACAGCGCGCCGAACTCGATCCATGCGGCGCGGTTTCTGCGCTGCTGCTGCGGCTGCATCGTTGCGGTCGGTTCCGACGTCGGCACCGCGGTCGGTTCCTGTGTGCCCGTCGGTTCGGGCGTCGGCGTCGCGGTCGGGGTCGGAGTCGGCTCATCGGTCGGTTCCGGCGTCGGCGGAACGTAGAAGGAGAACAGCGATTCGTCGATGTTGTCAAACACGTCTTCCCCCGCCTCCACGACGCCGTACGCCATGCCGAAGCGGTTGAAGGCGTACTGCCCGTCGTCGCGCTTGACCGCGAACCAGTACTGCTGCTGCGTCTCATGCTTTTTATACGCGCGCTTCGCGACCGTGAACGCGTCGTCGCCGCCGAAGAACGACAGCGGCGCGTGCGCATCGACCGTGATCGGATTGTCCGGATAGAGGTGCAGCAGAACCTTCTGTACCTGCCAAGTTCCGTATTGCTCGACCGATTCGACGTCGAACGACGGATCGGCGGCAAGCGAAGCCGCCTCGACCGCCGCCCTGCTCGTCAGCTTATGCTGCCAATGCCCGTACTCGCCGTTCAGATCCTGCGCCACGACAACAAGCGGATGATAGGTGCGATACACCCGAACCGTCGCAAGCAGGAGTTCCTCATATTTGAACTTTGCCTTGCGCTCGTCGGGCGAATCCGGCGCGATATCCTGAAAGCCCATAAAGAGCGGACGGTACCTGAGTCCCATCTCCCACGCGCCGTTTTCCGCCTCGGTCATGCGCTCGCGCATGCTGCAAGTCACGTACGCGATCGATCCGGTGTAGCCCTGCTGTGCGCCATACACCGGCACGATGCTGCCCAAGAACAGCACGTCGTCGTCCGGATGCGTGGAGATCAGCAGGTAATCGAGCGACTGCGGCGTTTCGATCCATTCGTGAAACGGTTCCGGCAGCGTTCCTTCGCCGTATACGCGGCAGTACAGCACCGACATCCCGTCCTCGCCCGCGGTGATTTCCACCTTGCGAGCGCGTTCGGACAGCGGCGTGACCGTTTCCGGATAGGCGGGCAGCGTTTCCGAAACGAGCACGGCTCCGTCGGCGTCATACTGCGTAGCGGTGACGCCTTCGGGCAGTTTTCGCCATTGCAAACAAAGCCGGGCGTTCGGCATACCGTCGTCCCACGAGAGCGAGAAAGTCGCGCCCGCGTTGAACTGCTGGTATGACTTGAAGCCGGACCGGAAGATGCGCTCCTTCGCGGCGCCGTAGCCGTCCGAGACGAAGGTGCAGCGCGCGGTAAGGTCCTCCGCCTGCGCGTCCTCCGCCGCCGCAGCGCGCGGCGCGGCGAGCAGGATCAGCAGGCAAAGGGTGATGCAAAGCAATCGTTTCATGCGAACAGTATAGCATACCGCACGGGGGAAGAAAACCCGGAAGTTGTAAAAAATGCGCGTAAAAATTGACTTCCTGTCGAAGGCATGATACAATATTTCCCGCATTTTTAGGGAGGTTGTGAACCGATCGGATCGAAATGACGCGCATCTTCAAACCCATTCTGATCATACTTTTGGCCGCCGTTCTTCTGTTGCCCGCCGCCGTATCTTCCGCTGCGGACGAGCCCGGGAACGGATTGCTTGCCTGTACCTATACGACCGAAACCGAAGCGCAGTCCTACGTCGATCACCTGTACGACGGCAACGCGTTCACGACGCTGACGCTCTATCGCGGCGAGCGGATCTCCATGACGCTCCCCGACGGCGCGCGGGCGGCGAACCTGTTCTTTCATTTCTTTGAAAAGCCCGATTCCTTTGAGGTGCATTTCTTCGACGCAGACGGGCAGGACCTGAAACGCTATTGGACCAATCAGATCACCGGCATGCAGATGCTGGTTCCGGTCGAGGCGGAGAACATCGCGCGCATCGAGCTGACCGCAACCGACCGCGCGCTCGTGCTGTCCGAATGGACCGCCTGTACCGAGTCGTTCGTGCCGCCGTTTGCCGACACCGGCAAAGAGGCCGACGTGCTGGTCGTGCTGAACGAGCCGGGCGACGAACTGCAGCTGCTCGGCGGCGTGCTCGCCGATCTCGCTCTGGAACACGGGCTGACGGTGCAAGTCGACTACCTCACCGCGAAGGACGGCTATCACACGCAGCAGTGCATGGAGGTGCTTAAAGCGCTCGGCGTCACGCATCTGCCGTTCTTCGGGAACGGACGCGCGCCGCGTGCGCAGTCGCGCAACGCCGTGTACTCCGCAATCGGCGACTATAACGCGCTTTTGACCCGCTATATCGCGCGGATCCGCGCGCTCAGGCCCAAGCTGATTCTGACGCTCGATCCGCAATGGGATCGTCCGCGCTTTGCCGATGCGGTCATCTCCGAAGTGCTGACGACCGCCGCTGCCGATGCGGCGGACGAGACGCGCCTTCCCGAGACCGCGCCGCATACCGTCGAAAAGGTCTATGTGCTCGATCCGGACGGCGCGACGATCATCGACACCGATCATCCGCTGTACGCCTGTGAGGGCAAGCATGCGAGCGCGTACGCCGATGCGCTGTCCGCCCTGTATCGCGAAGAGCGCGTATACCGGCGCGACATGCCGGATACCGTGCGCTTTACCCTGGTAAGCAGCACCGTCGGCGCGGATGCACAAGGCGGCGACCTTTTGGAGCATCTTTCGACCGACCGCTTTGCTGGCTACCGCGTTCCGACGCCGACACCCGTTCCCACGCCGGAACCGACCGACACACCCGAACCGACCGCAACACCGACGGCGAAGCCGACCGAAGTGTCCGCGACGGCAAACGCGACGCAGACGCCCAAACGCGGGCTGTTTTCCTGCGGCGGCACGGAGCAGACGCCCGAACCGACCGATACGCCTTCGCCTACGCCGACACCGACCGCAACGCCGACCCCGTCGCCCGCGCCAACGGCGGAGCCGACGGCGACGCCCGAACCCACGCCCGATCCGAACGACGCGTACTTTCTTTCGGAGGACGGAGAGCAGTTCGAGCTGAACTTTGACGAGGGGCATTGGTGGTACAAAAACCGCGTGCTGTCGATCGACATCGTCGAAGTCAAGACGGAGCTGTCCGAGAAGCGCCCCGTGATCTACTATGTCGCGGACATCCGCATGCGCGAGTATTCGAGCTATCGCTCCGGCGTTCGCACGCAGTTTTTGCAGCCGTGGCGGTACGTGCGCACGGAACAGGCGGTCTTTGCGATCACCGGCGACAACCTCGACCGCGCCGAGCAAAACCTCAAAGGGCTGCTGCTGCGCAAGGGCGTGTTCTATTCGAACGAAGGCGGCGCGGATACGCTGATCATCGACGGCATGACCATGCGCGTGGCGCACCGCAGCGATCTGTCCCTGCGCCTGCTGCTCGACCACGGCGTGCGCGATACGTACAGCTTCGGTCCGATCCTCGTCGAGGACGGCGCGATCAATCCGGACGCGCACAAGCACCGCGTGGAGCATCCGAACCCGCGCTGCGGCATCGGCATGATCGAACCGGGACATTGGATCGCGATCGTCACCGACGGACGGCAGAGCGACTATTCCTACAGCATTTCGCTGGAGACCTTTGCGCAGCTGTTCCTCGAGCGCGGCTGCACCGTCGCCTACAATCTCGACGGCGGTTCCTCCGCCGCGATGTGCATCATGGGCGAGCAGGTCAACAAGCACTTCGCGCCCGGCACCGCAGACTGCCAGCGCCCGTGGGTCGACGCGATCATGCTCGGCTACACCGAGCAGCTCCCCTCGCCGGAAACGCCGACCAAGCACGACGGCTACCGGCATTGAGCGCCGCTCCGTGATTTTTTGAAGGACTGCCGAACGATTCGGCGGTCTTTTTTCTTGATTCCGTGCCGGTTTTATGGTACGCTTATTGCAATTGCAGAAGGAGAACCGATATGACCGATTATCAAGCTTTGACCGAACAGGCGGAATCGCTCGTTGCGGGCGTGCCGCACCTGATTGCAAACCTTTCGAACCTCTCCGCGCTGATCTATGACGCGCTCGACGCTCTCAACTGGGCGGGGTTCTATCTCTTAGAGGGCGAAACGCTCGTTCTCGGACCGTTTCAGGGCAAGCCCGCGTGCATCGAGATCCCGATTGCACGCGGCGTGTGCGGCGCGGCGGTTCGCGAAAACCGCCCGCAGCTTGTGCCGGACGTGCACGCGTTTGCCGGTCATATCGCCTGCGACAGCGCGTCGCGCTCCGAGCTGGTGATTCCGATGCATCGTGACGGCGCGGTCGTCGCCGTACTGGATCTGGACAGTCCTTCGCTCGCGCGGTTCACGGAGGCGGACAAAGACGGGCTGACGCGACTTGTCACGGCGGTGGAACCGCATCTGTTCGGATGAACGGCGAATCCGCAGGGAAGCCGCGCTTTATGAGCGAGCTCGCCTATGTGCTCGCGCTGCCGCTGCTGGCGCTCGGCGCCGCGCTGATGGAACGTGCGGACTTCGGCATGTCGATGGTCGTTGCACCGGCGTACCTGCTGCATCTGAAACTCTGTTCGCTGCACCCGTTCTTTACCTTCGGCGCGCTCGAATATCTCGTGCAGGGCGCGCTGCTGCTCGTGCTATGCCTCGTGCTGCGGCAGTTTCGCCCCGCGTACCTGTTTTCGTTCGTGACCGCCGTGCTCTACGGCTTCGTGCTCGACGGCTGCATGGCGCTCGCCGCGCTTCTGCCCGCAGAAGCGATCGTGCTGCGGCTGCTCTGGTACGTGCTCGGCATGCTGCTTTGCTCCGCGGGCGTGTCGCTCATGTTTCACACCTACCTTGCGCCGGAGGTTTACGAGCTGTTTGTGAAGGAGCTCTCGGCAAAGTTCCGTCTTCGCATCACGCTGGTCAAGACCGTGTACGACATCGCAAGCGCGCTCGTCGGCGTGCTGCTGTCGTTCCTGTTTTTCGGGCTGTGGCACTTTGAGGGCGTCAAGCTCGGCACCGTCGTGTGCGCGCTCGTCAACGGGTTTCTGATCGGGCAATGCTCCAAGCTGCTCGACCGCACCTTCGTCTTTTACGACCGCTTCCCCTTCCGAAGCCGGTTTGAAACCGCATCCCCGCTCCCCATCGACCGTTCAAAGGAGGAAACCGAATGAACAAACTGCTGATCTACTACTCCCTGTCCGGAAACGGCGACGCGATTGCTGCAGCGCTGCAGCAGCAGGGCTTTGCGCTGCGCAAGGTCTCCCCGAAAAAGAAGATGCCCAAAGCGTTCTTCCTGCAGATTCTTGCCGGCGGTTTCGGCGCGGGCATCGGCAGAAAGGAGCCGCTTGAAGCGTATGATCCGAACGTCGCGGCGTTCGATGAGATCGCGATCGGCTCGCCTGTATGGAACGGACGCCTGTCCTGCCCGATCAACACCGTCCTTGCCGAGACCGACCTGAAAGGCAAAAAGCTGACCTTCCTGCTCTTCTCGGGCAGCGGCGCGGCGCCGAAAGCGGAACAGCAGATCCGTTCGCGCTTTCCCGACGCGGCAATCGTGCATCTCAAGGAGCCCAAGGCAAATCCGCAGGAGCTCGAAAAACTGCATCAACTGTAAAAAAAATCCCGGCGGATTTCCGTCGGGATTCGTTTTCTCCTGTTCAATTTCGATTACGGGTTCGCATTCTCGCGCTCCTCTTTGAAAAACCGCAGAATGCCGTTGCAGAGTCCCTGCGCCATCGTCTTCTGGAATTCGTCGGTCGACAGCAGGGCGTCGTCGTCCGGGTTGCTCAAATGTCCCATCTCGATGTTGATGATCGGACGGGTGCACCAGTTGAAGCCGGTCTGATCGCCGCGCTCGGTAATGCCGGTCTTATAGCGCATCGGCAGACCCGTTTCCTTCAGATACTCGTCGAGGATGATGACGGCCGCGCGCAGGTTGAAGTCGTAATGCTTCGTGCGCTTTGCGGTCGGGATCAGCATGAACGCGCCGCGCGTCTTCTTGTCGGACGCCTTGTTGCAATGCAGGCGGATGCCGAGATCGACGTTGTGGTCGTTGAAAATCTCCGCGCGCTCGATGTTCGAGATATCGACGTCGAGCTCGTCGTGCGTCATTACGACCGTCGCGCCGAGGTCATCGAGCATATCGCGCAGGTACAGTCCGACGTTCAGTACGACTTCATACTCATAGACGCGGCTCTTGACGCCGCGGCAGCCGCCCGCGACCTTTTGCTTGGTCTGCTTGGAGCCGGGCGCGATCGGTTCGGGATGCGGATTGTACACGAGCTGATGTCCCGGATCGATGCCGATCACGACGCCCTCCAGCGGCTTCGGCGTGGGCGTGGGCGTCGGCGCTTCGGTCGGTTCGGGCGTGGGCGTGGGCGTCGGCGTCGGCGGCAGGGTCGGCACCGGAATCGGCGTACTCGCATCGCTCACCACGTCGATGACGTCCGGCGCTTCGCCGACAGTCGGCGTCGGAACGGGCGTGGCGGCGGCTTCGGGCTGCTTGTCCGTGCAAGCGAGCAAGCAAAGCCCGATCAACAAAAGTGTGATACTGATTTTCCAAAACTGCGTTTTCATACGTGCAGTATAGCACATCTGCGCCGTTGCGGCAAGAAAAAAGCACGGGCTTTTCCCGTGCTGTTTTTCGGAAAGGAAAGCGTGTCAACGTACGACGGTGCCGTCACGTTTTTTGCTCAATCGATCGGATCGTCTTGATCGATTCGATCTTCCATTCGCTCACGTCGAAATCCAGCACCGAGTCACAGTACGGGCATTTCGCGCTCTCGTTGAGCGAAAGCGGCGCGCCGCAGTTCGGGCAATGCCATTGCTGCACCTTCGCATCAACCGTGACAGTCTGCGCATCGATCGGCCGCGTGAGGAGGATCTCGCTCGTGACGAACCGTTCTGTGCTGTCGCTGCCGGACAGGATCTTTCCGTCCGCATCGGCGCGCGTGAATTCGGTCTGCCTCGTCTCAAGCACGGCGATCAGCTTGTACGCTCCGTCCTTGCGTGCAACGCCGCGCAGCGCGACGTCGAGGATCGCGACGCGCTCGCTGCAATGCGTCACACCCTGCGCGCGATGCCCGTCAAACTCTTTTTGCAGCCGCTCATACAGTTCGTCGCAAAGGTACGGACGGATCGGCGCTGCATCGCGCCGCATCCGGCAATCGACGATCTTGAAATACAGGTTGCTGAGCTTGGTCTTGACCGCCTCTTCGGAGAAGTTCGGGTCCTTTTCCTTGTACGCCTCGATCGTCAGCACATCCGAAAAGCGCGTGTACGAATCGATCAGTCCCTTCTTTTTGCGGATGCGCGCGCGGATTCCCACGACCGCAAGGAAGATCAGGAACGCGAGGATCAGGAACGGGATCAGCCGCGGTTCATTGACGCCGATCTCCACGCAGGCGGTACAGGCAAACCCGATCCAGTCGTCCGAACCGCCGCCGAAGTCGCCGCCGCCGAAGTCGCCGAGGTCCGCTGCCGCGATGTGCGGCGCGATCAGCAGTGCAAGCAGTACGGCAAGCAGCAGGATCAGAAGAAGCTTTGCGTTTCGTTTCACTGCCGTATTCCCTTACTTTCCGACTGTTCGCTGCGATATGCCCTTGATCGCATGGACGGTCCATTCGTGGTCGGTGAACGTCAGTACGGAGTCGCAGTACGGGCACTTGATGCTCTCGTTGACCGACAGCGGCGCGCCGCAGTTCGGACAGTGCCGTTCGTGCACGTCGCCGGCCTGCTCCTGCGTCGTCTTGCCGGACGGACGGGACAGCGCGTATTCGTAGTTCATGAACTTCTCGGCGGTGCGGCTGCCGGTGACGAGGCTGCCGTCCGCATCGGACAGCGTATAGTCGGTGATGCGCGTGTAGAGCTCGGCGATCAGCACGTCCTGTCCGTTCTCCTGATAGAAGCCCCGCAGGCGCACGTCGAGCACTGCGATGCGGTCGACGTAGTTCGTGATGCCCTGCTGCTTATGCCGCTGCACCTGCCGGTTGAACTGCTGCCAGAGACTGTCCGCAAAGTACGGACGGATCGGCTCCACGTCGCGCTTCGTGCAGCAGTCCTGCATCTTGATGTACAGGTTCGACAGCCGCTGCTTCATGTCCTCCTCGGAGAAGTTCGGGTCGAGCGCCGCGTATGCCGACATCGGCTGCAGCTTGCTTTGTTCGGTTCGCGTCGCGCCCGGCGCGCGGCTTGCCTGCGTGTGCTTTGCGCCGAAGCGCGAAAGCAGCCAGAGCCCGATCGCGATCAGCACGACGAACCCGATCATGTACGGGATGGCGCCGGGATGCGAGCAGCCGTAATCGATGCACATCGAGATCGCGCAGCCGATCAGCTCGCCCGAACCGCCGTCCGAACCGCCCCAGTCGGAGCCGCCCCAGTCGGAGCCGCCCCAGTCGGAGCCGCCTCCGCCGCCGTAGTCGCCGCCGCCCGAGAAGTCACCGAGATCGGCGATCGACGATAGCGGCATCAGAAGCAGCGCGAGCACGAGCAGCGCCGCCAGGATCCATGCAAGTTTCCGTTTCATGTGTTGAACCTTTCAAATGTGTTGGTACCAGTATACCACAAGTTGCTCCGTATGTCACACAAAGTTGTAAAAACATTGGAAACACCGCCGCCGCTCTGTTGACCGCGCCGACCCGCCGTGATACCATGAACGCATCAAAGAGCGAGGTTTTTCCTATGAATTGTAGAAATTGCGGCGCGCCACTCGATCCCGGCGCGCGGTTTTGTCGAAAATGCGGAACGGATGTGCCGCAGGAGCCGCTGACCGTGCCGCGCACGTCCGCGATCAAAAAGATTGAGCAGTCCGTTGCGGACCGGTTTTCTGCGGTTCGCGGCGGCGTGAAAAAGTGGTTCGACGCGCCGTTCTTTCATAACAGAAAGCTGCTTTTCGGCATCGGCGGCGGAGCGGTCGCGCTGATTGTGCTGCTCGTACTGATCCTTTCGATCGCATCGTGCGCGCCGAAGAAGCTCAAATCGATCGATGCGGTTCAGAACGCGGTTCTGTCCGCGCTGAAGGACGGCGACGGCAAGACGCTTTGGAAGATGACCGAGCTGTCCGAGGCGGTGTGCGGCGCGCACCCGGAGATCTTCGGCGAGGGCGATACGCCGCAGAAGGTTATGCGCGCCTACTATGACCGGCTCGCGACGGTGCATTGCGAACAATGGAAGCAGGCGTACGGCAAAGACTTCACGCTCGAAGCGCGCCTGACCCCGACCGTCTACAGCGGCTCGGACGTGTTCGAAATCAACCGCGCGCTCGACCTTGACGCTGAGCAGTACACCGTGCTGACCGGGCCGGTTCTGATCGATAACGCCGTCGTTGCGACGCTGTCGATGACCGTCGTCGAGTGGCAGGGCGAATATCGGCTTCTCGTGCTGTACATCGACTGAATCGAGCAGGGGCTGTTCAAAGTCCTGTCATGACGAATCGTTCGAAATGACAATCCGGACTTCGGGCAGTCCTTTTCTCTTGTCTTTTTCCTGTTTTTTCGCTATACTGTATTCAGAATTTCTCTGCATTCTATGAGAAAGGAGCCGTTATGCGCGTTTTAAAACGTTGGATCGCCCTGCTGCTCGTTCTGCTGCTTGCCGCCGCGCCGCTTAGCGTTGCCGAAGCAAAGACCGGCACGCTCGTCAAGAACACCGGCACGCGGCACGCGGTCTGCACCACGCTGTCCGATCAGGCAAGAGCATACTATACCGGAAACAATACGTTTGCATCCGTCAGCGCGCTTGCCGCATCCGCATCCGATCCGATGCAAAGCGCGATGTTCTCGCGCCTGCACACGCTGATGGAATCGACGATGACAAACAGCGTCAGCTACAGTTCGCTGACCGCGTACTGGCCCTCCACCGACGCGAACAACGGTTCCGGCAATCCGATCCTCTTTTATTCGGATTCGCTCAGTTCGAGTTACAACCGCGAACATGTCTGGCCGAAATCGCGCGCGAGCTTCAAGCAAACGTACGGCGGCTGCGATCTGCACCACCTGCGCCCGACCGATACGAACGTCAATTCGACTCGCGGCAACATGACGATGGGCAACGTCAAGGGCGTGCTCTCCTCGTATAAGACCTACGCGTACGGCGGCAAAACCGTGCTCTGGTACAGCACGGCCGACGATCTGGTCGAGGTCAACGACAACATCAAGGGCGACGTCGCGCGCATTCTGCTGTACGTCTGGTGTCGCTGGGAGGAGCCGAACCTCTACACGAACGATCCGAACCCCGTGATCGGTCCCGGCGACGACGCGAACACCGGACTCAAGGTCATCGAATCACTCGATACGCTGCTGCAATGGATGGAGATCGATCCGGTTGACACCTGGGAGATGTCTCGCAACGATCAATGCGAAAACGTGCAGGGCAACCGCAACGTCTTTATCGACTATCCCGAATACGCCTGGCTGCTCTTTGATCGGCAGGTTCCCGCCGGCTACGTAACGCCCTCCGGCAGCGATCCCGCGCCGAGCGTCACCCCGACGCCGACGCCGACCGCAACGCCTACCCCGACGCCCACCGTCAAGCCGACCGCAACGCCGACGCCCACAC
>DFEW01000002.1:70828-90259 GCA_002369195.1 Christensenella sp. UBA3792
TCAAACCGACCGCAACGCCGACGCCACGCCCGACGCCGACCGCACTTCCTTCGGAGGGTGATTATATCCTTCGCATCGACGGCGGTCCTGTTGCCGCGCATACGGTGGCGTTCGACGGCGCGAGGTGCCTGCAGGTTGACGTGTACCTTGACGGCGTGACGCCGCAGCGGCTGCTCTCGTCGATGTCCGGCTTTAACCTTGCGTACGATCGCAGTCAGCTGCAGTATGCCGGCTATGCCTCCTCCTTCGGTTCGATGTGCGTGGCCAATCCCGACGAGTCCGCCGATCCGGGTCTGATCCGCTACGCGTTTACCTCGATCAGCGGCGTGCTGATCGATTCGGATACCCCGCTGATCACCTTTTATTTCCGCCTGTCCGACGCGCTCGCCCCGGGCGAGACGATCGCGTTTGCGTTCTGCAATGCGATCAGCGCCGATTCGCTCGGTGCAAGCGGCTACCGCACCGAAACGCGCACCGTCGGCGTGAAACTTCAGCCGTTCGTGAACGGCGCGCTTTACGGCGACGCGGACTGCGACGGCGCGGTGACGGCGGCGGATGCATCGCTTGTGCTGCGCGCGCTCGTCGGGCTGTCGACGCTCACCGAAGCGGGACGGCTGAACGCCTGCGTGCGCGACGGCGCGACGCTGACGGCCGAGGATGCGGCGCTGATTTTGCGCCGCGTGGTAAAGCTGATCGAACGGTTCCCGATCGAAGAGTCATAATCGGAGGTTTTCTATGGAGTTTGATTTTACAACCGTGCTGGATCGCCGCGGCAAAGATGCGCTGGCGGTCGATGTAATCCCCTATCGCGACGTGACCGTCAAGGACGGGCTGCGGCCGATCCCGATGTGGGTTGCGGACATGAGCTTTCCGGCCGCGCCGTCGGTCGTCGAAGCGGTGCAGAAGCGGCTCGATCACCCGAATTTCGGCTACTTCATGCTGCCGGACGCGTACTTTGACGCGATCATCCGCTGGCAGGGCGAGCGCCACGGCGTGACGGGACTTAGAAAGGAGCACATCGGCTACGAAAACGGCGTTCTGGGCGGCGTCGGCTCGGCGCTTCGCGCGCTGACAACCGAGGGCGATCCGATCCTCGTACATGCGCCGACCTACATCGGTTTTCTGCATCTGCTGCACGACCTCGGGCGCAAGGTCGTCACAAGCCCGCTGACGCGCGACGAAAACGGCGTGTGGCGCATGGACTACGCGGATATGGAAGCGAAGATCCGGACGAACGGAATCAAGGTCGCGATCTTCTGCTCTCCGCACAACCCCTGCGGACGCGTTTGGACGCGTGAGGAGCTCGAACAGGCGATGGACGTGTACCGCCGCTGCGGCTGCACGGTGATCTCCGACGAGATCTGGGCAGACCTGACCTTCCCGGGGCATAAGCACATCCCGACGCAGAGCGTGAGCGAGGATGCGAAACACCGCACGATCGCGTTCTACGCCCCGTCCAAGACGTTTTCGCTCGCGGGACTGATCGGCTCGTACCACATCATCTATAACGACGCACTGCGAAAAGCGGTCAAAACGACCGGCAGCGCGACGTATTACAATTCGTGCAACGTGCTTTCGCTGCATGCGCTGCTCGGCGCGTACAGCCCTGCCGGCGCGCGCTGGGTCGACGAACTGCGCACCGTACTGTACCGGAATCTCGAATACGTCAAGACCTTTATGGAATCGCGCTTCGAAGGCGTTTCGATGTTCCTGCCCGAGGGCACGTACATGCTGTTCATCAACTGCCGCGGCTGGTGCGACGCGCACGGCGTCTCGATGGATACGCTGCTGAAGCGCGGCGTGGAGGCGGGCGTCATCTGGCAGAACGGCGCGGACTTCGGCAATCCCGACTGCATCCGTCTGAACGTCGCCCTGCCCTTCTCCCTCGTCGAGGAAGCGATGCAGCGTCTGAAGGAACGCGTGTTTATCTGATTTCAAACAAAAAGGACTGTTCCGTGTCCTATCATGCTGCGCCGTTCAAGAGAAGGCGAATCACATGCGGGCGACGGAACAGCCCCTTATTTTTTTGTGCTTATGCGGCGGGCGCAAGCGCCTGCTGCGCGCCGATCGAGTTTGCAACCAGTTCGTTGAACGCATCCTCGTCAAGATCGCAGTGGTAGAACAGATCGAAGTACGTCTTTACCGCTTCATAGAGGTCATACTGCGCAGCATCCGGATAGAGCAGCTTTGCCATCCACAGCATACCAAGCAGCCGCTGTACCGAGGGCGGGAAGCCCATCCAGTTGTACGGTCCCATCGGCACCTCATAGTACGCACCGGTCCGGATCGCCGTAATGCCCTGCCACGTTTCGTCCTCGCCGACCGTCGCGTAAATGCTGCCCGGCGCGAACAGGATCACATCCGGGTTCCACAGCAGCAGCTGTTCCATATCGACCTCGTTGCCGGTGCCCTTCGAGGACGGACTGTCGACGACCGCAAGGTTGTTCGAGAGCAGGTCGATGATCTCCGCGTGATAGCTGTCGCGCGCGATCACGTTCAGCCCCTGATCGCCGGTGATGTATAAAAGGTTCGCCTTCTCGACCGAATCGGCAACGTCCTTGATTTGCGCGTACACACCGTCGCAGTAGGCGGCGAGCGCTTCCGCCTCGTCGGGCATGTGCAGCAGTTCGCCGAGCTTGCGGTATGCGTCGCCCATCGTGGCGATCGTTGCGGTGATGTGTACGAACGGGATGCCGGTCTGTTCGGTCAGTCCGTCGAGGTCCTCCACGATCGTGCCCTTCGGTTCGCCGACGTCGATGACCACCTGCGCGCCGGAGTTCAGCAGCGTTTCGAGGTTCAGCTCGCCCTTGCCGCCGTAAAGCTGACCGAGTTCGGGCAGGTTATAGTAGGCGGTATCGAGAAACTGCTCGGCGGTCGGATCCCACTTGGACGCGATGCCGACGAGCTTGTCCGGACAAAGCGCGAACACGACGATCTGCGCAAGCGGTCCGGAGATCGCGACGCGCTCGATGTCGACCGGAAGCTCCACCTCGCGTCCGACCGAATCGGTAAAGATGAAGGTCGACGGCTCGGGTTCTTCGGGCGCTTCGGTCGGCTGTTCGGCAAGCGCTTCGGTCGGCTCTGCGGCAGGCGCCTCAGTGGGTTTTACGGGCGCTTCGGTCGCGACCGGCGTTTGCGGTGCGGTGTTCGTGCAGCCGAGCGCTGCGACGAGCAGCAGAACGGTCAGCAGGATTGCAACGATTCGTTTCATGTATGTTCCTCCTTATGGATATTCGGCAGGATCATCGGTCCGCTGTCCGTTTGAAGCATCCGGATGTCCGTGCCGTAAATGGCTTTCAAAAGGTTCGGGGTCAGCTGTTCGCGCGTCGGTCCCTGCGCGGCGACCGCGCCGTTATGCAGCGCAAGGATCTCGTCCGCGTACCAGATCGCGTGCTGCGGGTTGTGCGTCGAAAGCAGCACCGTGTAGCCGTCGTCGGCAAGCGTTCGGACGGTCGAGAGCACCGCAAGCTGGTTGCCGTAGTCGAGCGAGGAGGTCGGCTCGTCCATCAGCAGGATCTTCGTCTGCTGCGCAAGCGCGCGGGCGATATACACAAGCTGCTGCTCACCGCCGGAGAGGTGCGAAAAGTCATGTTCGGCAAGCGATTCGATGCCGAGCCGCCGCATGGCGCTGTACGCGATCTCACGCTGCGCCTCGCGCGGAGCGGACAGCGGAGAAATGCGGTGCGTCGTGCCCATCAGCACCATGTCCTGCACCGAGTAGCGGAATGCTGGCGCGTGGATCTGCGGGATGTACGCGATGCGGTGCGCGAGCGCGCGCGTCGAAAGCGTCCTTGCATCCGTTCCGTCCACCGCGATCGTGCCGGTATAGCGCGTCTGCTCGCCGAGGATGCAGCGGAACAGCGTCGTCTTGCCCGCGCCGTTCGGTCCGAGGATCGCCAGCAGCGTCCCCGCCTGCGCCGTAAAGCTCACGTCGCGGAGCACCGGCGTTTTCTCATATGCAAAGTTCAGATGCGAAACGGAAATCACAGCGTTTTCTCCTTTCGCAGGATCAGGTACAGGAAGAACGGCGCGCCGATCACGGCCGTCAGGATGCCGATCGGAATCTCCACCGCAAGCAGGTTTCTCGATACGTCGTCGACCAGCAGCAGAAACGCCGCGCCGAGCAGCATGCTTTCGGGCAAAAGCCCTCTGTGATCGCTGCCGATCAGCTTGCGGCTCAGGTGCGGGATCACGAGCCCGACCCAGCCGATCATGCCGGAGAACGACACCGCCGCCGCGGTCGTGAGCGTCGCGCACACGATCAGCACCGACCGCACGAGCACGGTGCGCACGCCGAGCGATCTTGCCTCGCTTTCGCCGAGACTTAATAGATTCAGCTGCCAGCGCAGCAGCAGCAGCGGCACGAGCCCGATCGCCATCGGCAGCGCCGCAAACGGCAGGTCCTTCAGCTTTGTGCCGGACAGCGAGCCCATCAGCCAGTAGGTGATCTGCGGAAGCTGATTGGACGGGTCCGCGACGAGCTTCAGATACGATGTGCCCGCGTTGCACAGCGAGCCGACCATGATACCGCCGAGGATCAGGTTCACGACCTTCGCGCCCGGCGCGCGCTGCGAAACGAGAAACACAAGAACGACGGTCAGCAGGGATGCGCAAAACGCCGAGGCCGTGATGAGCCGCGTCGGAGCGCCGAGCAGGATGGCAAGCGCTGCCCCGAACGCCGCGCCGCTCGATGCGCCGAGGATGTCCGGCGACGCCATCGGGTTCTGAAACACGCCCTGAAACGTCGCGCCGGCCGCCGCCAGCGAGCAGCCGACGAGGCATGCCATGACGATGCGCGGCAGGCGGATATTGATGACCGCGATCTCCATCTCGGCGGTCCAGCCGATGCGCATCGACCAAACGGCGTCAAGCCCGATCATCGACCAAAGCTTGTGGAACAAGATGCGAACGACCTGTCCCGCCGGTACGCCGTAGCGCCCGAGCGAGAACGAGACGAAAAACGTCAGAAGCAGCACCGCGCCCGAAAGCAGCAGCACCGTCGCCCTCCGTTTTCTTCCCCTGTTCTCCGGTTTTGCCATCCTGTTCTCCTCCGTTATTCTTTTGAAAGTATAACACTCGGTCGTGATTTTCGCAAATATTCCGTTTATTTTTCGGCATTGCCGAACATCATGCGGCATTTTCGCATACAAAAAAGGGGGCTGTCATCAGCCCCCAAACGTATGGTTCTTATTCGATCACAACGCCGCCGGATGCGGTGTCGATGTTGATTTGGATCGCGCCGCTGCCGATCTTGTAATTCTTGCCCTCGGCGGTCATCGGGATCTTGCAGTCGAATCCGCCGGACAGCTTCGCAAGGCGCACGGTCGCGCCCGCCTCCGTGTCGAACAGCTTCAGCGTGATCTTGCCGGACGCGGCGTCGATATCGACCGTCGTGACCTTGTCGAGCCCGAGCGTCGTACCGCCCGATGCGGTGTCGATCTCGATCGTCTGCGCCGAAATGCGGTCAACGGTCAGCCCGCCGGACGCGGTGTCGACGTCGAATTCCCGCTCGATCGTCGCCGTGCCGATCGTCACGCCGCCGGATGCGGTGTCGATCTCCGCTTCCCGCGCGGTCAATGTGCCGATTTCCACGCCGCCCGACGCGGTATCGATCTCAAGGGACGACACGTTCAGCGCGTCTGCGCGAATCTTGCCGGATGCGATGTCGATCTTCAGATCGATGTTTTCGGGCAGTTCGAGCGTCAGGTGCTTGTCCTTCGACGCGATGATGTGGGAGAAGCCGGACTCGCAGTACCGGATGCGCAGGGTCGTGCCGTCGAGCCACCAGTGCAGACGTTCGCTGACGGACAGCGTCTCGCCGCCGCTTTCCGAGACCGACAACGTTCCGGAACCGTGCTTGACGGTCACGTCGCCCGCCGCCCAGTCGACGACGACCGAATACACGTTCGCCGCCTCGTAGGTAAATGCGCCGTATTGATAGCGGTCTGCGTTCTCGTACTTATGGAACGAGCGGATCGCGATGCAGCCGAACGAGCCGCAGACGAGCAGCGCGGCAAGCAGAATGGAAACCATCTTTTTCATAGCAATGTATCCTTTCTTATAAATCGGTTTTGCGCGGTAGCGCGCGTTCGAGTTCGTCCACGTCCGCGTCGGTCGTCGACCAGCTCGATGTGAAGCGGACGATCCAGCGTCCGTCCGGCGTGCGTCCCCAGAGATCGAATCCGACCGCCTTTTTGAGCGACGCCGCCTCGCGTTCGTCGAGCAGCACGAACTGCTGATTGGTCGGCGACTGCCACGCAAACGGATAGCCCTTCGCGGCGAGAACGTCGCGGATGCGGTGCGCATGGCGGATGGCTTCTTTGCCGATCGCTTCGTAAAGCCCGTCGGTGAACATCGCGTCGAACTGCACGCCGAGCAGCCGCCCTTTTGCCAGCAGCGCGCCGTGACGCTTGACCTGCGTCAAAAGCGCACGCGGCGTCTCCCGCGTAAACACCGCGCCTTCGCCGCACAGCAGACCGAGCTTCGTTCCGCCGATCGAAAACGCGTCGCAGTACGTCGCAAGGTCGCCCAGCGTCAGCTCGTTTTCGGGACAGCCCAAGGCGTAGCCGAGGCGCGCGCCGTCCACGTAGAGCTTCAGCGCATAGCGGTCGCACAGCACGCGGATGCGCTGCATCTGTGCCTTCGTATACAGCGTACCGTACTCGGTCGGATGCGTGAGATACACCAGTCCCGGACGCACCATATGCTCATAGGTTGCATCGGCATAGAACGTCGAAAGGTACGCTTCGAGCGCATCGACGTCCAGCACGCCGTCGTGTTCGGGCAGCGCGATCACCTTGTGCCCGCAAAACTCGACCGCACCCGCTTCATGCACGTTGATATGACCGGTCGCCGCCGTCAAGACGCCTTCGTACGACGCGGTCAGCAGATCGATCATGACCGCGTTGGTCTGCGTGCCGCCGGTCAGGAACGTGACGGTCGAAACCGGCGCACCGATCGCCGCGCGCACCTTTTGCGCCGCGCGTTCGGTATACGGGTCAAAGCCGTAGCCGCTCATCTGTTCCATGTTCGTCCGGATCAGCGCTTCCAGGATCTTCGGATGTGCGCCTTCCGTATAATCGCATTCAAATGTTCGCATCAGGTTCTCCTTCCGTATGGCATCCGTTCCGCAGGGGCAGCCGATACAGCCGCTGCATGCGGACATCAAGATGGGTGTCGATTTGTTCCGCAAAACGCCAGCCGAACTTTTCATACAGTCCGCTGTGCTTTGTAAACAGGTAAAGATACGGCGCATCGAGCGCAGATTGCGCGTTCTCCTGCACCGACGACAGCAGCGCCCGCCCGAAGCCCTGGCCGCGGTACGCCGCATCGATGTAGACGTTCGCAAGCCACGGATAGATGTCCGGACGGACGAACAGATCGCCGACGGTGAACTGATACATGCCGATCAGCGTTCCGTCAAGATACAGTCCATATGTCTGCGGCAGACGGTCCGCGTGGAAGCTGTGCCGCATGCTTTCGCGCACCGCATCGCGCGAGTACCCCTCGCGCACGCCCCACCACGCATACATCCAGTCGGTGATCTTCTCAAGGTCCGTTTCGTCCGTGATCCGGCAAACGGCAAGGGTCGGTTCGCTCATCGGTCCGCCCCGGCTTTGCTCGCTTCGAGGCGCAAAAAAGCGTCCAGCTCCGGCATGACCGATCCGAGCGGGATCATGCCGCCGTCTTGCAGGAAGCAATGCTTCGACGACGCGACGGTGCAGAGCGTGTCCTGCGTGCAGTTTCGGATCGTATAGCCGAGCTCCAGAATCTTGCCGTTGTAGCGCTTCACGCGCACGACGACCTCGAACCGCTCGGCAAAGCGCACCGGCTTTTTGTACGTGACTTCGATGCCGATCACCGGCACAACGACGCCCTGCGCTTCGATCGTTTCGTAGCCGAAGCCGGTCGCCGCCATGAACGCGACGCGCGCCTCCTCCATCCACTTCACATAGTTCGCGTGGTGGACGATGCCCATCTGATCCGTTTCGTGGTACTGTGCCGTCCTGCTGTACGGTTCCATCTCTGCCTCCGCTGTTTCTTTTTCCTTGTTGTACCATGTTCCGCCCGAAAAAGCAAGAGAAATCGGTTGACAAACGGCGCGGATGTGGTATACTGTAGATAGTTGAACAGTTGCTCAACTAATACGATTCGGAGGAGTGACGATGGAACGTCTTCCGGTGTGCGAATGTGAATCCGTCCATCAGGACGTCGTGGATGCGGTGCAGCCGCAGCTTTTGGATGACGCGGAGGCGATCGACCTGGCATCCCTGTTCAAGCTGTTCGGAGACGGGACGCGCGTGCGCATCCTGCAGGCGCTGCGGGTGCATGAGCTTTGCGTGTGCGATCTTGCCTGTCTTTTGGGGCTGACCAAGTCCGCGATCTCGCATCAGCTCAAGGCGCTGCGGCTTTCGAACCTCGTCAAATTTCGCCGCGAGGGGCAGAACGTGTTCTATTCGCTTGCCGACGAGCACGTAGAGGCGATCCTCGACATCGGTCTTGAACACTTGCGCGAATGAACGCGCATCTTTTTTCGGCCGTGTAGTTGAACATTTGAGCAACTATTGTATGTATCGGAGGGTCTTTTAATGGACGAACGGGAACTTCATCACGAACATGAGCATGAGCATGAACATGAGCATTGCTGCGAGCATGAACACGACCACGAACATTGCTGCGAGCATGAACATGCGCATGAGCACGAGCACTGCTGTGAACACGAGCACGAGCACGGGCATCACCACGACGCCTGCGGGTGCGGGCACGAGCACGGGCATCACCATGACGCCTGCGGGTGTGGGCACGAGCATGGCGGCGGCGAGGAAGGCGAGCACAGGACGATGCTGATCCGGCTGATCGCCGGCGCGGTCCTCTTTGTCGCGGGACTGGTCTCACACTTTCTGAAAGCGCCTCTGTACGTGCAGCTGCCGCTGTTTCTGCTCTGCTACCTGATCCTTGCCTACGACGTGATCTTCAGCGCCGTTCGCGGGCTGTTCCGCGGACAGTTCTTCGGCGAATCGCTGCTGATGACGATCTCGTCGGTCGGCGCGTTCGTGCTCGGCGAGTATCCGGAAGGCGCGGCGGTCATGCTGTTTTATCAGCTTGGCGAGTTTCTGACCGACCTCGCGCTCGATCGCTCGCAGGATTCGATCCGCGCGATTCTCGACATCCGCCCCGACACGGCAAACGTGCAGCGCGGCGACGCGATCGAGACCGTCTCCCCCGCGTCCGTTGCGGTCGGCGAGACGATCGTTGTGCGTCCGGGCGAGCGTATTCCGCTCGACGGCGTGATCCTGTCCGGCGCTTCCGCGCTCGATACCCGTGCCCTGACCGGCGAGTCGGCTCCGCGCTCGGTACACGAAGGCGAAACGGTTCTGTCCGGCTGCATCGCGCTCGACGGGATGCTGACGGTGCGCGTCGAAAAGTCGTTCGGCGAATCGACGGCGTCAAAGATCATCCGGCTCGTCGAGGAAGCGACCGACCGCAAAACGCCGGCGGAACGCTTTATCTCGAAGTTTGCACGATACTATACGCCCGCCGTCGTCGGCGCGGCACTGTTGCTGGCGATCCTTCCCCCGCTGCTGTTCGGCGGCGCATGGGCGGACTGGATCCACCGCGCGCTCGTATTCCTGGTCATCTCCTGCCCCTGCGCGCTGGTGATTTCGATCCCGCTCGCGGTGTTCTGCGGGCTCGGCGCGTCCTCGCGCGAGGGCATTCTCATCAAGGGCGGAAACTTCCTCGAAGCGCTGAACCGTGCGCACACCGTCGTGTATGACAAGACCGGCACGCTGACCGAGGGGAGCTTTTCGGTGCAGCGCATCCTGCCCGCGGACGGCTTTACGGAACAGCAGGTGCTGGAGCTTGCGGCGATCGCGGAGCAATTCAGCTCGCATCCGATCGCAGTTTCGATCCGTGAAGCGTACGGCAAAGCGCTCGATACGGATGCGGACGACGTGCACGCGATCGGCGGCGAGGGCGTGACGGCGACGCACGGCGGACACGCGATCGCGGTCGGCAACGGCAAGCTGATGGCGCGGCTCGGGCTTGCGCCCGAAGCGCCCGAAACGATCGGCACGCTCGCCTTTGTTGCGCTGGACGGCGCATACGCGGGCTGCATCGTGATTTCCGACGCGATCAAGCCGGACAGCAAGGCGGCGGTCGAAGGTCTGAAGGCGCTCGGCATCCGGCGGCAGATCATGCTGACCGGCGACGCGAAGGCGGTCGGCGATGCAGTGGCGAAGGAGCTGCAGCTTGACGGCGTGCAGTCCGAGCTGCTGCCCGATCAGAAGCTTGCCGCGCTCGAATCGCTCTACGCCGATCTGCCCAAGGGCGAAACGGTGCTGTTCGTGGGCGACGGCATCAATGACGCGCCGGTGCTTGCGCGCGCGGACGTCGGCATCGCGATGGGCGGTCTCGGCTCTGACGCGGCGATTGAAGCGGCGGATGCGGTCATTACCTCGGATGCGCCGAACAAGCTGATCGACGCGGTATGCATCGCAAAGCGCACGCATGCGATCACGGTGCAGAACATCGTGTTTGCGCTCGGCGTCAAGGCGGTGTTCCTACTGCTCGGCGCGCTCGGCGTCGCGAACATGTGGGTCGCGGTCTTCGGCGACGTAGGCGTGATGCTGCTCGCCGTTCTGAACGCGCTACGCGTGTTCCGGTATTCCCGAAAACGCGACTGATCGAGGGCGAATCCGCTTGACTTTTCCCTAAAAAACCGATATGATGGATGCCTGAAGGGGAACGGGTATGAAACAAAAACAAAGCATTATCGGGTATTACAAAAAGAACGGCTTCAAGACGCTCGGACGCGACCTGCTCTATGACATTCTCGGCAGCATCCTGTACGCCGCGGGCATCTATACCTTTGCGGCGACGGCGAACTTCGCGCCGGGCGGCATCACGGGCGTCGCGATGATCATCAACCACTATCTGCCGTTTTTGCGCATCGGTCTTTTGACGCTGCTGATCAACATTCCCGTCGCAATCATCTGCTACCGGCTTTTGGGACGCGTGTTCTTCTTTAAGTCCCTAAAGAGCATGCTCATCTCGGCGCTGATCCTCGACTACGTGTTCCCGCTGCTTCCGCAGTACGACGGCGCGAACAATCCGCTGCTCGCCGCGCTGTTCGCGGGCGCGCTGTCCGGCGCGGGTCTGGCGCTCATCTACATGCCCGGCTCGTCCACCGGCGGTACGGACTTCGTGATCATGTCGATCCGCAAGCTCAAGCCGCATCTGTCCATCGGTACGATTTCGATGGCGGTCGACGGCGCGGTCATCCTCGTCGGCGGTCTCGTGTTCGGCAACATCAATGCGGTGCTCTACGGCGTACTGATGACGATCGTTTCCACCACGGTGATCGACAAGGTGATGTACGGCTCCGGCACAAGGCGGATGCTGCTCGTGATCAGCGACAAGGCGGAGGAGATCGCGAAGGGCATTATGGAGGAAACGGAGCGCGGCGCGACGCTTGCCGATGTGCGCGGCGCGTACACCGGTCAGCCGCATCAGATGATGATGTGCGTATGCTCGAAGGTCGAGGTCTTTGCCTCCCGCCGCGTGATCAACCGCATCGATCCCAACGCGATCGTCATGCTTACCACGGTCGACGAAGCGTACGGCGAGGGCTTTATGGAGCCCGACACGGACTGAAAACAGCAAAACAAAACGGTATTCCGAAACCGACGGAATACCGTTTTTTGTTGTCTGAACCCGTTTATCGCTTGTCGCGGTCGATGAACTTGAGCGCGATCGTCGCGACGATCACCGCCGCCGCCAGCAGCAGGACCAGCGCGCCCCACTTGATCAGCAGCTGTTTCGGATCGCTCGCATACGCCATGTTCTGGTTGTGCTGACCCGACCACGCCAGAAAGTCATTCATCTTTCCTTCGCGCTGAATCTGGCGCATTGCTTCGAGCACCGGCTGCGTGCCCATGTAGTCGATGTCGCGGATCTGATACATCGTGTTCCACAGCGTGACCATCGGCTGATCGTTGTACCGTCCGATCGCGCAGACGCTTTCCATGCCCCAGCGGGAGATTGACAGCGCGGTGATGCTCTTTGTAAAGCCCTTGAGGTCGAACAGCGCGCCGGAGAAGATCAGCTGAAAGATCAGCAAAAACGGCATCGCTGTCATCGCCGCAGTGGTGTTGCGCACGATGCAGGAGATCATCAGCGCGAACATGTCGGCCGCATAGGTCGTCAGAAGGAACGTCAGCGCAATGTCCAGCATGCCGAACGGCGTAATGATGCCCTGCGCGGGGAACTTGATGCCCGCGATGAAGCAGATGAGCATCGTAACCGCGGTCTGTGCGATGCACAGCAGCAGCTGATAGATCATGTGCGCCGTCAGGTACGCAGAGATCGACAGTCCCGCGCGGTGCTCACGCTTGACGATGCTGCGTTCGCGGCAGACGACCTGAATCGAATTGAAGAAGCCGTTCCAGATGCAGACGCACGTCAGCGCGAACGCGCCGTTGAACGTGCCCTCCTGCGTGACAAACATGTTCGCGCCGACCACGACGGTGACGAGCGCCGCGATCGCCGCGCCGATCGGCAGAACCTTCCAATCGTTTTGATACGCGAACATGCGGATGAACTTGCCGAGGTAGATCCGCACCTGCGCGAAATAGCCCTTGTGTCTGACCTTCTGTGTCATTGCGCTTCGCCTCCCTTCCCGGCACGCATCGCCGCGAACCGTTCGATAAACTCGTCGGCAAGTCCCTCGCCGCCCGCGTCCTTGCGGTTGACGGCAAGCACGATGTCCTCCATCGTCTTTCTGCCGAAGAATTCGCGCGCCTCTTGGGGCGTGCCGTAGAACGCGAGCCGGCCGATGCGCGAGGAATCCCTCGCGAGCACGATGACCTTGTCGAACAGATCGATGACGCGGTCCGGCGTGTGCGTGATGACCATGACGATGCGTCCCTCGTTCGCGATGTTTCTGAGCTTGTCAAAGATTTCACGTGCGATCACGCCGTCCAGACCGGAGTCCGGTTCGTCGAGTACGAACAGTTCCGGATCGGTGACCAGCTCCATCGCGATCGAGATGCGCCGCAGCTGACCGCCGGATTTTTTCGAGACCAGACCGTCCTTGCTCGCCGCGATGCCGAGAAGGTCGAGCACCTCCCCCACTCTTTTGCGGCGCTCGGCGGTCGTCGTCGAAGCGGGAAGCCGCATCTGCGCAGCATCGTCGATCGTGCGGATCACGGTGTCGTTGCCGCGGATCAGGTTCTGCTGCGGCACGAAACCGATACGGTACTTCATGTGCGCATAATCCTTGTAAACGTCGCTGCCGTTCAGAAGGATCGTCGCGTTCGCCTGCTCATAGCCGATCACGGCGTTCACGAACGTCGTCTTTCCCGAGCCGGACCCGCCGAGCAGCAGCACGAGCGAGCCGTTCGGGATGTCCATCGCGATGTCCTTCAGAAGGTAGCGCTTCTTGCCGAAATCCTTTACCGTGCGTTCGCGCACCTCGACGGACAGGCCTTCGGTCGGCTTCTCCTTCTTCGCGTGTGCTGCAACCGGCGCGCCGGGATCGGTACCCGCCTCCCATTCCTCGATGAAGCGTACATCCCTGCGCGGCGCAAAGCGCTTGCCGATGCCGATCACGATCATCGGCATCCACGGCATCACGGCGAACCAGATGATCCAAGCCCGCTTTAGGCCGAACACGCGGATCACCCGCAGATACAGCCGGATCCGATACACAAACAGCGTCACGCCGATGATCAGCGTGGTGAGCGCGATCGCGATGTCGGCGTTTTCGCCTTTGAACACCGACCCGGCGACCGAGCATAAGACCAGCAAAAGCTCGAGAACGGCGCAGATCACGCCGGTCCACGGGATTTCGAGCGTATTCGCAAGTACGTTGTACCGTCCGATCGGCACGAAGCTGACCCACGCGTATTTGCCATGCAGCTTCTTCATCACGAGGAATATACCGATGGAAAGCAGCACCAGCGAGCCCACGCTTCGGATCAGATTATAGATATCAAAAAAACCCATAGCATTTCCCTGTTTCGCGCGGTGCGCGAACCAAACCCTTCCTGATGTAGACAAAAAAAGTATACGCGTTTTTGCCCGAAAAAGCAAGAACCGCACCGAATGCGGGACAAAAAACTTGCGATGCGTTTCTTGACACCGATGCGTGTATCTGATAGAATACTCAAAAACATAGGAGGCAAACGAGCGAATGCGCAACTGATCCGTCATTTTTCGCAGAATGCAGCCCGACGCGATCGGGCGGCATTGCGCTGTCGAAAGATCGGATCGCCCCCTTATCATATCGCCGTCTTGCACGGCTTTCGGGTCGTTCCCTGCTTTTTCGGCAGCGGGACGATTTTTTATTGCAGAAAGGAACGATCCATGTTTGAAGTCATCACAGAACGGCTGCGCATCATGGAATTCACGCCCGATATGGCGCAGGCGGTCCACGAAAACTCGCTCGATGCCGACAATCGCCGCTTCGTGCCGGACGAGGTGTTTGAGACGGTCGAGGATGCGGCGGAGACGATCGAATATCTGATCTCGCAATACGGCGGTGCAAACGGTCCGCTCGTCTACCCCGTTCTTTTGAAGGACGGGACCTGCATCGGTCACGTGCAGGCGGTTCCGCTTGCGCCGGATGCATGGGAGATCGGCTATCACATCGGCGAACGCTATACAAAGCGCGGCTATTGCACCGAAGCCGTGCGGGCATTTCTGCCGGTCATTCTGCCGATGCTCGGTCTCGATCGGATGTCGGGCGTGTGTCTTGCGGACAACGCTGCCTCTCGCAAGGTCATGGAGCGCTGCGGATTTGTCTTGGAATATGAGGGAATCGGACCGTATCAGGGATCGGATCGCAGGATCTGTCGATACCGGTTCGAGGCGAAGGGAGATGAAACGATATGATACAGGTGCGAAATATGACGATGACGATCGACCGCGATCTCAAAACGGTCGTCGAGGATTTTTCATTTACGGTCCCGCGCGGCAAAAAGGCGGCGCTGATCGGCGAGGAGGGCAACGGCAAGTCGACACTCTTGAAGTGGCTGTACGACCCCGCTCTCATCGAGGGCTACGCGACCGTGACCGGCGAGGCATTCATCGACGGCACCGTCGGCTATCTGCCGCAGGAGCTGTCCGCGTCCGACAAAGCGCTTTCGGTGTACGACTATCTTTCGGCGCATTGCGGCGCGGCCGAGCCCAAGGCGCTCTCGCGCGCGATGAAGGACGTGCGTCTTCCCTATGATCTCGCGTTTTCCGACCGGACGATGGGCACGCTGTCCGGCGGCGAGCGCGTCAAGCTCGCCCTGTGCGCGCTGCTGCTGCAGGACTGCGACGTCCTGCTGCTGGATGAGCCGAGCAACGATCTCGATCTCGACACGCTTCTGTGGCTCGAATCGTTCCTCAAGACCGTCAAAAAGACCGTGCTGTACATCTCGCACGACGAGACGCTGCTCTCGCGCACGGCGGACATGGTGCTGCACCTTGAGCTGGTGCGACGCAAGAAGATCGCGCGCGCGACGGCGGCGAACATCCCGTACGACGTGTACATGCAGCGGCGCGAAGCGGCGTTCTCGCATCAGGCGCAGGTCGCGCAGTTCGAGCAGAAGGCGTTCCGTGAGAAGAAGGAGCGCTACCTTGCGATCTACAACGCGGTCGATCATGCGCAGTCGGCGGTTTCGCGGCAGGATCCGTCGACCGGACGGCTGCTCAAGAAGAAGATGCATACCGTGACGTCGATCGGCAAGCGGCTCGAAAAGGAACAGCAGGCGCTGACCGAAGCACCGGAAGCGGAGTGGGCGATCCTGCCCAAGTGGCTCGGCGGCGAGGTCAAAAGCGGACGGACGGTGCTTGCGTACGGGCCGAAACCGCTGTACATCGGGGAGCGGCTGCTGTCCTCTTCTGTGCAGCTGCGCATCGTCGGCGCGGAACGCGTGTGCATCGTCGGGCAAAACGGCTGCGGCAAGTCAACGCTTCTGAAGCGTCTGAAGGACGAGATCGCGCAGCGCGGGTATCGCACGTTTTATATGCCGCAGGTGTACGCAGACGTGCTGCCGCTCGACGCGCTGCCCGAGCAGTATCTCGCGCCGGACGGCGACAAGGAATCGGTGACCGAAGCGCGCATCTTCCTCGGAAGCATGAAGTACACGAGCGATGAGATGGCGCACCCGATCCGCGCCCTGTCCGGCGGTCAGCAGGCGAAGCTGCTGCTACTGAAGGCGATCCTTGATCGGGTCGACGTGCTCGTGCTCGACGAGCCGACGCGGAACCTGAGTCCGCTGTCCGCGCCCGCGGTGCGAACGCTCTTATCGTCCTTTCGCGGCGCGATGCTGGCGGTCACGCACGATCGCAAGCTGATCGCGGAAGCGGCGACGCGCACGCTCCGGCTGACGGAGAACGGGCTGGAGCCGTTCGCGCTATCCGAGCAGGAGATCGAGCAGGGTCATTAGCGCGAACCCGCCCGCCATGCAGAGGATGCCGCGGCGCATCGGACGCTCGCGCAGCATCGCGGGAACGAGCTCGAAGCCCACGACGTACGCCATCGCGCCGGCGGCAAAGCTCAATAGATGCGGCAGCACCGGCACGGCGAACCGCGCAAGCAGGATCGTCAACGCACCGGCGATCGGCTCCGATACGCCGGAGAGCACGCCGCACAGAAACGCCCTGTGCCGGTCCATGCCCTGTGCGCCGAGCGGCATCGAGATGATTGCGCCTTCCGGCAGGTTTTGCAGCGCGATGCCGAGCGACAGCGCGAACGCGCCCATCGCCGTCACGCCCGCCTGCCCCGCAAGCAGCCCCGCGTATGCAGCGCCGACCGCCATGCCCTCCGGCACGTTGTGCAGACACACGGACAGTACAAGCATCCGCGTCGCGTGATCGACGCCGCCTGCAGCGGCAAGGCGCGCGGATACGCGATCCCACAGCGCAAGCAGCAGCACGCCCGCAAGGAACGCCAGCACGACAAGCAGCGTTGCCGCGGCGCATCCGTCCGTATGCGAAAACGCGGGCAGCAGCAGCGAAAAGATGCTCGCCGCGACCATCACGCCTGCCGCGGCGTCGTTGAGAAGCGAGGAAAGCCGCGTCTGCGTCCGTCCGTTGACGCAGTAAATGCCCGCCGCGCCGAGCGAGGTTCCCAAAAACGGGAGCAGCAGTCCTTTTATCGCTTCATGGATCATACCCGCGTCCTCCTTATGTTCGCTGTATCGTATGAAATCCGGGCAAAAACGGTGACGCTTCCCGAACAGATTTGTGCCGGTTTGTCTTGACACCCGAATCAATCGGCGGTATACTGAAATCGGAAATGGGCGCAAGTCCATCGAACCGTCGGCATGCGCGGCGGATCCGGTCCGCAATTTCAAACACAGAAAGGAATATGAATATGGGCAAGTTTGAAGTCAAAGAAGTCAAATCCGGTATCAAATTCAATCTGAAGGCCGGCAACGGCGAAATCATCGCCACCAGCGAAGTCTACACCACCGAGAATGCATGCCTGAACGGCATCGAGAGCGTCCGCAAGAATTCCGTCGGCGAGATCGAAGATCAGACCGTGGAACCCGTCGAAGCGAAGAAGCATCCGAAGTTCGAAGTCTACAAGGATAAGACGGGCGAATTCCGCTTCCGTCTCAAGGCAAAGAACGGCGAGATCATCGTGGTTTCCGAGGGCTACAAGGCCAAAGCAAGCTGCCTGAAGGGCATCGAGAGCGTCAAGAAGAACGCCCCCGAATCCCCCGTCGTCAAAGTCGAAGCATAATCGATCCAACCTGAAAAAGGACGCGTTTGCGTCCTTTTTGTTTGCCGATCGGGTCAGTACCGTCTTCTGGCGCAGCGGCAGGAAGGCGCGCTGCGGCCGTTCTTGATCGACTGCATGATCTCGAGGCACTCGCCGAAGCGCTGATAGTGCACGATCTCGCGCTCGCGCAGAAAATACAGCGGTTCGATGATCTGGCTGTTGCCGGTCATGTTCATCAGGTGCTCGTACGTCGCCCGCGCCTTCTGCTCGGCTGCCATGTCCTCGGACAGGTCCGCGATCGGGTCGCCGGTGCACGCGATGTATGCGGTCGTGAAGGGAACGCCGTTCGGGTCCGCCGGGAACACGCCGTTCGAATGCAGCACATAGTAGCCGTCGAGCCCCGCGGCGGTCAGCTCCTCCAATGACGCGCCCTGCATGCACTGTGTGATCATCGTCGCAATCATCTCCCAATGCGCGATTTCCTCGGTGCCGATGTCGGTCAGCGTTGCGCGGATGCGGTCGTCCGGCATCGAGTAGCGCTGCGTGAGGTATCGGAGCCCCGCGCCGAGTTCGGAATCCGGACCGCCATACTGCGCCATCAAGAGCTTTGCCATGCGCGGGTCGGGCTTGGTGATCCGAACGGGATATTCGAGTCGTTTTTCATAAATCCACATCGTTTTGCCTCCTCAGTTCTGCCACGGCCATGCCTGATAGACCCAGCTGCCCGCGTCGTGCGGGACGTTGCCGAAATTCTGAAGCGGACCGTATTCTTCGGTGTACTGCGCGCACAGACGATCGAGCGCCGCCGCGTAGCTGTTATAGTCGTTGCGCGCTTCGAGGTCCTCCGGATGCGTATCCAGATAGAGCTGCAGTTCGACGCACGCGAAACGTGCCTCACCGATCCGGGTTAACAGCTGCTGTTCCGTGCGTTCCATCAAAGCTCCCCCCTTCTTGCGGTCGGATATTCGGAGACGAGCTCCGGAAAAAGTGTGCCGCGCGCCAGCGCTTCACACGGGCAAAAACCTGCGCGGTACACTTGAGTCGGGAAATAAACGGTCGCGAGCGGACAGCCGCCCGTGCCGGGCATGCCGCAGGGATTCTGCGCGCCGACTGCCCCGGCAGGAACCGTGTTGTCGATCGCGGTCGGATCGACAGCGGGCACATCGGCCGCAAAGCAGCATGCGCCGCCGTTTGCATAAGGTTGTACCATCGTTGCTACCTCCTTGGTTCTTTACTGCCATACTATTTTTTGCGGCGAAAAAGTGTGCGTCTTTTCGGCGGCGGCGCGGCATATCCTTTAGAGAAACGGAGGGCAACGATGGAAGAAACCGGATATCTTGCGGATCGGGGAGGGATCGAAATGCTGTTTTCGGAATTGAAGTGCAGGGAAGTCATCAACGTCTGTTCGGGGGAACGCTACGGAACCGTGTGCGATCTCCAGTTCGACCCATGCTGCGGGCAGATCCTCGCGATCGTCGTCCCCGGCGGATCAAAGCTGTTCGGGCTGTTAAAGACGCGCGAGGGCATGGCGATTCCGTTTTCCAAAATCAAAAAGCTCGGCGAGGATGTGATCCTGGTCGAGCTGCCGTAAGCGGAGCTTCCCTGCGAACGGTACGCAGGGGTTGGGTTGCAAAATGCACGGTTTTCCCTTGCGGGGAGGCTTCGCGCGTGTCGATACGGATTGTTGCGGCGGGCTGCCGGGGTCGTCAGCC
>DFEW01000002.1:90365-90656 GCA_002369195.1 Christensenella sp. UBA3792
CCTGCCGGTGACACCTTCTCCTCGAAGGAGAAGGCTGTTGGGTTGCGCGCAATCATGGCTCCCCTGTGCAAGGGGGCGCGGAGCCGAGCGCCCGCGGTGCGGGATGAAGCGAGGCGGAAGCGCGGGTCGAACAGGGAGCAGAAGGAGGGCAAGCGACGCGCTGCGACCATGTGAGACCATCGCTGTCACCGACAGGTGACTGAGTGGTTGTCACCTCCGTCTGCACAAGTCGGGCTTTTGGGTTCGGCTCCCCTGTGCAAGGGGAGCTGTCACCGACAGGTGACTGAGGGG
>DFEW01000031.1 GCA_002369195.1 Christensenella sp. UBA3792
GTCGGGGTCGGCGTCGGGGTCGGCGTAGGCGTCGGTGTAGGCGTAGGCGTCGGGGTCGGTGTCGGCGTCGGCGTCGGCGTGGGCGTGGGATCCGGCGCATCGACCAGTTCGGTCGTATACATCAGCATGCTGCCGGACGTGCTGTACACCGTCAGCGGGCTGAGCGCTGCGTTCTTTCTGCAGGCGAAGCAGCCGTTTGCCGTGTCATAGCCGAGCTTGGCATCCGGCGTGTCCACGTTGGCAAAGACGGGGCTTCCGCTCTCCCACGAAAGCGTCCAGTACGAATTGTTGCCGACGATCGTCGACGTCGCGCTGAGCTTGTCGGTGCTCTTTGCGTAGCACAGCACGAGGTTCTTGCTCTTCATGCCGACCGTATATCTGCCGTTTCCGACGGATTGGATCGCATAGAGGAACGTATCCGGAACGTCGGACAGCATATCGTCCGCGACCGTGATGCCGATCGCACTGAGATCGGACACCGCGCCGGACGTGCCGACGGTTGCGGCGCTCGCGTTTGCGGACAGCACCTTTGTGCCGTCATACGTCAGAACGATATCGCCCGTCCAGTCCGCGGGCTCGCCGATCAGCCGCACGAGCGTGCCTTCCGGCACGGGTTCTGCGCTTTCCGCTTTATAGGAATACAGCGCGTACAGGGTGCGATCACCCGTGAGTACATGGGATCTTCCGGCAAACAGGCAGGCGGGACGCGCTTCGGTGTCCGAAACCCTACCGTCAGCCCAGCCGTAAAACGCATACGCGTGTCCGTCCGCCGTCGGCGTGCCGGTCGGCGCGGGCAGGACGACCGCATCGTCCACATAGCCGCTGACGGGGCTGCAGGTCACGCCGTCGGGCGTGACGAATGTGAGCGTCGCAATGTCGCGCCTTGCAAAGTCGATGCGGACGGTGCAGTCGGTGTCTGCGGAAACCGTAAATCTCGTTTCCGATTTGCCGTCGCCGTTCTGCGTCAGCACGGCTTCGCCTTCGATGACATCATAGCCCGTGATCGCGCAGCCCTCCGCAGGCGTTGCGGTGATCACGTTGCCGGAGACGGAGACGGTGCCGAGGTTCGTATCGTTGCAAAATGCGCTGACCGTGTACTGCAGGAACAGCGTCCACGTCGAGTTGACTTCCTGCTTGGCGTCCGTATTGCCGTGACCGGGATACGCGTCCTCGGACGAGACCACGATCGGGTACGCGGGATAGGTGTTTTCGTAAACGTCCTTGTAGCCGCCCTTCAGCTTCATGTACGCGATCGCGTCCTTGACGTTCGCGCCTTCCATCATCTTGTCCCAGAAGTATGCTTCCCAGCGGTAATCCGCCGCAAAGGTGACGGACTGCGAATAGCCGTAAACGACCTCGACGCCCGCGCTGTGCAGCGGCGCGTTCATGCCGTCTGTCGCCATGCCGAGGCAGATCGCCATCCAAAGCAGGCTGTTCGGCGCGGCGGTGTGCATGTGGTTTGCGATCGCAGTGCCGTCGACGCAGTAAACTTTCATGCCGTCGCCGCTGCCGCCCGCATAGTACGCGTGCTTATAGCTGCCGAACTCGCCGGTGACGGTCGTCTTATCCGCATCGGTGATGCCCTCGCCGTTCTGCAGGCAGAGGTACGAGGTGTTCGCTCGGGAAGTATAATCGCCGGTGCTGGTGTAGTAGTCGGTGTCGCCGTGCGAGTCGAAGATGACCACGGCGCACGATTCCAGCGCGTGCGCAACGTTGTCGATCGTCGCGTCATTGACGACATAGGCGGTGCAGGTGCCTTGAAGCGCTTCCGCGATCGAATTGCCCTCATTCTTATACTGGTTCGAGAAGCTCGTATCGATCCCGTAGTACGGTCCGATCACCGCAACGTCCGCACTTGCGGGCGAGCCGCCGCGCTTTGCATAGGATACAGTTTCGATGCCGCTGACCGAGACGGGATCCGCGCCGGTCGCATTGCCGGAGCGCATCTTCTCGCGCAGGCGCGGCGAATAGCCGTAGGCCTCGCCGTCCGTGCCGTCCCAGAACAGGAAATCGCCGTGACGCACGAGCGAGCCGTCGACGTATCCGGACCAGCCCGTTACGACATCGGCAATGCCGTTTGACAATGCGGCATAATCACGCGCGGTCGCGTCCTTCGCCGCAAGCTGTGCCTCCGCAAAACGTGCATCCTCAAAGCGTTCGATCAACGCCCAGATATCGGGCACCGTGTCCGCAGTGCTCGCGTCCGACGGGATCAGCATCCCGAGCGGCAGCATCAGCATGCTCAGAAGCAAACAAAGCAGTTTTTTCATGGGGTCCTTTCTTTTTCCGCATGCCGCGGGCATACGGAACGTTTCATGATATCTGATTTATTATATCTTTATGCGCGTTTGCATGCAAGTAATTTTTGCACGAAAAAAGGAGCCGCTGTGCAGCTCCTTTTGAACGTTGATCCTTATTTGGTCATGTTCGCGATCTCTTCCGCGAAGTTGTCCTTGCGCTTTTCGATGCCCTCGCCCTTTTCGAAGCGGACGAATGCGAGAACCTTGGAAGCGTTCTTCTGCTTGAGCATCTCCTTGATGGTGATGTCGGGGTTCTTGACGAACTGCTGTTCCTCGAGGCAGACTTCCTTGTAGTACTTCTGCATACGGCCGTCCACCATCTTCTCGATGATCGCTTCGGGCTTCGGCTTTGCGGAGTTCGCGTTCTCTTCCTTCGCGGTCGCCAGCTGGACGGCGCGCTCATGGTCGATGAATTCCTGCGGCAGACTTGCAACGTCTACGCACACCGGAGATGCTGCTGCGATCTGCAGCGCGACGTCGTGCATCGCTTCGCGGTCGCATTCCTCTGCGAACTGTACGAGAACGCCGCGGCTTCCGCCGAGGTGAATGTACGTGTCAACCGCGCCTTCCATGCGGACGAAGCGGCGAACGGTGATCTTTTCACCGATCTCTGCAACCGCCGCGGTCTGCAGCGCCTGCACGGTCTGACCGTCGATCTCGGACGCCATCAGCGCGTCGAGGTCCGCCGGGTTCGCTTCGACGACCTGCTTTGCGATCATCTTGACGAAATCCTTGAAACGGTCGGTCTTCGCAACGAAGTCGGTCTCGCAGTTGACTTCGACCAGCGCGGCAACATTGCCTTCGCGGTAATCGGCAACAAGACCTTCCGCCGCAATGCGGCCTTCCTTCTTCGCGGCCTTCGCGAGGCCCTTCTCACGCAGGAAGTCGATCGCCTTTTCGACGTCGCCGTTCGTTTCCACGAGTGCCTTCTTGCAATCCATCATGCCGGCGCCGGTGCGCTCGCGCAGTCCCTGTACGTCTTTTGCGGTAAAGTTCATGGTGCTACCTCCCGATTATTCTTCGTCTGCGTTCTCTTCCGCCGCTTCCACTGCCGCGTCGGTCATCTGTTCGCCCTGCTTGCCTTCGAGCACCGCATCCGCGATCTTCGCAGCGATCAGCTTGACCGCACGGATTGCGTCGTCGTTGCCGGGGATCGGGTAATCGACCTCGTCCGGGTCGCAGTTGGTGTCGATGATCGCAACGATCGGAATGCCGAGGCTTCTCGCCTCTGCGATCGCGATGTGCTCCTTGCGCGGGTCGACGACGAACAGCGCTGCCGGGAGCTTCTTCATTTCCTTGATGCCGCCGAGGTTCTTCTCGAGCTTTTCACGCTCGTTCAGAAGACCGATGACTTCCTTCTTGGGGAGCAGATCGAAATCGCCGTTCGCTTCCATCTGGTCGATCTTCTTGAGACGCGCGATGCGGGTCTGGATGGTCTTCCAGTTGGTCAGCATGCCGCCGAGCCAACGCTGGTTGACGTAGAACATTTCGCAGCGCTTTGCTTCCTGCTCGATGCTCTCCTGCGCCTGCTTCTTGGTGCCG
>DFEW01000042.1 GCA_002369195.1 Christensenella sp. UBA3792
ACGATGCTTGTCACGAAAGCGTGTCTCGACGATCTTCGCAAAACGCACGGCGCGATCGTCAATCTCTCCTCGATCTGGGGCGTCGGAGGCGGTTCGTGCGAGGTGCTTTACGCGTCCTCAAAGGCAGCCGTGATCGGGTTCACCAAATCGCTTGCCAAGGAGCTTGCACCGTCCGATGTCACCGTCAATTGCGTTGCGCCGGGTCTTATTCCGACCGAAATGAACGCACATCTAAACGAAGATGCATTGAACGCTTTTATCGAGGAAACACCGCTCGGTCGTCTCGGCAGCGTCGAGGACGTCGCGGATGCCGTCTATTATCTCTCGCAGGCACGGTTCGTGACCGGACAGGTGCTTTGCTGCGACGGCGGATATCTTTGATAAATTCGAAACAATACAGCGATCGAAGGATATTCCTCCGATCGCTGTTTGCTTGTCCGGTTATTCGGCAATCAGGCAGGCGCCGATGATGCCCGCGTCGTTGCCGGACGTGGCGACGACGATTTCGGGGCAGGTTTCAAAGAAGCACTTTTCCGCAACGTTTTTACGAAGTGGGTCAAGCAGGAAGCGCCCTGCGCCGCAGACGCCGCCGCCGATCGCGATCCGCTCCGGATCGAGCAGATTCACGAGCGACGCCAAGTAACTTCCGAGATCGTCGACGAATTGTTCGAAGATCGATCGTGCATCGGGATTGCCTTCTCTTGCCGCGTCGATCACTTCCTTTGCGCCGTGCCAGCCGAAGGGCGCGCCGTCCTTTGCAAGGCGCGTCGCTGCGCAATACGCTTCCGCGCAGCCGTGGATCCCGCAGGTGCAGGCACGTCCGCCGTTGACCAGCACCATGTGTCCCGGCTCGGTGCCGTTGCCGCGTCCTCCGCGAAACAGCTTGCCGTTCAGGATCAGCCCGCCGCCGATGCCGGTTCCGATCGTAATCAGAATCGACGTCTGCGTGCCCTTCAAAGCGCCTACGCCGTTTTCGGCGAGCGCTGCGGCGTCCGCGTCGTTGATCAGCGAAACCGGCTTATTGAGCGCCTTACGGAGCAGCTCACACAGCGGCGTATGATGGAAATCGAGGTTGTGCGCATCGATGACCACGCCGTTTTCAAGGTCGATGCTGCCCGGAACCGCCGCGCCTGCGCCGGACACATCGGCTTCTGTCAGGTTTGCGTCTTTCAAGAGCTTCCCGTACAGGTCTTGACAGACCGAGACGACGGCATCGACGCCCATGCCCCGCGGAAACGGCAGGGACTGCTTGAACAGCAGATTGTTTTGCGCGTCGAGCACGCCGGCGGCGATGTTCGTGCCGCCGATGTCATAGCCGATCCGGACCATTATGCTTCCTCCGCCGCTTCGATCGCCCTTGCAAGCTGATCCGCGCAGGACGTATAGCTGTTTCCGCAGGTGTTGCCCCGTAGTGTCCGAACGACCTGTTCGCGATCCATGCCTTCGACGAGCTTGCCGATCGCTTTCAGATTACCGTTGCAGCCGCCTTTGAATACGACGTTGTAAACCTTGCCGTCGATCAGGTCAAAATCGATCAGCGTCGAGCATACATCTTTTGTTTTGCTGGTAACGTGCATCAGGATATCCCCTTTCTTTTTCTCAAAATCAGCCTTGAAAGCGGCTGTTCAAATGCGTATGTGATCAGGATCGCAACCGAAAACGCGGCGAAAAGTGCGATCACGGTCAGCGTCCATTGCGTTCCGACGCCCATATCGGAAATGTCTTTTCCGCTGGTTGCACCGAAGCTCATGCGAAGCCGCACCATCAGCCATTGATGCCAAAGGTACAGATTGTATGTCACGGCGGCGACGGAAGCGGCGACGCGGTTGTCGAGGATTTTTCGGAACGGCTTCGGCGCAATTGCAAAGCCGAGCATCAGCGCGGTGAACGCGAAAGACAGCACGGCGCGGTACTGCAGCTGCCAGGTCTGCTGCTCGCGTCCGGTCATCGTGCACATCGTAAACAGTCGATAAACCGCAACGCAGGCGCCGATTGCAACGAGCATGCCGAGGATCGAAAACGCGGCCTTATGCCTGACTTTGGACGCGTACCACGCGTACAGATGCGCCGCCATCATGCCGTTTGCGAATACCGGCAGAAACGTCAAAAACCGGTTTACCATGACCCGCGGTTCCGAAATATGCAGCGCGACGCCGAACGTAAACACGATCCCGACGAGCATCATGGCGAAATACACAAGCAGCGGAAGCTTCTGAAACCCCCTTGCGAGCCACGGAAAGATCAGGTAGAACCCGACTTCGATACACACCGTCCAAACGACGGCCGTGATGCCCGCAAACAGGTAGGTGTCGTTGAAAAACATCTCCGTAAAGGTCAGGTGCGTGAGCAGGTCCTTGACCGCAAAGCCGGGCTTGTTCGCATAGAATCCCTCGAACAGCGCGACAAAGAACGTCACGAGCACGACGAGCAGGTAGCTCGGCACGATGCGCGCAAACCGTTTTTTGAAGAACGTTCCGATCGAATCGACGGGCGTATGCAGAAACGTTTGTTTTGCATACGGAAGGTACAGCACGAACGCGGAGAGCAGCAGCATCAGGTCGACGCACAGATATCCGCTGCGCCGAAAGCTGTTCGGATAGATCTGCCGAATGCCGAGCCAACTCAGAAACGGCGTCTGATATGCGGGCATCAGCCACGTCTGCTGCCAAAAATGGAACCACAGCACGATCAAAACGCCGAGCGAGCGAAGCCCGTCCAGCACGCCGATGTGCGAGGTATCGACCGAAAAGATCGATTCCCTATGCGGTTGTTCCATGCGTTGTTCCATGTATCGTCCTTTCCAATCCGTCAGCGCAGCGCCGAAGACGCCGTCGATCGCAAGACCTCCGCCGTTCTGTGATCGAGCGTATCCTGCATCTGTTCGACGGTTTCGCATGCTTTTGGACGATCCGCGCCGAACTGCACGTCGAAATCGATCGTCCGATCGTCGAGTGCGGACAGATCGGTTTTGCCGCAGAGCAGAGCGGCGAACGTCGCAGCGATCAGGTACGTCGCATTCTTCGACGCGTGCGCGCCGTCGCTCCAATACAGCTCGATCTCCGGATGCTGCACACGAAGCAGTTCAAACAGCTCGCCGATCGGCGCAAGGAGCGTGTGATACCGTTCGCTCAGGGTGAGGTATGCCGCGCAAATCTCGCCGGACTTCTCCGGCTCGTCCTTCTTCGCCCACGTCATATAGAGCACCGGTTTGGTGTTCACATCGCCGCAAAGCTTGACAAGCGCGGCAACCTCCGGTTCGGTCGCTTCCAATCCCGGAAACGGATGTCCCATCTGCTGGATGACGCAAAAGTCAAAGCCGCCGTACAGCAGCGCAAAGCGGATCGAAAAGTACTCCTTCGCATGCCACGCAAGCGAACGTCCCGAGTACGCAAGCATCGTGACCTCCGTGCGCTCGCCCGTCAATGTCTCGCACATGCGCGAGAACAGTTGCGGCATGTCGTTGAAATAGGTATGACTGTTTCCGATAAACAGGACCTTCATGCACCCTCCGCGGCTTTCAAAGAAAAAGACCGTAGACCGTTGTCTGCGATCTTTGTGCTGTGCAAACGATCAATCCCACTCGATCGCGCCGATACTTTCCAGATACGCTTCGCTGTAGTCCATGTAGTCCTCCACAAAGCGCATGCAGTACATTTTCTGCTCCTCAAAGTCCTTCTGCAGGCCCTCGAACAGATAATCGAATGCCTTATCGTCGTCGTAGACCTCGCCGTCGTTGACACCGGTCTGCTCCATGAATTCCTCATCGAGCGCTACGACGCGGTCGAGCATGCGGTCGAACACATCTTCCTTGAAAATCAGAAAATCGCCCTGCTGCACGAAGCGTTCTTTGATATATTTCTTTGCATTTTCCACGCTGTATTCCTGTTCCATAGCATCCTCCGAAATTGTTCTTCGGATATTGTAACACACTTGCGCGGACATTTCCATAGCAAAAGTTATTTTTTTACGGCGTCAACAAACCAGCGCGGATCCTCGAAAAACAGAAACGTTGTCTGCCCGTTTATAAGACACGTATAGCGCACCCCGTTCCCGCCTGCCTTGAGACTTGCCGCGCGACGCTCGTCCAGCACCTTCTGAATCTCAAACCGTCTGCCGTCCGTCCAATGCACGACGCGCGGACGCGTGTGTCCGACCTCATCCGTATACGTTTCCACTCCGACGTAAACCTTCATGCCCGATATCCCACCGGATGCGACACATGCTCATCCTTCGGATTCATCACGCCGATCGTACGATCGGTCAACAGCCGACCGCGCAGAACCGCGTGATACCCGAACCTGTTTCGAATGCCGTCTACAGCGCGTTCCGCCGTTTCGAGCCGCTTCCGGTGCTCCTCCTCTCCGAATAATGATAACTGTATCGGCCGATCGACCGGCCAAAGATCCGATGCGCAGACCGTCAGCGACCGAATCGGACGCTGCCAGTCGTAGTTTTCCGTAAACAGCTGCATCGACGTGTCCAGGATCTCATCGGTCAGAAACGTCGGCGCGCGCAGATGCCGCTGCCGCGTAAATGAAAACAGCCCGCAGTCGCGCACCGAGACCGATACGACGTTTGCACGAAACCCATGCTCGCGAAGCCGCTGCGAAACGCTCTCCGACAGCATCAGAAGCGTCAGCCGCACATCGTCGTTGCTGACAAGGTCGCGCGGCGCGGTAATTCCGTTTCCGATGCTCTTGACCGGCGTTTCATATCCATACGGCAGCACCGGCGAATCATCCAGTCCGTTCGCAAAGCGGTGCAGCGTCAGCCCCGCCTTTCCGAGCTGCGCATGCAGAAACGCCGGATTGCTCCGTGCAAGATCGCCGATCGTCATAATGCCGTACCGGTTCAGCCGATTCTTCGTGGACGGACCGACCATCAAAAGATCGCCGACCGGAAGCCGCCACGCAACCTCGCGGAAGTTGTTCGGCAGGACGGCGCTGACCGCATCCGGCTTTTTGAGATCGCTGCCGAGCTTTGCAAAGATTTTGTTGTCCGCAACCCCGACCGAAACTGTAATGCCGATCTCCGCATGCACACGCTCGCGTATCTCGTTCGCCATGTCGATCGCCTCGTCGAAGCAGCGCGTTCGTCCCGTTACATCAACCCAGTTCTCATCGAGTCCGAACGGTTCGATGAGGTCCGAATATTCGTGATACAGCTCCCTGCCGAGGCGTGAAAAGCGAACATATTGATCATAATGCGGCGCAACGCAGACGAGCTTCGGACACTTCTGCTTCGCTTCCCAGATCGCCTCCCCCGTCTTGACGCCGAACTGCTTGGCAAGCTGATTCTTAGCGAGGACGATCCCGTGACGTTTTTCCGGATCGCCGGTTACCGCGACCGGAAACGAACGGATCGACGGATCGAAGAAGCATTCCACCGATGCAAAAAAACCGTTGAAATCCACATGCAGTATTCTTCTGCTCATATGTCTCTTCTTCACATTTTTCTATATTCGAACATTTGTTCGTATTTACATTATAACATGATTTCGGGGGTTGTCAAGCAGCGATTTATCCCATATAATGCAAGTATGAAACGCATTCTGATATGGATTCTCTGCCTGACCCTGCTGGTCGGGTGCGCATACGATCCCACCGAATCCGAGGACACGCGAAAGCTCGATCTTTACGCGTTCTCCGTCGGAAAAGCCGACGCGCTTTTGATCCGGACGGACGACGCCGCGATCATGATCGACACCGGTGAAAACGGAGACGGCGAAGAGCTTGTCGCGCATCTTCTGATGCTCGGCATCGACCGGCTCGATCTTTTGATTCTGACGCATTACGACAAGGATCACATCGGCGGCGCGGATGCGCTGATCGAGAACCTTCCGATCGGGCGCATTATTCTGCCCGACTATGAAAAGGACTCGAAGCAGTACCGTCAGCTTGCCGATGCGCTCGAACGTACGGCTGCCGAGGTTACCTACCTCAACGCGGATGAGTCGCTGACGTTCGGCGAATTGCTTTTGAGCGTATGGGTCTCTCCCGTCCCGTTCGACGGCAAGAGCGATAACGAACAGTCACTGATCACCAAGGTGATCTACGGCGGCAGAACGTATCTGTTCATGGGCGACGCGGAGGACGAGGAGCTCAAAAAGCTGATCTTCAGCGGGCGGAACCTGACCTGCGACGTTCTGAAGCTGCCGCATCACGGCGTGTACGACGACAATCTTCCGGCGCTGCTGACCGTGACGATGCCGCAGTACGTGATCATCTGCGATTCGCAGAAGAATCCCGCCGAGGACGATACGATGAAGGCGCTCGATTTCTTTGATACGACCGTACTGCAAACCAAGGACGGCGACATTCATCTGATCGCTGCTGAAAACGTCCTGAAACCTGCCGACAACTGAAAACGATCCCGCCGACCGGCGGGACCGTTTCTTTTTTGGTTCAAAGGATATAGTCGGTGATGCAGTCGTACCAATGCACGTAGATTTCGCCGTCGACGGTAAGCCGCTCATTTTCCGGAAGCAGCTCGGTCCATGGGCGCTTGTACGATTCCGCCATCCAATCGTTGCGATTGAAGCGGCGCCAGAGAATCGTTCTTCCGTTCCGGTCCAGATATTGCTCGCTCATCACACCCTCGTCGTAGGCGCCGGCATCGATCACACAAACCGTATCGTACGCCTTTCCGTTGATTCGCACCCCATACCGTCCCACGATGTCGATCATAAACGATTTTCTTGCCGTCGTCACAGCGCTTCCCTGCTTGCGGATCAATCCCTTCGGCGCGATGTGCGTTTCGTTGCCGCAGTTGTCCGCACCGAATCCCCAGTTCTGTAAAAAAGCGTCGCCGTCCAGGAACGTATAGCATTCCCGTACACCGTCATTCATATGACATTCCGCAAGATACCGGCAATGCGTGTCGGTCAGCTGTGCCACAAAGCGGTGATCCGCGCGTTCCGCGTTGTCCGTACGGCTAAACGACTTCGGATCGTATTCGACCGCTTCGATCTCGACGCCCTCGATTCCGTGTACCGTTGCCTTCCCGACCACCTTCATATCGCATTGTTCGGTGCGCTTGCGCTTCGGGAAATCATACATTGCCCATGAAATCCGCTCGCCGATCTTCGGAACGATAAACCATCCCGTCAGCTCCTCCCATACAACCGCAAACGGTTCCGCATCGATTTGCTCTATCGTATAATCCGGCAGATACTCCGGCATCGTTATTCTGTTTTGTGTCATGGTTATTTCTCCTTTCGTTTCATGCGGATATTGTTCTCTGAAATGCTGTTTCGCATGGAAAAGCCGGCTCTTGACCGTCCCGATTGGAATCCCGAGAATTCTTGCGATCTCCTCCTGCCTCAGGTTTCTGAAGCAGCTCAGGTACAGGATTTGCCGGTCGTTGTCTCCGAGCTTTTCCAGCGAATCGCGCACGGCGATTCGCGTCGTCACGCCGTGCATGCCGACCGTCAGTTTCGTTTCCGCAAGCGTTTCGATCGGCAGTTCCATGTGCTTCGCCTGTTTGCGAAAATAGTCGCTACATTTGTTTCGTGCAATGCCGAGGATCCACGGTTTGAACATGTCTTTATCGGAAAGCGTTTCTGCACCGCGATACGCCGCCACAAGGACCTCCTGCAGGATGTCCTCCGCATCCTGTAAATTCCCGACACGGAATTTCACAAAGCGTTCGAGCGGCGGCAGATTGGCCGTGACGAGCGCTTCAAAGTCGACCATGTTCTCACCTCTTTTCCTTTGCTTTGAAGACGTCTTCACCTATATAGTCGCAAAAGGAAACCGAAAGGTTCACGGATTTGAAAAAAAGTTGCAGGCATATTGCCCGGCATTGGCGCTGCGCCGGGACGGTTCATTTTTCAGCCGATCAAAGCGCGTCCTTCGGGCAGTTCTTGACGCATTCCATACAGAGGATGCACTCCGTCCCGTTCTCGCGTTTTCTCGAATTGTCGGTCACGTCGACGTTCATGGGACAAACGCGCTTACACTTTCCGCAGGAGACGCACTTTTCCTTGTCGCACTTGACGCGGAACAGCGAAAAATAGCTCATAGGCTTCAAAAAGACCGTGATCGGGCAGACGTATTTGCAGAATGCACGGTTATCTTTGAACGCGAACGCAAGCGCGATCCCGACCGCGTAATAGACGACGTTGCCGACGATAAACGCCCAGAACATGACGCGCTCGATGTTCCCGACCTTGGCAAGAAACAGTGCCGATACGAAGATCAGCGACGCGGCGAACGTGATATACCGGATCCAGCCGAGCTTCTTTCGCGGCTTCTGCGGCACCTTGTACGGCAGAAAATCCAGCACCATCGCGGTCCAGCAGGCATACCCGCACCAGCCGCGTCCGAAGATCAGAGGTCCGAAGATCTTTGCCACGGCATAGTGGATGGTCGCCGCCTCGAACACGCCGGTAAACAGGTAATACCAAAAGCCTTCGATCTGCATGTTCTCGTTGCAGATCAGGCCGAGGTAGACGAGCATATAGAGCCCGACCAAAAGCTGCACGACGCGCCTTGCGTGTTTGTATTTCCGGATATAGAGAAAGACGCCGAGTGCGATCGAGACGCCGATATAGCTGAAATTGAACAGGTAAAAGAGATTATGCTTGGCCAGCCAGAGCGTGATCGCAACGGTCTCAAAGATCAGAAAGATCAGAATAGGATGAAAATACTTCTTTACGGTATTCATAACGGCGCCCCTCGGTAAACTATTGATGATATCATAACATGAAACGCGTCGGAACGCAACGGAGCGCGGGAAAGCGGATATCAAAGGACAGCAGGGCAAACATGAATTATCGACGTATCATAATGCCTTTCATATACTGCGTTTCATTATGTGTCCGATATACTTCCGTTTTCTCTTCTTCCGTGCAGCCAATCAGTATTTTGATTTCCGAATCCCGCTTCAATAAATCAACAATGCACATGACGGCGTCGATCTTCCTGTCACCGCTTCCGACCCATACATCAATTCCTTCGCCATCCATAGAAGCGGTGTTTTTCAGATATCCGTAATCGACCTTATAAATGAAATCCGGAAATCTCGGATGCGCGGATCCTTTGGGTCTGTCGATCACGATTTCCGAATTGCTTACCAATTCATCCAACACATTCCAAAAAGCGTCATTATACTCATTCATTTTTGCGTCCTCTTATTTTGTTGAAAGCCCTTGTTGTGAACAATTATCCATGAAACCATTCTTCTCAAAATCGATGTAAACTGCGATTGAATGATTTCATTTTTCGTCCATATTCTTTTTCACCGTCTTGCAGGAAGCTACCAGCATGACTCGAATCGAGGCGCATTGCTCGTTCAGAGATTGATACAAGGATTCTTCGATATAGTTTGTGCGGTGCAGCAATTCCAGCCAATATCCGGTCTCGCTCGCTTCTTTCAATGCAATCTCCAGTTTGGAAATGAAATCCTTTTTGCCATGCGCGTACTTGGCTTCATAGATATTGGCTCCGATGGATGTCCCGGAACGTCCTATTTGATTTGCGATGACGGACTCATGTTTTGCTTTCAGGTCTTTTACAAGAGCGATGATCCGAACGGAGAAGTCCATGGATAGATCACGCAGTTTTGATTCGGACATATGATCACCTCATTAGTTTCTATGTTCCGATGATACCATTGTGAAAAGCGATTGTAAAGTGATGCATGCGCCAAAGGCGCAAGTGATGTTTTTGCCGCTCGCGGCAAAAGTGATGTTGCTTCCTACGGTCGCGATGTGATGTGTTCCGCTCTCGTGCCGAAGGCACAAATCACGTCCGCGGGACACATCACGCCGAAGGCGCATCTCGTTCCGCGCGAGCGGAACACATCGTTGAAAAAAGCGCTTTTTGTCGATCGACAAAAAACGCTTTTTTCTTGGAGCAGGTAACGGGACTCGAACCCGTGATCTCAGCTTGGAAGGCTAATGTGTTACCGCTACACTATACCTGCATATGGTGCGGACGAAGAGACTTGAACTCATACGCCTATGGCACCGGAACCTAAATCCGGCGCGTCTGCCAATTCCGCCACGTCCGCGAGAATTTGGTGACCCGTCGGGGATTCGAACC
>DFEW01000014.1 GCA_002369195.1 Christensenella sp. UBA3792
TTGCTCGTCTTGAGCACGACGCGCCACGTCGCCTTGCGGCCTTCATCGGTCAGCAGTCCGAACTTCGGCACGCAGCCGAGGATCGAGCCGAACAGCTCCAGAATGCCGGAGTTGCGGTTGCAGCGCGCGCCGAGCACGGAGTTTGCGTAGACGACGGCGGACGATTCCGCCCAGCTCAGCACGTCGCCCTTTTTGGGCTTGTTGCCCTGTTCATCGAAGTAGCAGGCGCAGGAAAAGCCGTCACCGCTCATCAGACCGAGCTTTTTGAGCTGTTCCTCGTACTTGCTCTGCTCCGAGTACATGAATACTTTGAACACGAGATCGCGGATCGGATTGGACGGCACATGCCGGTCCATCGGCCGCGGGTCCATCGTGAAGGTCTGTTTGGACACGACGCCGGCGTCGATCAGCTCGTCCATGAGCTTGTACACCGGATGGATGACCTTGAGCCCGAAGCTCGTCACCAGATGTCCGTGCTCGCCGGTGATCGGCACCATTTCCTCAGCGCCGTACAGCTCGCCGTAGCGCACGAGCGTCTGCATGATCTTGGCGTAGGTTTCGCCCTGCGCGCCGTCGTATATCGCCTGTTGTTCTGCGGTTAATTTCATGGTTTGCCTCCCGTTCAGATTTTCATGGCGACCTCATACGCGCGCCAGATGACGCTTCTGAGGTTGCCGACCTGTTTGCAGTCGCCGACCAGATGTACGCGGCCGCCTTCCTTCGCAAGCGGTGCGGGCACGTAGCCGACCGAGCTGATCACGGAATCGCAGGGGATCGTGATCTCGCCGTTCTTCGTGCTGCATACGATCGCGCCGTCGCGCACTTCCTTGAGCGTCGTTTCAAGGTATACCGGCGTCTGATGCAGGGCGAACCACTCGCGCAGGTACGAGCTGTTTGCGAGGCATACGCCCGTTTGCGAAACGAGGTCGTCCTTCATCTCGACGATGATCGGATGCTTGCCCTGCAGGGCAAGCTCATACGCGATCTCCGAACCCGTCAGCCCGCCGCCGATGACCGCGACGGTGTCGCCGACCGGCGTACCGGTCAGGTAGTCGCAGGCTTCGATCGCCTTGTCGAAGCCCGGAACGTTGCGGAAGAACCGCGGCGATGCACCGGTCGCGACGATGATCTCGCTGTCGCCGAACGGTTCAAGGGACTTGATCTCGGTGTTCAGATGCACCTCGATGCCGAGCCGCTCCGTCTCGCGCCGGTACCATGCCAGCAGGTCGCGCAGCTTGCCCTTGTAGGATTCCGCGCTCGCCGCGATGAACGTGCCGCCGAGCGCGTCGCTCTTTTCGTAGATGACCGGCTCGTGACCGCGCAGCTTCAGCACGCGCGCCGCCTCCATGCCGCCGATGCCGCCGCCGACGATGATGACCTTCTTCGGCTTGTTCGTCGGCTTGATGCAATGCTTGCGCCACTGCATCGTTTCGGCGTTGACCGCGCACCGCGCCAGACCGAGACTGTCGGACAGGGACTGGTCGTTCGGCACGCCCTTGTAATGGCACATATTGAAGCAGCCGTTGTGGCAGAGGATGCAGGGGCGGATGTCCGCCTCGCGGTCCTCGATCAGCTTGGTGATCCATTCCTGATCGGCGAGGAAGTTGCGCGCAAAGCCCGCGCCGTCGATCCTGCCGTCCGCGATCGCATTCGCGGCAGCGCGCGGGTCGAGACGACCGGCGCAGACCACGGGGATATCCACGAACTGCTTGATGTGCGCAACGTCGTCGAGATTGCAGTTTTCGGGCATGTAGATCGGCGGATGCGCCCAGTACCACGCGTCATACGTGCCGTTGTCGCAGTTGAGCATGTCGTAGCCCGCATCCTGCAGGAACTTCGCCGCCCGTTCGGATTCCTTCATGTCGCGTCCGACCTCGGTGTACGTTTCGCCGGGCAGCGCGCCCTGCCGGAATCCCTTGGTCTTGGACACGACGCTGTAGCGCAGGGAGACGGGGAAGTCCTTGCCGCAGACCTTCTTGATCGCCTGCACGATCTCCGCCGCAAAGCGGTAGCGGTTCTCGAGCGAGCCGCCGTATTCATCGGTGCGCTTGTTCACATAGGGCAGTGTGAACTGATCGAGCAGATACCCTTCATGCACCGCGTGGATCTCCACGCCGTCCACGCCCGCATCCATCAGCAGCTTCGCCGTCTTGGCGAACGCGTCGACGTAGGTGTGGATCTCCTCCACGGTCAGCGCGCGCGAAGGAACCTTGTCCGACCAGCGGTTGGGAGACGGGCTCGCGGATGCGGTGATCTTGTCGAGGTCCATCACCGGCTTCGCAAGGGTGCGCAGCACGGGGTTCGTGTACAGCGTTTCCATCATCTCGGAGATCGTGAACGACCGCCCGAAGCCCGCCGTCAGCTGCACAAACAGCTTCGCGCCGGTCTTGTGGAACGACGGCATCCATGCCGCAAGGTCGCGGTACATCTTTTTGTTCTTGTAAAGCCATTGCCCGAACATCGGGTTATAGACCGGCTGACAGCCCGGCAGCACGAGACCGCAGTTGTTCTCGGCAACGCGGCGGATAAACTCCGCGCCGTCCCTGTCAAAGTGATTCTTTTCCATCCAGCCGAACAGATCGGTCCCGCCCATCGAGGTCAGCACGAAGCGATTCTTGATCGTCACGTTCCCGATCTTCCACGGCGTCATTAACGGTTGCAGTTCCTGTTTCATAGCGACTCCTTCTTTGCAATGCGGATGCTTCATCCGTTTCTCTATTATACTTTACCCAGTATACTTTACCCAGCCGCCTCGGTCAAGAATCTTTCTACCCGGGAAGGGGCGAAACGAAAGAAAGCCGCCGGTACGGCGGCTCTTGCCTGCTGCGCAAGAATGTCTGAAACGGAGGACGCGGCAGGCATTTTCAACAAACCGAACACGGCTTGTTCAAACGGTTCTCAGCATCGGTTGACGGAACCGAACAGCTTCAGCTTTTCGGCAACGACCTCTTTCATCGCCTCGATCTCGAACGGGATGAGACCGGTCACGGTCTGCGCGCCGCGTTCAAGACCCTTCAATATGCCGCGTTTTCCGGCTTTGTCGAGATCCGTAAAGATGTTGATCTTTGCGATGCCCTTCGAAACGGCGACGCGAAAATCGTCGTCCGACAGCCCGCTGCCGCCGTGCAGCACGAGCGGGATGCCGGTTTTTTGCGCGATCGCTTCGATCCTGTCGAAGTCGAGCTTGGGCGGGAAGCGGTAGTCTCCGTGCGCATTGCCGACCGCGACTGCGAGCGCATCGATTCCGGTGCGGCACACATAGTCCTCGGCTGCGTCCGGATCGGTATAGAAATCGCTCGGACGGAGCAGCTTCCCTGCGCCTTCGTTGTCGCCGACGTGTCCCAGCTCGCCTTCCACGGATACGTTCATGCCGTGGCAGATGCCGACGAGGTCGGCGACCTGCTGCGCGTTTTTCGCGTAGGGAGCGGTGGAACAGTCGTACATGACGGAGGTGAATCCGAGCCGCAGCGCTTCGATGCATTTGGTGAAGGTCAGACCGTGATCGTAATGCACGCAGACCGGAACGCGTGCTTCGCGCGCCATCGGGATCAGATAATCCGCCACGACCGGCAGCGGCGTGACGGGCAGCAGTACCTCCGCGGTGCCGATCATGACCGGAGAGTGCAGCTCTTCGGCGGTTTCGATGACAGCGCGCGCCATCTCGGCGTTGACCGCATTGAAGAATCCGACGCCGTAACGCTTTTCCTGCGCGTCGGCGAGTATCGTTTTCAGATTGACAAGCATTGCAGTTCTCCTTGCTTCATTGTTTTCCAGCCCTTTTTCAGCCGTTCCGAAAGCGCCGTCAGCGGCAGCAGTCCGCTCAGCGCATCATATTCCGTGACGCAGCAGGCGCCCTCGGCGGCGGCAAGCGCAGCGCACCATTCGGGGGAGCATCCGTTCAGAACCGCGGCCAGAAACGCCGCGATGCTTGTATCGCCCGCGCCGGTTCCGGACAGGACGCGATCGGCACAAAGACATGGCTGGAGGATCTCCCGATCCGCCCAATGCGCAGGATCGAGCGCGACGCGATCGCCCGTTTTTTGCAGCGCAACGCGATCCGCCGTGCGCAGATACATTCCCGCGACGCCGCACTTGATCAGCACGACACGGCAGCCCAAGTCAAGCGCGCGTTCCGCAAGCGGTTTTGCATCGCGCAGCAGGTCGATCTGCTCCGTGATATCCGCGTTCGGGTCGAACCGGGCGTAGCGTTCGCGGTCGAGCATCCGGCACAGCTCTTCGAACGACGGCATGAAAAAGTCCGTATCGGGCAGAACGGCGGACAGGATCCGTTCCCAGTCGGCACGACCGGCGTCGGAATCCGGATCGACCGCGGCGAGATCAAGCCCCGTTGCGACGCCGTGCGCCTTGACGCGGCGGAACAGAGCGGCAAGCTCCGCACCGTCGTTTTCGTACATGCGGCGCATGATCGGCGGGTAGCCGAAATGGAACAGCGCGGCGTCTTTGAGCGCATCCTCCGGCACGTCCGCGCTCGAAAACGTGTCGTTCGCACCGGGATGGTGCAGAAACACGCGATCCTGACCGGGCGGGGCGAGCACGACCGAATAGGAAGTCGTTGCGCTGCGGTCCTCGATCAGTCCGCCCGCGCCGTAGGACGCGAAGATCGATTTCACGATGCTGCCGAACGCGTCCGTTCCGATCTTGCCGAGCAGCGTTACGTCGTTGCCGAGCAGCTTCAGCGCAAGACCGGTGTTCGCAACGCTGCCGCCGGTGTGGATGTCCGCCGCGCCGGTATGCACGAGCCGCCCCGGCGTCAGAAGCGACGCGAAATCCGATTCCGCGTTCGGCGCAAAGACCGGCGTGATGTCGAGACAGACGTGTCCGGCGCAGATCAATTTCTGTTGCATGGCGGTCGGCAGGGTCAGACCAGCCCCATCAGAAGGTTCACGGTATACAGCTCCAGCTGTTCGAACTTGCGCTGCGCGATCAGCGAATCCGCAAGCGCATAGTCGTACCGGTCGACCTTCTCCTCAAGCGCCTTGAAGATCGCAAGACTGTTCTTGAGATGCTCATAGCTGTCCTCGTCGGAGGTCGTGCGCATGGCCTTGACGTCCAGTCCGACGTACCCCTTTTCCCAGTACCGGTTTTCGCACAGCAGCTTGACCTGATTGAACGCCTGACGCAGGTTTTCGACGCCGAAGGACTTGTCCTGATCGTAACGGATGCCGTTCTGGTCGTTCAGATGGACGGTGAACAGCTTGTCGAACGCGAGTGCAAAGCCGATCTCGTTTGCCGGATCGAGCCCCGCGAGCACCGCATGCGCGCTTTCGAGATTGCCGCCGACGCGCTTGGGATCGATCGTCGCGGCGGAAACCGCCATGACGTGCCCGATCGTGCCGCAGAACGAACGGTCGATCGGCTCGTTCGGCTTCGGCTCGATGCAGACGCGGATGCTCTCGTCGTAGCGGAGCATGTTGTTGATCGCCTCGATGATCTGCTTCGTCGCGGTCACGGCGCTCTTCGACTCCGCGCAAAGCGTGCCCTCACGCGCAAGCCACAGCACGATCAGATCCGTGCCGAGCTCGCGGGCGATGTCGATGGAGCGGTACGCGCGCCACATGGCAAACTCGCGATCCGCCTTGCTCGTGCTTGTAAAGCCGCCGTCCGCCGTATGCGGATCCATCCAAAGCCGCGGCGCGACAAATTCGGCTTTGAGACCGTACTTGTCCAGCATCGCCTTGACCTTGCGCGCTTCCGCCTTGATCTGCTCCTCGCTCAATGCATTCATGTTCGGGACGACGTCGTCGTCATGAAACTGCACGGCGGAAAAGCCGATCTCGCTGAATTTGCGGAACTTCGTTTCCAGATCGATCGCGCTGCGCGTTTCGGGACCGTAGGAATCTGCGCCGGTGTGGACGTTCCACGGACCGACCGTAAATTGGAATTTCGACATACATACCTCCTATATATTCGTAATTATTCAGCGCATGCGGGCAAGGATGATGCTCTCATACGGCTCTAACGTGATTGTTCCGCCGCTGACCGTCAGTTCGTCGTGATACGTCATGTACAGCAGTCCGTAGTCTTCCGTATCGAACGTGAAGGTGATCGGCGCGTCGTGGAAGTTGTGCAGGATGACCGCCTCCTGATGCGCGGAAACCATCTTGTAGGAGACGACGTCCGGCGCCGCCGTGTAGGTCTCAAACCGTCCGGCAAACAGCGCTTCGTTCTCGCTGCGGATGTGGATCAGTCTGCGGATCGCGGACAGCACGGAATTCGGGTCCGCATTCTGCTCGTCGAACGGCTGCAGATAGTCGCTTCCGTCGACCTTTTTGCCGTAGATGTTCCAGTAATTGAGCATCGTCGTCTGGTACGGATCGCCCTTCGCCCAGGGGAAGGAGAGCTTAAAGATCTCTCCGCTGCCCTTGTTGCCGAGCATGCCGATCTCGTCGCCGTAGTACATGAACGGCAACCCTTCGATCGTCAGCGAAACCATCTGCGCCAGCTTGATCTTGCGCGGGTCGTTGTCGAATACGCCTGCCATGCGGTTCACATCGGCGTCGGTTTGAAACGGCGCGTTGATATACCGGTCGTTCGTCGTGTTCCGATACGTCTTATAGCTCGATGCGATCAAGAGACCGAGGTCGTTTTTCGAGGAGGGATGCTTGAACTCGTCGCGGATGTTGTAGATCAGACCGAAGTCGAAGTCCGAGCCGATCGAGCGCATGTAGTCCGCGCGCATATCGACGTTTCCGGTCAGCACCTCACCGACCAGATAGACGTCCGGATTGATCGACCGGCAGTAGTCGCGAAAGCGGCTCCAGAATGCGTAGTTGCATTCGCTGACCGTTTTGCCCGAGGAAAGCGGGATCTCCGCTGCGGAAAAGATGTGCGGAGCGGAATCGAGGCGGAATCCGGCAACGCCCTTGTCGAGCCAGAACTTTGCGATGTTCTGCACCTCGAGAACGGTCGCTTCGTTGTCGTAGTTCAGATCGGGCATGTAGCCGGCGTACAGGCTGCAGGCGATCTGCTCGCCTTCGTCGCCGTCGATGTCGTAGGAATTGCCCTCGCGGTCGTACCGGTACCAGCTGTCATAGCCGAGCACAGCCGCGTGCAGGTCGTAATCCTCGGGATGCTCGGCGTCGTCGAGGAAACGGTAGTACGCGCGGTACGGGCTGTCGGGATCGTTCAGCGCATCCAGAAACCACGGATGGATGTTGGAGGTGCAGTTCAAAACGAGATCGAGAATGACGGAGATGCCGCGCGCGT
>DFEW01000058.1:0-42683 GCA_002369195.1 Christensenella sp. UBA3792
AACCGCACGGTCCGCACGATCCTCACGCTGATCTTCTACCTGCCGTCGCTCGCGGGGAACGTGTACTTCGTCTGGACGTACATCTTTTCCGGCGACAGCTACGGCTTTCTGAACAGCATCCTGCTGCGGCTCGGCGTCGTGTTCGGACCGGTGCAGTGGCTGACCGACACCCGCTACATGATGGCGGTCGTCATCGTCGTCATCCTGTGGCTGTCGCTCGGTACGGGCTTCCTTTCGTTCGTCGCAGGTCTGCAGTCGCTCAACCGCGAGCTCTATGAGTCCGCGGCGATCGACGGCATCCCGAACCGCTTTGCCGAGCTTTGGTACATCACGCTGCCGCAGATGGGTCCGCAGCTGCTGTTCGGCGCGGTCATGCAGATTTCGACCTCGTTCGCGATCGGCTACGAGTGTATGAACCTCACGGGCTTTCCGAGCACCGACTACGCCACGCAGACGCTGGTGCTGCACATCCTCGACTTCGGACAGGTGCGCTTCGAAATGGGCTATGCCTGCGCGATCGCGGTCGTGCTGTTCGCCATCATGCTGCTGATGTGGAAGGTCATCAACAAAGTCCTTTCGAAATGGCTGTAAGGAGGTGAACGCATGGAAACCGCAACGCTTCTAAAGCCCAAAAAGAAGGATAAGAAGTATAAGCGCGTCGTGCTTTCGCGCTCGGCGGGCGGCACCGTGCTGATCTTCGCGTTTCTGACGCTGGTCGGCGCGTTCATGGTGCTGCCGCTCGTGTACGTGCTCGTCACCGCGTTCAAGCCGCTCAACGAGATCCTGACCTACCCGCCGAAGTTCTTCGTGCAGCATCCGACGCTGTCGAACTTCCGCGACCTCATCGAGATTACGCAGGAGACCTGGGTGCCGTTCGAACGTTCGCTGTTCAACTCGCTCATGCTCGCGATCCTCGGCACGTTCGCGTACATCATCATCGCGTCGCTCGCGGCGTATCCGCTCGCCAAGAACCGCTCCAAGTGGGTGTATGTGTACTATCAGGTCGTCGTTCTCGCGATCCTGTTCCGTCCGGAAGTCACCAGAACGCCGCTGTACATCATCATCTCGCGGCTCGGTCTCATCAACACCTACTGGTCGCTGCTGCTGCCGGTGCTGGCGGGCAGCTTCGGCGTGTTCCTGATGCGCCAGTTCATGATGACGATCCCGGACGAAATGCTCGAAGCGGCGCGCATCGACGGCGCGAACGAGTTCACGATCTTCTGGAAGTTCATCATGCCGTCCGTCAAACCCGCGTGGATGACGCTGACGATCTTCACGTTCAAGGACCTTTGGAACACCGGCGAATCGCAGTACATCTACGAGGAAACCTTAAAGACGCTGACCGCGGTCATGCAGTCGATCAGCTCGGCGGGCATCGCGCGTGCCGGTGCGGGCGCGGTGGTCGCGCTCATTATGATGATCCCGCCGGTGGTCGTGTTCATCATTTCCCAGTCGTCCGTCATCGAGACGATGGCGACATCGGGCATCAAGGGATAAGGGGGGAGCGGTATGAAGAAACGCAAAACCGTCGCGATCCTGCTCCTTTGCATGATCCTCCTCGTGCCGACGTTCGCGCGGGCGGAGGATTCCGAGGTGCCGTATCAGACCTATACGTACGACAGATGGAGCAACCCAACGCCGACGCCCAACGCCTATCTTCCCACGCGCAGCATCGGCGGCGCGCAGCTCGGCTGCGGCAACTTCAACGGCGCGCAGGATCTGTTCTATTCCGAGGCGCGTCACGAACTGTACGTCGTCGATTCCGGCAACGCGCGCGTGCTCGTGCTGGACGAGAACTTTACCTTACTGCGTGAGCTGACCGCGTTTGTCGGCGCGGACGGCGAAGCGCTTGCTTTTTCCAATCCGCAGGGCGTCTTTGTGCAGGACGACGGCAGCATCTATCTTTGCGATATGGGCAGACAGCAGGTCTTGGAAGCGGATGGGGACGGAAACCTCATCCGCGTGCTGCCGACGCCGTCCTCTCCGCTGCTGCCGGAGAACTTCAATTATCTGCCGACCAAGGTCGTCGTCGATGAAAACGACCGGATCTATATCCTCTCGCGCGGCGTGTATCAGGGACTCATCTACCTCGAGCCGGACGGCACGTTCATCAAGTTCTTCGGCGCGAACGAGGTCGAAATGACATTCGGACGGCGCGTGCAGAAGCTCTGGAAATCGATCCTGTCCGATCAGGCGGCGGCGTCCATGCAGTCGTTTAACCCGATTGAGTACAGCAACCTCTTCCTGAACGGCGAGGGATACATCTTCGCCACCGCCGCGGGCAGCGAAAACGGCGCGCGGGTGCTGACACAGCTGAACCCGCTCGGCATCAATGTGTTGAACTGGACCGGCGGCAGCGAAACGCTGCTCTACTCGGACGTTGTGGAGCGGGACGGCATCATCGTGCTGCTCGATACGAACGGCGGATACCTGATCCAGACGACCGTGCAGCGCGATGCGGGCTTGTCGATGCAGATCACCTTCGGCGGCATCGGACAGCAGCTTGGTCTGTTCCAAAAGCCGGTATCGCTTGCGGAGATCGACGGCAACCTGTATGTGCTCGACGCCGAGAAGAACACGATCACCGAGTTCGTGCTGACCGATTTCGGCAGGGAGATTCATTCGGCGATCACGTATTACAACCAGGGCCTGTATGCCGAGAGCATCGAGCCCTGGAAACAGGTCGTGCATCACAACACCAACTATCTGCCCGCATACACCGGTCTCGGCAAGGCGTACTATCAGATGCACGACTACAAGACCGCGATGTATTACTTCAAGCTCGCGGGAGATCGGCAGAACTATTCGCTTGCGTTCAAGGAGTATTCGCTCATCGTCATGCGCGACGCGTTCCCGTACGTTGCGGTCGGGCTGATCGTGCTCGTTGCCGCGGCGCTGATTCTCGGACGCATCCTGAAGAAGAGAAAGGGGGTGCGCCATGGAACGTAAGCTTTTGCTGCGCGAGGATGTCGGCGCGGGCTTCAAGCACATCTTTTACACGATGATTCATCCGGTCAACGGGTTCGATCAGATCAAGTGGGAAAAGAAGGGCAGCATCGTCGCGTGCGCCGCGATTCTGCTGGTGTTCTTTCTGACCAACGTGTTCGAACAGGTTCTGACGGGCTTCATCTTCAACACCTACAATCCGGACAGGATCTCCGTGCCGTCGATCTTCCTCATCACGATGGGCGGCTTTGCGATCGTCTATATCGCGAACTGGGCGGCGGGTTCGCTGCAGTTCTCGGAGGGCGAGAACCGCGACATCTTCATCACGCTGTGCTATACGCTCGTGCCGTACACGATCTTTGCGCTGCTGCACATCTTCCTGACGAACTTCGCGAACGCCGAGGTCGGCGCGTTTTTGGTTGCGCTGCGCGTGATCGGCTACCTTTGGAGCGGCATGATCCTGATCGTCGGCATGTACTACGTCCACCAGTTCAGCTTCGGCGGACTGCTGCTGAACCTGCTTTTGACGGTGATCGGCGTTGCGATCATCCTGTTCCTGCTGCTGCTCGGCTACTCGCTGCTGCAGCAGATCATCACGTTCGTGGTGACGATCTACAACGAGATCGTCTTCCGGCTATGAGAGGAGGATCGGTATGAAACGAAACGCAAAACGCATCCTGCCTCTGCTGCTTCTGTGCGCCCTGCTCCTTCTCGGCTGCACGACGAACCGTCCCGCGGTGCCGGCGAGGGAAACGCACGTGGACGCCACGCAGGGCTTCTCGCCCGCAGGGAAGGAAAACGAGCTCGTCCCGATCTCGGAAAACCAGTATCTTGCGCTGTCCGCGAACCTCAAGACCGGCGAAGCGGCGGTGCTCGACAAGCAGACCGGCGTCACCTGGTACACGAACCCCGTCGACAAGTTCGACGATCAGCTTGCAAGCGGCTACCATAAAAACGCGCTTCTGTCCGCGTTGACCGTCGTGTACACGACGACGCAGAGTGTGGAAATGACCTGCGGCGCGTTTTTGCAGAGCGTGCAGAAGGGCGGGCTCTACTACCGCATCGATCCGGACGGCTCGATCGTGTTCCTGTTCGACTTCCCGAACGAAAAGTTCCGCGTGCCGATTCGCTACGCGTTAAACGGCGATCGCTTCGATGCGTCGATCCTGACCGACGGCATCCTCGAATACGGCACGAACAAGATCAAATCGATCGAATTCCTTCCGTACTTCGGCGCGGGCGGCATGAACGAGGACGGATACCTGTTCGTGCCGGACGGCAGCGGCGCACTGATCTATTTCAACAACGAACGCCTGACTGCGCGCACCTACTCGCAGAGCGTATACGGCTTCGACAACGGCACGAACGACAAGACGATGGGCGGCTTTGCGCTGTCCGGCTATTTCACGCTGTCGCAGAACGCCTACATGCCGGTGTTCGGCATCCACAGAGGCGACGACGGATTCCTTGCGATCGTCACGGAAGGAGCGGCGCGCGCGACGGTCAACGCGAACGTTTCGGGCAAGTACAGCAACTACAATTCCGTTTGGACGACGTATTCGTACCGCACGATCGGCACGGTGCGCCAGACGCAGAAGGACGGCTCCGAACAGGTCGTTTCGATCGGCGAAAAGAACATCGAAACGTATGAGAACTACACGGTTTCCTACTGTCCGCTCAAGACCGGCGCGTCCGGCTACAGCGACATGGCGGCGCGTTATCGCGACTATCTGATCGAACGGGAAGGATTGGAGATCCGCACGGCGCAAAGCAATTGCATCCCGCTGTATCTCGACGTATACGGGCATATCGAAAAGACAAAGTCCGTTCTGGGCATTCCGATCGACGTCAAGATCACGACCGCGAGCGTGAAGGACGTCAACGCGATGCTCGACGCGCTTAAGGACGCAGGGCTTTCGCGCATCGTCTTAAAGTACAACTACTGGTCCGAAAGCAGCTTCTACCGCAAGGTTCCCGTGAGCGCAAAGCCGGACGGGAAGGTCGGTTCGAGCGAGGAGCTGTTCGCGCTGCGCGAGCGCCTTGCGGACGCCGAAGGCGGGCTGTACCTTAGCGCGGACCTTCTCAATATCTACCGCTCCGGACGCGGCGTGAACCAGTATCGCGATGCGCTCCAGTCGGTGGCGAACACCGTGCAGCGGCAGTACGCGTTCCGGCTCGACTCGGCGATGGTCGATTCGCGCTACGATCCGTGGTATCTTCTGCGGCTCGGCTCGGTGCAGCGCGTGTTCGCGCAGTATGCGAAGAACCTGCACGACGCGGGCTTTGACGGCGCGGCGCTCGATACGGTCGGCGAAAAGCTCTATTCCGAGCTCGGCACGAACGGCACGGGACGCAATCAGGCGCGCAGCATCATGGCAAACGCGGTTCAAAGCATTGCGAACACGACCGGCAGCGTGCTGCTCACCGGCGCGAACGAATACGCGGCGAACTTCGCGACGCATATTCTGACCACGCCTGCGCGCTCGAGCAGCTTCGACCTCGAGGACGTATCGATTCCGTTCTATCAGATGGTCTATCACGGCTGCATTTCGTATTCGCTGCGCGCATCGAACCTGTCAAGCAATCCGAAAAAGCTGACGCTGACGTGCATCGAGTTCGGCGCATATCCGATGTTCTCGCTGATTTGCGAGAATGCAGACGAGTTGATCGGCTCGCGGCTCAATACGATCTATTCGGCGGACTTTTCCAACTGGTTCGATGAGATCGTGCGCCAGTACGGACAGCTCAACGAAGCGCTGTGCGCGGTGCAGACGGCGCGCGTTAAGGAGCACCGCATCGTGACGGACAGCGTGCGCTGCATCGCGTACGACAACGGCGCAGTGATTTGGGTCAACTACGGCGACGCGCCGTACAGCGCGGACGGCGTCACCGTTCCGGCGCTCGGCTTTACCGCCCTTTTGAACGGGCAGGTCTATGCGAGCGCGCAGGCGGTCGGGGATTGACGGGAGGCGGCTATGGCAAACAAGCGTAACAAACAGTATTCCCTGGCAAGAAAGCAGAACCGCGCCGGCTGGCTGTTCGTCCTGCCGTTTCTGATCGGCTTCGTCATCTTCTTCCTGAAGCCGATGATCGAAAGCTTCTGGTACACGTTCAACGACGTGACGATGGGGCAGAACGGACTCGAAACGACATTCGTGGGGCTGCAGAACTTCCGCTATCTGCTCATCGAGGACAGCAGCTTTCTGCGCAACCTTTGGACGGTCACCGGCTCGATGCTCGCACAGGTCGCGATCTGTACGATCCTGAGCTTGTTCATCGCGATCGTGCTCGTGCAGAACTTCCACGGCAGAACCGTCTACCGCGCGATTTTCTTCCTGCCGATCATCATGACGAGCGGCGTCGTATACTCGATGGTCAGCTCGGTCGTCGGTTCGTCGGGACTGTCCGGCACGGGCAACGCGTACATCTATTCGTCGACCTCGATGACGACGCTGATGCAGCAGGGCGGACTTCCGACTTCGTTCATCAACCTTCTGACGCAGATCATCGACGCGATCTTCTCGATGGTCGTCAACTGCGGCGTGCCGATCCTGCTCTACATCTCCGGCCTGCAGAAGATTCCGGCGAGCGCATACGAGGCGGCGCGCATCGAAGGCGCAAGCGCATGGGACATCTTCTGGCGCATCACGATCCCGAAGATTTCGCCGATCATCTTCCTCAACGTGGTCTACTGCGTGATCGATGCATCGACCGCATACGGCAGCACCGCGGGCGGCAACGTCATGATGGCGGCGATCCAGCAGATGGGCTTCGGCAAGACGATGAAGTTCGGCATGAGCGCCGCGATGGCGTGGATGTACTTCCTCGTGATCGCCGTGTTCCTCGGCATCGCGTATCTCACGATCGGACGGCGCGCGTCCAAGATCGAGAACTGAAGGGGGGCAAAGCGTATGAAACAGCGTTCCAATCAGGCGCAGGTCAACGCGCTCGTGCGAAGACGGCGCATCATCGGCATCGTTCTCGCAATCCTTCGCCACTTGTTCCTGCTCGGTCTCTGCTACGTCGTGCTGTATCCGGTGCTGTACATGATCAGCAACGCGTTCAAGCCCGTCTCGCAGTATTACGATCCGTCCGTCGTCTGGATCCCGCGCAGTCTGACGCTCGATAACTTCTATATCGTGTTTCAGGTCATGGACGTGGGCAAGGTGTTTTTGAACACGCTGCTCATCGAGATTCTGCCCGCGTTCATCTCTACGTTCATCGCGATGTTCGTCGGGTACGGGCTGGCGCGCTTTCGCTTCCGCGGACGCGGCATCATCCTTGCATGCGTGATCCTGACGATCATCGTCCCGCCGCAGACGATCTCGACCTCGCTCTATTCGAGCTACCGGTACTTCGACTTTCTCGGCATTCTGTCGCTGCTGCACAAGGTGATCCCGTCGATCGGACCGATCAACCTGATCGGCACGCCGTGGGTCACGATCCTGCCTTCGATCTTCGGCGTCGGACTCAAGAACGGCATCTTTATCTTCATCTTCATGCAGTTCTTTACGGGACTTCCGAAGGAACTGCAGGAAGCGGCGGCGATCGACGGGTGCGGACCGCTGCGCACCTTCCTTCGCATCATCCTGCCGACGGCAAAGAACATCATCATCGCGGTGCTGCTCCTTGCGGTCGTGTGGAACTGGAACGATTATTATACGCCCGCGATGTACATCCGCACGACGGATACGATGGCGACGGCGATGGCGTCGTTCCAGGCAAACCTCGAAAATCTGCACAACATGGGAACGGGTCTGCAGAACATTCAGACCGCGAACACGCAGATTCAGGCAGCCGCGCTTATCGCGATCCTGCCGCTCGTCATTCTGTACGTATTCCTGCAGAAACGCTTCTCGGAGGGCATTGAGGACTCCGGCTTAACAGGTATCTGATAAATTCAACAGGAGGAACGATCATGAAACAAACCATCACCAAGTATCTCTGTCTCGCACTCGCGCTTGCGATGTGCATTGCGCTGTTCGCGGGCTGCACCAGCGAACTGAACCAGGGAGGCACCGAAGCGCCGTCCAACCCCGCGGGCGTCACCGATCCGACCGGCGGCGGCACGGGCGAAGCGCCGACCAACCCCGATGAGCCGCAGAACGGCGAGATCGCCGGCGAAATCGTCACCGGCGGCGGTGCGGAGGAGGGCTTCCTCGACAACGTCGAGGGACTTCCCGAAACGCTCGAAAACCCGAACATTACGATCGTGTACTGGTACAATCCGAAGCAGTACGCGGTGGACATCCGCAAGCAGGCGGACGTGTACGATCCGATCCTTGAGGCGATTCCGTACTTCGAAGAAAAGTACGGCGGCAAGGTCACGGTCATCTATTCCGCATGGGGCGACATGCTCGAAACCGTCACGTCCCGTCAGAACGCGGGCGACGCGCCCGACCTTTTTGAGGTGTACGACGAAACCCTGTACAGCGTGATCCTCTCCGGCGTCGCGCAGAACCTCGACGCATACACGTCCGATCTCGACTACGATTACTACAAGATCAACAAGGAGACCTTCCAGTGGAAGGGCAGCTACTACGCGATCCCGCTGAAGCCGTATGCGTTCTACATCATGTACAACAAGGACCTCTTCGACCTTGAAGGCCTTGACGATCCGGCAACGCTCTATCAGCAGGGCAAGTGGAACTGGACGACGTTCCGCGACATCTGCAAGCGCCTGACCAAGACCACCGACGGCGAGCTGAGCCAGGTCGCCTACGGTTCGTGGGAGGACACGATCCTGTCGTTCATGTACGCGAACGGCGGCTCGCTGCTCAACATCGACACCAAGACCGGCGAAGTTTCCTCGAACCTCGGCTCGGTCAACACGCAGGATACGATTAACTACCTCATCGAGCTCAAGGACTGCTTCATCTACGGCAACGATATGTGGGGCTGGTTCGACAACGGCGCAATGGCGATGATCCGCGGTCACGAGTATCCGGTCGACTTCCCGTTCGACACGGGCATGGTGCCGTTCCCGACCGGCGACGACTATGAGGGCAAGAACCTTGTCGTCTATCCGCAGGGCATGGCGGTGCCGACCGGCGCGAAGAACCCCGAAGGTGCGGTCGCGTTCATGCGCGTGGTCAACGAGCTGCAGAAGGCCGTCGGCGACAAGAAGGAAGCCAGCCGCATCGGTCAGGAGAACTACGACATGATCTATGCGGACGATGTCAAGCTCGTCTATCAGTATGACAAGGGCCTGAACGACATCGGCACGGTCATCGCAACGATCGTCAACTACATCAACGACGGCGTTCCGGCGGCGACCATCAACGCGAACATGGAATCGCAGATCCAGTCCGAGATCAATCTGATGTACAACGACAGATAACCGAAGAGGACCGTTCTGTGGAAAGAGGCATTTACTTTGACGGCTGGTATCATGACAACCATTGCTACCACCCGAGTCTCCCTTTGCGCTCCATGCAGATGGTCGAGGACCTGGAACGCTACCGCGCGACGATCCTCGTCTGGTCCGTCATGGGCGGCGGCTCGATCTCGCTCCCGTACCTCGAACACGAGGCATTCGGGGAGATCGACCCGCGTCTGCGCTTCTACGGGTTCATGAACGATTCCGAGTTCATCGCGGAATGCAACAAGCGCGGCATTCGTACGATGGGCATCGTGTTCGAGGTACAGGGCTGGGAATTCCCGGTCAAGGTATCCGAGGACGGGAAACACATGAAGGCGTTCAACGTCATGCGCGAGGGACGCTCCGACGCCGCCGACGCGTATTACGGGCTCAACGAGTTCTCGTCCGGCAGGTTCGACGGGCTGTTCCGCACGTCCCTGAAGGATTACTATCCGGACGGCATCGTCAACAGCGACGGCGAGCGCGTGACTGCTTTGCAGGAGGAGGTCGCGGCGCGCACGTTCCGCGGCGAGCCGGTGCATGCGGGCTGGGTCGAGGTCAAGGACCATTCGCGCACCTGCTATCAGACCTGCCGCAACAATCCCGTCTGGCGCGAATACCTCAAGAAGATCATGGAACTGCAGATCGACGCGGGCGTTTACGGCATTCAGCTCGACGAAGCGGAGCTGCCGATCACGTCGATGGGCGCGGGCGGGTGCTTCTGCAAGGACTGCGTCAAGCAGTTCCGCACATACCTGAAGGACCGGCGCGCCGCGGGAACGCTCCCAAAGGGGTACGAGGCGTTCGATCTTGACACGTTCGACATCGGGCAGTACCTGCGGGATTCGAACGTGAACCATCCCGCCGAGTCGTGGACGTACCGCGATGTGTACGAGTTTCAGATGCGCGCGGTCAAGAAGCACTTTACCGAGCTTGTCGATCATGCGCGCGCCTATGCGAAGCGGAAGTATGATCGCGAGATCTGGATGAGCGGCAACTTCTTCACCTGTATGCCGGTCTACTACCCGTTCGAAAACACCGTTGACTGCGTGATTACCGAGATGGAGCACACCCTGTTCCGTCAGCCGCACTGGTACCGGTATATCTCCGGTTTTTCCGGCAGCAAGCCGGTCATCGTCGCGGAGAACCCCTACGGCGGCATCATTCCGCAGCTGCTCGACGAGCTGAATCGCGGCAGAGGGTACGACCTTTACCGCCTGCTGCTGCTCGAAGCCGCGGTGTACGGCTGCAACATGAGCGTGCCGTACGGCGGCTGGATGGGCAACACGATCAAAACCGGATTCTGGCCCCCGCGCGATGTGACCGAGCAGGTGCAGACGTTCCTTGCGGAGCACGACGCGCTGTTCTCGAAGGACAGCGGCGCCGCTGTCATGGTCGCGTATTCGTTCCCGAGCTATTACTGGCGCGAGGTCACCAAGAAGAACGGCGATCAGTTCACCGACGTCGATTCGATCCTCTTCTACCGATCGGTCGAGGAGCAGAGCGACAGCGCGTCGCGCCTGCCTTTCTGGGAGGTCATTCAGCGGCTTTCCGAGGAGCAGACGCTCTACGACGTGCGCATGTTCGGCGATGATGAGCTGCGCCCCGACCGCGTATGCGCGCAGGATTGGGCACAGTACCGGATGATCGTCCTGCCCGAATGCACGTACCTCACCGAGAACCAGCGCGATGAACTGTACCGCTACGCGCAAAACGGCGGAAAGGTGCTGCTGTTCGGCAGGACCGCCGAAAACTGTCCCGACTGGGCGGCGCGCATGGCGGCGCTTCCGTCCGTCACGCTTGTGCGCAATCCCGATTCGCGAAAGGACGCGATGCGCCTGTTCACGGAGGCGTTGCGCGAAGCGCAAAAGGGGGAGGAGCAGCTTGTGATCGAGACCGCAAATGCCGCGGACCGCGCGTTCATCGGCGCGCACACGCACCGAAGCGCTGCGGCGCGGAGCTTGCAGCTTTTGAACTACCGCTACGACAGGCAGAAGGATCGCGTGCTGCCGATCGAGCATGTCACCGTGCGCCTGAAGGACGCTTCCGTTCGCGGCGCAAGGGCGATCGATCTGGACGGCAACCCGATCGAAACGGAACTGCGCGTCCAAAACGGCGTGCTTTCCGTCACGTTCCCGTCGCTTCCGCTGTATGCGGCAATCGAACTATTCTAAACGCAAAGGAAGGATTTATGGAAGAAAACATTCTTGTTACCGGCGAACCGCTGTCGAAGGAAAAATTCAGCAAGCCGAGCGTCGAGTTCGGCATCATGCCGTTCTGGTTCTGGAACGGCGAAATGTCCTACGATGAGATCGCCTATCAGATTCGCGAGTACAAGGCGAAGGGCTGCCCGGGCTTCTACATTCACGCGCGCTTCGGCGTGCGCGAGGAACTCGGCTACATGAACGAGGACTGGCTCGATCGCGTCAAGTTCACGATCGAGACGGCTCAGGCGGAGGGGCTGCAGATCTGGATCTACGACGAGTACAACTGGCCGAGCGGCACCTGCGGACAGACGCTGATGAAGGACCACCCGGAGATGACGAACGTCTATCTCGAGCTGGTCGAAGGCAACCTGCCGGGGCAGTTCTTCACGTTCATGGAGGGCACCGACTCCCGCTACAACGACCTCGAACAGTCCGAACCGGTCTATGCCTGCGCGATCAAGCTGTCCGACCTCGAATCGGGCAACTATGAGATCGTCGACCTGATGCCGTCGCTCTCGTTCGACAAGGTCATTACGTGGGAAGCGCCGAAGGGACCGTGGAAGCTGTTCTACTTCATCGAGCGCAAGAGCACCTGGTACGCGGACGTGCTGAATCCGGAGACGACAAAAAAGTTTATCGAATACACGCATGAGCGGTATCGGGCGTACCTCGACGGCGATTTTTCAAAGCAGGTCAAGGGCTTTTTCACCGACGAGCCCGCCATGCACTACTTCGAGACCGGACGCGACAACTTCATCGTTCCGTGGACGCACGGCATGTTCAAGATCTTCCGCGAGCACAACGGCTACGATCTCAAGAAGAACCTGCCGAAGCTGTTCTTCGACTGCGGCGGCGACACCGAGCAGGTGCGTTACGATTTCTGGAGCACGCTGACCGATCAGTACGAGAAATCCTACTTCAAGCAGATCGAGGACTGGTGCGCCGATCACGACGTGATCTCCACCGGACACCTGCTGTATGAGGAGTCGCTGCGCATGCATGCGCGCGTCGACGGCAACCTCTTCAAGCACCTGCAGCACTTCCACATGACCGGCGTTGACCATCTCTATCCGCGCATCGGCACGCGCGAGATGGAGAACGAGCATGTTGCGCTGAAGATCGCGTCGAGCGCGGCGCACCAGAACGGTAGCGCGCGCCTCGTGTGCGAATCGATGGGCGGTTCGTACTGGGACTGCACGATGGAGCGCATGAAGTGGATCGGCGACTGGGAGTACGTGCTCGGCGTCAACCAGTTCATTCCGCACGGCTTCCATTATACGATCGAGGGCGAGCGCAAGCGCGACTGGCCGCCGTCCATGTTCTGCCAGTTCACCTGGTGGGAGCAGTATAAGCAGTTCAACGACTACATGACGCGCCTCGGCTACACGCTGTCCGGCGGCGATCACGTCGCCAAGGTCGCGGTGCTGTACCCGATGAATTCGATCTGGGCAAACTACATGCCCAATCAGAGAACCAAGATTTCCGAGTGCATCGAGCGCGAGTTCAACTACATGGCGGACCGCATGCTTCGGCTGCACATCGACTACGACTACATCGACGAGGACGTGCTGAATACGCGCACATCGATCCGCGACGGCAAGCTCTGTATCGCGGGCGAGCGGTACGAAATGCTGCTGCTGCCGCCTTGCACGCATATCAAGGCGGATACGCTCAAAACGATGGAAGCGTTCGTCAGCGCGGGCGGGAAGCTCGGCGGCGACGCGCTGCTGCCGTACAAGTGCGTCGAGGGCGAGGCGGAGGACTTCGAAGCGCGCATCGAAGCGCTGTTCGGCGTCGATCCCAAAGCGCTGCGCGAGGCGTTCCTCGCAAACGATGTTCGAACGCAGCAGCTGAGCGAGCGCAGCGTCGGCGACGGCAAGGTCGTGTTCGCGTTCGGCGAAGGGTTCAAGTACAATCCCGACGCGCGCGAAGGGCTCGCCCTGCTCGACCGGATGCTGCGCGCCTGCGTGACGCCGGAAATCGAGATCGACAGCGAGGAAATCTTCTGCCTGCACCGCGTCAAGGACGGCAAGGACCTGTTCTTCCTGATCAATCCGGTCAACGAACCGGCGGACGTGACGGTCCGCTTCGCAGGCGCACATACGCCGGAGCTTTGGGACCTCGAAACCGGCGACATCCGAAAAGCGCCGGTCTATGCGATCGAAGACGGGTATACGTGCCTTGCGGCGCACTTTGAGCCGTTCGGCTCCAAGATGTTCTCGTTTGCGGACGCGGTCGAGCCCGCGCACATCTGCGCGGCGGACATCACCGTGGAAGCGTTCGATCCCGATACGCGCGTTGCGACCGGTTTTGCGCGCCTTGCGCACGACGGCGAAGTGACGCTTTGCGAAAACGGCGGCCTCTCGACGCAGACGGTTTCGGCGGTGCGTCCGGGCGACGCGATCCCGCTTTGCGGTCCGTTCGCGTTTGCGATCGACAAACCGAACAGCATCAACACCGACGCGTGGAAGATGACGTACGCGACCGAGCACGACGACGTTGCGGCGATCACGAACGGAACGGCGGACATGTCCGGCTGGCTCGACATGCGCATGGGCGCGTGGGAGATGCAGCTGCCGGTCGAGCGTGAGAACGAGACCTATCCGGTCACGCTCTGGTACGTCACCAAGATCCGCGCGGCGTTCGTGCCGGACGATCTGAAGCTCATGATCGACGGATTCAAGGGACAGTGCTACACCCTCTATGTCAACGGCAGGGAAGTCACCGAAACGCCGGAGCGCAGCTATCTCGATGCGGAAATCAAAACGGTTCCGATGCAGCCGTACTTCACGGTCGGCGAGAACACCGTTGCGGTCAAGCTCACGGTCACCAAGAAAAGCGACGGCATGACCGACCTTTTGAAGATCATCGGCAGTTTCTCGGTCGAGGAGCGCGACGGCATCGAAACGATCGTGGCTCCCAAAACCGAAATCGGACTCGGCGACTGGAACAACTTCGGCTATCCGTACTATTCCGGCACCGGCCTGTATACGACGAAGATCGCGGTCACGGCGGAGATGCTGCGGCAGAAGCTGCTGCTCAAAGCGGACATCGGCCGCGACGTACTGACCGTTGCGGTCAACGGCGAGCCGGTCAAGACGTGCCTGTGGCGTCCGTACGAAGCCGATCTGACCCCGTACCTTCACGAAGGCGAGAATGAGATCACGCTCGGCGTCGTCAACACGCTGATGAACCTTCTGGAGTCGACACACAATCCGTCTGGTCTGTTCCGCGCCGAGATCGTGCCGTTCGACCGCTACAGCGTACAGTTCTGAACCGTATGGAACACTATCGCATCTTGATCGATACCGACATCGGCGGCGATGTGGACGACGCGCTCGCGCTTGCGATGGCGCTGAACACGCCGAACGTCGAGATCGTCGGCATCACAAACGTATACCTTGCGAACGCATGGCGCGCGGGTGTCACCAAAGAACTCCTGCGCGTCTACGGACGCGAGCAGATTCCGGTCTGCGCCGGTGCGGAAAAGCCGCTGATCGGCTGGTGGGACGAGAACCGCATCCCGAACAGCTCGCCGGATTACGGCGAGTACCGCGGCGAGAAGCTGCCGCATGCGGCGGACTTCATCATCCGCAAAGCGGAGGAGATCGACGATCTGATCCTCCTTGCGATCGGACCGCTCACGAACGTCGGCATCGCGCTCGCGAAGGCACCGCATATCGCGAAACGCATGAAAATCTACATGATGGGCGGGCAGCTCAACAAGGCGCATCCGGAGTGGAACATCTTCTGCGATCCGGAAGCGGCGCACATCGTGTTCGAAAGCGGCGCGGACATTACGATGGTCGGGCGCGACGTGACCCTGCGCTGCCAGTTCACGCGCGAGGAGGTCGACGAGGTAAAGAACGCCGGCAATCCGCGTGCCGAGCGGCTCGGGCAGATGATGGAACAGTTCATCGTCAACTTCGGTTATCTGCCGATTCTGCACGACCCGCTGGCGCTTGCCGCGCTGCTGTGGCCGGATCTTCTGAAGCTCGAACGCAAGCGGATCCTGATCGAAACGCGCGGCGCGCATACGCGCGGGCTCACGGTCGACTGTGACTGGGGCGAGGGACAGGAGGCGTGGGCGGCGACCGACGTGGACGTGCAGGGCTTTAAGCGGCGGCTCATCGAGGTGCTGAAACAGTAATGGCAAAGAAACTTGCACTGATCGGCGGCGGCAGCGTCCGCACCTATTATTTCATCGAATCCCTGCTGAAGTTCTACCGCAGCATGGACATCGGCGAGGTCGCCGTCATGGACATCGATCCCGAAAAGCTTGCATACTTCGGCGGCATCGCGCGGTACCTTGTCGCACGCGAGCGGGAGGAGCTTCACATCACGCTGACGACCGACGCAAAAACGGCGCTTTGGGATGCGGACTGGGTGGTTACGACCGTGCGCGTGGGCGGCGACGAAACGCGAACGCAGGATGAACGGATCGCACTCCGGCACGGCGTGATCGGGCAGGAAACGACGGGCGCGGGCGGGTTTTCCTACGCGATCCGCACAATTCCGGTCATGCTCGACTACATGCGTCTGATCCGCACGTACGCAAAGCCGGACGCGCCGGTGTTCAACTTCACCAACCCGTCCGGACTTGTCACGCAGGCGCTGTACGACGCGGGCTACACCGGCATCATCGGCATCTGCGACAACGCGACCGGCATCAAGATCGATACGGCGAACGCGCTTGCGGTCAACGCGAGCGACCTGCTCGTCAAGGTCTACGGATTGAACCATCTTTCCTGGGCGAACCGGATCGAGGTCGGCGGCGTCGATATCCTGCCGAAGCTGTTCGAGAACGATGCGTTCGTGCAGAACTTCCATCAGTTCCTGTACTTCGACCGCGACCTGGTGCGGCGCCTTCGCTGCATCCCGAACGGGTATCTGTACTATTATTATCACCGCGAGCGCGCGCTCAAAAACCTCTCGGAAGCGAAGGAAACGCGCGGCGAATTCATCCTGCGCAACAATACGGACATGATGAACGCCCTTCGCGCGCACAGCATCGAGACGGAGCCGGAGATGTGCCTTGCGATCTATCGTGAGTATATGCGCCGGCGCGAGGGCAGCTATATGTCGATCGAACTCGGCGGGCAGACACTGCATCCGGAACGCATCGATCCGCGCACGCTCGGTATCGATTCGCTGCTCGGGCAAAAGCCGGTCACCGAAATCTACGAGGGCTACGCGGGCGTCGTGTTCAATTACATCGACAGCCGAAAAAACGACAGGAACATCGACCTTGCGGTGAGCGTGCCCAATCGCGGCGCCGTGCAGGGCATGGCGGACGACGACGTGTTGGAGATCACCTGTCTGATCGGCAGGGACGGGGCAAAGCCGATGCGCTTTGCACCGGAGGAGATCGACGGAACGAACCTTGCGCTGATGAAAACGATCAAGCGCTACGAAAAGCTGACCGTCGAAGCGGTGCGCACGCACTCGAAGGCGGCGGCGCGCGAAGCGCTGATGCAGCATCCGCTGGTCGGCGATTACGCGCTTGCCAAATCGCTCGTCGACGCGTATGCGGCGCTGAACGCGCCGTGGATCGGAGAATGGGCATGAAAAAGGTGCTTTGCATATCCGAATGCTGCTGCGATCTGATCTTCGGCGGACTGGACGGGCTTCCGAATCTCGGCGAGGAACGTTACGGCACGCACTTTTCAATGCAGGCGGGCGGCGGTGCGAACACGGCGGTCCTGCTGCAAAGATGCGGCGTTCCGACCGCGTACTGGACGCTGCTCGGAGACGACGACGCGGGACGGATCGTGCGCGCATCGCTTGAAAACAGCGGACTTTCGCTGATCCGGCACGAACATACGCCCTGCCGCACGCCGGTATCCGCCGTTCTGAGCGCGCAGGGAGACCGCGCGTTTGCATCGTTTGCGCAACCGTGCACGCTGGTCGAGGATTACGACGCGCTCGAACGCGCGATTCGGGATGCCGACATCGTGCATACCTATCTCGGCTACTGCGCGTCGTATCCGATCGCGCAGCTTTGCGAGCGGTACGGGACGCTGCTGAGCGCGGATACGTCGTTTTGTGACGCGAGAACGGAGCTGTTTGACACGGTGCTGCCGCATTGCGACTACTGGAAGGGAAACGAGGACGAAGCGCTGCGCCTGAGCGGCAAAAGCAGCGTATCCGAAGCGCTCGACGCGATCGCATCTCGCGTAAAAGCGGCGGCGGTCATCACCCGCGGCGCGCGCGGCAGCATTGCAAAGGCGCACGGGGAGGAAACGATCGAACAGGAAGCGGTCGCATACGGCGCGTTTGTCGACGCATGCGGTGCGGGCGACGCGTTTGCGGCCGGATTTTTGAAGGGCGTTTGCTGCGGCGAGCCGCTTTCCGCCTGCCTGCTCGGTGGCGCAAAGCTGTCCGGCAGGGTCGTCACGGCATTCGGCGGATGCCCCGAATCGATTCCGGTCGACGATGTGTAATCGATTCACGTTTTTTTGCAGAAAACGCTTGCAAGCAAAGCGGTTCTGTGCTATTATGCAGGTGAGTAAACCTTTACTCAAATTTTACAAACAACGACGTGCACAAACAACAAAAAACAGGGAGGACGTATGAAAAAACTATCTTTGATTCTCGCAGTTCTGATGCTGATCGTTGCATTCGGCTGCACGGGAACAACCCCGAATGTGCCCGAAGAACCGACGGCTGCTCCGGCGCAGGAAACGGAAGCACCCGCTGTCGAACCGACGGCAGAACCCGAACCGGAAAAGGAGCCCGCTGTTTATAACAGCGTCGAGGGCTTCCACATGGAAGCGGATGCGGAGAGCGTCTGGCAGTACTATTTCAGCATCGACGACGGCGCGACCGTGACCGACCCGTGCGAGGACAACACGGACTACGGTACCTACGGCGGCTGGCATCCCTGGGAAGGTTCCTATGTAGGCGTCGGCTTCAACCATGACGTCGAAGGATACCTCGAGTTCAACACCGACATGCGCGGCGGCCTCATGGGCGTTCTCGTGTTTGTCGCACCGGCAACCGGCAAGTACGTCGTGACCGCGCAGGTCTGGAACCCGTGGGATCAGGCGCTTGACAATTACACCGTCAAGACCGATGCGGGCGTCGTCGTCGAGCGTCCCATGGACGATATCGTCGATGCGTACGGCTTCATCACGCCGACCGACGTCGAGCTTAACGAAGGCGATCGTCTGTACTTCATGTGCAACTCGCAGGGCGAGTCCTGGGCGAGCGCATATTCGAACGTCACGATCTACTTCGAGCCGCAGGACGATTCCGTCTACGTGATTCCCGAAGTTGTGATGCCCGAGAAGGAAGTGCTCGGCGTCGATCCGGACTGGACGCAGGAAGCAAAGTGGAACGCGGTGAAGGACTTTGACCGCACCGCGGCGGACGGCAGCAACACGCCCTGGGTCTATGCAACGACCGTTGCGTGGGGCGAGTTTGCAATCAACGAGAAGTATGACGAGCCCGACTGGGACGGCAACGGCGAACCCGATGCGAATCAGTGGTATTCCGCGGACGGCACCGGCATGGGCTTCAACCTCAATGAAGCGTACGAGGGCAATTACCTCGAACTGAACACGACTGACTACGGCGCGACGGTTTCCGCGCTCGGCTTCAAAGCGCCGGCGGCAGGCAGCTATGCGTTCAACGGCTATGTCAGAAACATCTGGGGCGGCAACGCAGGCATGCTTCGTGTTTACAAGGGCGCAGAGTACTTCATGGATTTTCTGGTAAAGGACTATAAGGAAAAGCCAAACGAGTTCTCGTTCATCGTTACGCTCGAAGAAGGCGAAATGATCTGGCTGTTCGTCGACTCCGAAGGCGGCTGGGTATCCTCCGCGCTGGCGGTGTTTGTCAACGAAGCGGAAGCGGAGAAGCAAGACGAAGCGCAGGGCACGACGGAAGCCGTCGACCTCAACCGGGATGCGCAGTGGGCGGCATACCGCGACTTCGATCGCGAAGCGGCGGACGGCAGCAACGTGCCGTGGGTCTACGCAACGACCGTTGCGTGGGGCGAATTCACGCCGATGGCGGTCTGCGTCGACCGTGACTGGGGCGCAACCGAATGGTACATCGATGCGGACAACTACGTCGGCGTCGGCATCAGCAACGATCCGGCATATCAGGGCGGCTACCTTGAAATGAACACCGAAGACTACGGCGCGACCGTCGCCTGCCTCGGCTTCAAAGCGCCGGCAGCCGGAACCTATGTGTTTAACGGCTATGTGCAGAACGTCTGGGGTCAGGCGCTGAACATGCTGCGCGTGTACAAAAATGCGGATTCCTTCCTCGATTTCGCAATCAGCGCGGATCCCGCGGTAGCGGTTCCGTTCGAGTTTGAAGTGGAACTCGCAGAGGGCGAAGTGATCTGGTTCTTCGCAGATTCCAACGGCGGCTGGACGAGCGCAGCTCTCGCGGTGTTTGCCGACGTCAAATAAGCATACCGATCCAAACGACAGCAATTTCGCAGGGGGTCAGGGGAGGAACGCCTCCGCCTGACCTTCTGCTTTTCCGAACAGCGCGGAGGAAAGATGGAACCGTTTCGAAAACAGGAACAGCATTTTACGCACATTCGTACGCTTCTGGAGCGCGGCGTGTACCATGCCGACCGGACGCTCTCGATGCAGGCGAATATCACAAAGGACCCCGTCCCGTATGCATCGCGCGAGCGGGGCGATTTTACGACGCTCGTCCCCGGCATGCACTGGGGCGATCTGTTCGACTGTGCATGGGTGCATTTTACGGGCGACCTGCCGGCTGCGTTTCCCGCGGAGGCGGACGCCTGCACGGAGCGGCATTGGGCGGTTCTGATCGATCTGTCCGCGGAAGGGCTCGTCTATGACGCGGACGGCGAGCCGGTGCAGGGCCTGACGAGCGCGACCTCGCGCAACGAGTTCCCGCTCGGGCTCTGGGGCAAGCGCACCGTCGAGCTGAAGGATTGCGTGCGCGACGGGCGCATCGATTTCTGGGCGGACTTCACCTGCTGCGACGTCGAGGGACAGTACCGCAACGGCGGGCGCGTCAAGGAGGCGTGCACCGCATGGGTCGACGATCTGTGCCGCGACGCGTTCTATGATTGGGTCGTCTGCCAGAGCCTGTTCGTCGGGCTGATGGAGAACGGCGATCCGTACGGCGAGACGGTCGGCGCGATCCTCGAACGCGCGGCGAAGGCGTTTGAGACCGCGCACGGGCTGACGTATTCGCAGACGGACGGCGCGATGAACGGCGGCGCGGACTTTCTAAAGCGCGACGCGTATTTTTCGGACCCGACGACGAGCGCGATCGAGCAGGCGGGCGAGCGCATTTCGATCCTGCCGGACGCCGAAACCGAGCCGACGCGAAGAACGCAGCTGGTGCTCAATCAAGCCGCTCTGCGTACCGTGCGCGGCATATTACGGGAGATTCTGAATCAGCCGAACGAGCATCCCGCGATGACGTATTCGGCGATGGGTCACAGCCACCTCGATCTGCTGTTTCTGTGGACCGAGCGCGAAACATACCGCAAGTGCGCGCGAACCGTCGCGAACGTGCTGCGGATCATGGATATCGACCCGACCTACAAGTTTACGATGAGCCAGGCGCCGGTCTATACCTGGCTTCGGGAGCGCTATCCGTCGCTGTATGCGCGCATGTTGGAGCGCATCCGGGAGGGACGGTTCGAGATCGTCGGCTCGCTGTATATCGAGTGCGACACGAACCTGCCCTGCGGGGAATCGCTGGTGCGGCAGCTGCTGTACGGAAAGCGGTATTTCAGAAAAGAATTCGGGCAGGACATGCGCGTCTGCTTTTTGCCGGATGTATTCGGCTATTCGGCGGCGCTTCCGCAACTTCTGAAGCTCGCGGACGTTCCGTATTTTACGACCAACAAGCTGTCGATGAACGACACGAACCGCTTTCCGCGCTACACGTTCTGGTGGTACGGGCTCGACGGCACGCGCGTTTTGACGCATATGCCGCCGGAAAACAGCTATACGAGCGCGGTCGTGCCGCAGATGGCGATCTACGGCGAGTATCATAACACCGATAAGGATCTCTGTCCGCGCGGGCTGCAGCTGTTCGGGCTCGGCGACGGCGGCGGCGGACCGGGCTATGAGCACATTGAGCGCAGAAAACGCGTCCGCAATCTCAAGGGTTGTCCGCCGTTTGAGGATGAATTCGTCGTCGACTTCTTCGACCGCATCAGCAAAGGCGCGGAGCGCTACCGAGAATGGCACGGCGAGCTGTATTTTGAACGGCATCAGGGCACATACACCTCGATCGCAAAGCAAAAACAGTGGAATCGCACGCTCGAAAAGGATCTGCACGCGCTCGAATTCTGCGCCGCGCTCGCGAACGGCACGGACGGATACGCGTACCCGTCCGCATGGCTTCAAAGGGCGTGGGAGGACGTGCTGCTCTATCAGTTCCACGACTGCCTCCCGGGCAGCGCGATCCCGGAGGTATACGAACAGACGCAGGCGCGCTACGCGCAGCTGCATCGCGAGGCGCAGGCGCTGACAATACAGGCGCTTTCGGCGCTCGGCACCGGATGCGGCACGGACGGCGAACCAGGCACGCTGACGCTGAATGCATCGCCGTTTATGCGCGTCGAGCCGGACGACACGCTTGCGCCGTATGCGATCGTGTGGCGGCCGAAAACCGCGCGGGATGAAGCGGAACGCCCGCTGGATGCGGCGGTTCTGGAAAACGGATCGGTGCGCATCGCGATCGAACCGGACGGAACGCTGTCGGAGGTTTTCGACAAGTCGGCGAACCGGCATCTGCTGAAAAACGGCGCGCGCGGCAACATGCTGAAGCTCTATCCGGACGAGCTCACGCACTGGGACATCAACAAGGCGTACCTTCGCGAACCGGGCAGGCAGGCAGTCTGCACGGGGCAGAAACTGTACGAAAAGGGCAGGCGGCAGATCGCCGAGCTGACCTTTGCCGTCGGCGCATCGTCAACGGTGCGGCAGCGGATCGTGCTCGAAGCGGACAGCGCATGCGTACGCTTTGAAACGGAAGTCGACTGGCGGGAGGAATATCAGATGATGCGCGTCGCGTTCCCGACGTCCGTCGTGACCGACCGCGCATCGTGCGAGATCCAGTTCGGGCACATCGACCGTCCGACGCATCACAACACGAGCTGGGACGAGGCGAAGTTTGAGGTCTGCGCGCACAAATGGGTCGATATGGCGGACGCCGCGGGCGGGCTTGCGCTGCTGTCCGACTGCAAATACGGTTATAAGATTTGGGACAACACGCTCGATCTGTGCCTGCTGCGCAGTCAGAACTGTCCGGCACAGCACGGCGATCGCGGCACGCATACGTTCACGTATGCGATCTGTCCGCATACGGGCGACGCATGGGCGGGCGGCGTGATCGCGGAGGGCTACCGGCTCAACACGCCGCTGATCGAGATCGACGCGGCCGGTGCGGGCGGATGCGCGCTGCTGCAGCCGTTCGTCGTTGCGGACGGAACGGCGGTGCTGGAAACCGTCAAGAAAGCGGAGGACAGCGACGATCTGCTGCTGCGGCTGTACGAAGCGCGCGGCGGCGCGACCGTTTCGCACCTGAAGCTGGACGGCTATGAAGCGATCGAGCTGTGCAATCTTCTGGAAGAACCGATCGGTGAAGCGCTGAGAACGGATGGCGACACGGTCGCATTGCCGTTTCACTCGTTTGAAATCAAAACATTGCGCGTACGCAAGAAAGGAACGGAACAATGAAACGCTCGGAAATCAATCGGATCATTCGGGAAACCGAAGCGCTTTTGGATGCGCATCAGATCAAGCTGCCGCCGTTTTTCGGCTGGACGCCGGAGCAGTGGCGCGAAAAGGGGCATGAATGCGACGAGATTCGCGACAACGCGCTCGGCTGGGACGTGACCGACTTCGGCGCGGGACAGTTCGAAAAGATCGGACTGACGGCGCTGACGATCCGCAACGGCAACGCATCAAAGCCGGAGCAGTACAAAAAGCCCTATGCGGAAAAGATCCTGATCGCGAAGGAAGGGCAGGTCACGCCGCTGCATTTCCATTGGTACAAGATGGAGGACATCATCAACCGCGGCGGCGGCATCCTGATGATGCAGCTGTACAACGCGACCGAAAACGAGGAACTCGATCTGGTCAATCCGGTCGAGATCGTGTCCGACGGCGTAAAGCTGACGGTTCCGGCGGGCGGATTTTTAGAGCTCAAGCCGGGACAGAGCGTGACGTATACGCAGTATCTGTATCATGCGTTCTGGGGCAAGGAAGGCAGCGGCGACGTCATCGTCGGCGAGGTCTCAATGTGCAACGACGACAATACGGACAACCGCTTTCTGAACGTACCGGGCAGATTCCCCGCGATCGACGAGGACGAAGCGCCGTACCGTCTGCTGTGCAACGAGTATCCGAAGGCATGAGCGGCTGGATCGACGCGCACGTGCACGCGTTCGGCGGCGCGAACGCGCTTGCGGCGCTGCAGGTGATCGAGCAGCGGTTCGGCTACGACAGCGCGAACTTTCTGTCGGTGGAGGGCATGGACGACGCGGCGCAGAACGCTCTTGCGATCGGATGGAAGCTTCTCGATCCCGATCATTATGCGTTCGGCGGGCTGCACCACCGCTTTGCGTACGATTACGCCGCGGAGGTGGATACGCTGTATGCGATCGGGCTCGACGGCATGAAGATGATCGAGAACAAGCCGACCGAGCGCAAAAAATGGAACATTGCGCAGGACGATCCGTCCCTCGACGCCATGTATACGGCGGCGGAGGAGCGCGGGATTCCGTTCCTGGTGCATGTGAACGATCCGAAGAATTTTTGGGTCGCGGACGCGATCCCCGACTGGGCAAGGAATGCCGGATACTTTTACGGCGACGGTTATGTGAGCTACGAACAGATCCTTCGCGAGTCGCTTTCGATGTGTAAGCGGCATCCGAAGCTTCGCGTGTGTTTTGCGCATTTTCTGTTCCTGAGCGACGATCACGACCGTCTGCGCAGGATTATGGATGCGCACCCCAACCTTTGGCTCGATGTGACCGCAGGCACGGAGATGTACCCGAATTTTTCGGCGGATCGCAAAAGCTGGCGGCGGTTTTTCATCGACTATGCCGACCGCATCCTGTACGGCACGGACAACTGCGCGCCGATGGAGGGCGAGGACGTGCGGATCGCGGAGGTTTTGAACAACCTCGAACGCAATTTCTTTCAAAGCGCCGATCCGATCCCGCTGTGGGACGACACGGTGCACGGGCTCGATCTTCCTTCCGACGTGTTCAAACGCATCACGCGGAACAACTTTCTGCGCTTTGCCGGGGCAAGGCCGCGTCCGATCGATCGGAAGGCGGCTGCGGCATACCTTTCGAACCGGCTCGATGATCCGCGTTTTCGACTGAAGGATCGCGAGCGTGAAATCCTCGCAATTATTCGAAAAGAGTGCTTGCACGGTGACAACGTTTCAAGTATACTGTAAGTATAAGAAAGTAAAGTAAAAAAGGTTTGAGAATCGTATGGAAAAGCGTATATCGATCAAGGAAATTTCCGAACAGGCACAAGTATCCATTGCGACGGTTTCGCGCGTGATCAACAAGAACGGACGCTATTCGAAGGAGACGGAGGAGCGCGTACTGAAGGTTATTGCGGAGAACAATTATCAGCCGAATCTGATCGCAAAGGGACTGCGTGTGCAGAGCATGAAGAACGTCGGCATTCTCGTGCCGGACATCAAGAACGAGTTCTTCACCAAGCTGATTTACGAGATCGAGCGCAACCTGTTCGCTGCGGGCTACGAAACCTTTGTCTGCAACACCGACGAGGACGAGACGATTGAAAAGCAGCATGTGCAGATGATGCAGATGCAGAAGGTCTGCGGACTCGTGTTCATTTCCGGCGCGGCGCATCAGCTGACCGCGCAGGTGCCGACCGTGTTCATCGACCGAATCTCAACCGATCCCGATTCCGTCGGCTGCATGATCACGAGCGACAACGTGACCGGCGGCTACCTCGCGACCAAGGAGCTTTTGGAGCAGGGCGCGCGGCGCATTCTGTTCATGACGAGCAGCAAGCGCGTATCCGGCTATGAGGAGCGCTATATGGGCTACTGCAAGGCGATGGAGGAATTCGGTCTACCCGCATCGGAACGGCGCACGGCCGCGCTCGACAGTCTGCACTACGAAGGCGCGAAGGAAAAGATGAGCGAGCTGCTGCATGCCGGACTGGATATCGACGGCGTGTTCGCCGGTTCCGACTGGCTGGCGCTCGGCTGCTATATGGCGCTGCGCGAACACGGCAAGCGCATTCCGGAGGACGTCAAGCTTGCGGGTTACGACGATATTTCCATCACCTCGTTCAACGCGATCCCGATCACGACCGTGCATCAGCAGGTCGACGAGATGGGACGGCTGGCAGCGGAGCGGCTGATCGGCGCGATGAACGGCAAACAAACGAACCAAGACCCGATTCGGGTTCCCGTTTATCTGGTGCCGCGCAAGTCGACGCGCGGCTGATGCTGCGGAGCGATTGCTCCTTTTTGGATTCACCGGAGGTACTATGAATCAAACGGAAGTCATGCTCTGCATGGACATCGGCGGAACGAACTGTCGCATCGGACTGTGCGACAGGAGCTTTGCGCTGTATGAGGCAGAGATTGAATCGACGGAACGCATGACAAAAACGGGCTTTTGCGACGAGCTCGTTTCGCTGCTGCGCCGCTACATCGACCGGCATGCGGATCGCTACGCCATCCTGGGCATTTCGCTCGGCTTTCCCGCGACGATCGACAAGGCACGCCGCATCGTGCTGCAGGCGCCCGCAATCGCCGGTGTCGAGAATCTTGCGGTCTGCGATGTGCTCGAACGCGCGTTCCGTTTGCCCGTATGGCTCGAAAAGGACGTCAACCTGCTGTTCCAGTACGACCTTGTGCATCTGAACCTTCCGACCGACGGATTGCTGATCGGCATTTACTTCGGTACGGGGATCGGTAACGCGATCTTCTGGGACGGTAAGCCGTTCATGGGACGCAACGGCGTTGCGGGGGAGCTCGGACACATCCCGCAGCTCGGCAGCACAAAGGAGTGCAGCTGCGGAAACGTCGGCTGCCTCGAACCGTTCGGCGGCGGCAAGCGCTTGAATGAATTGTGTCAGACGGAGTTTTCGGACGCGTGCATCCGCACGGTCTATCGCGATCACGGCGACAGCGAGCAGGTGCGCGAACAGATCGACGCAATGGCAATCGCGGTCGCGACCGAGGTGAACATCCTCGATCCGGAATATGTGGTGCTGGGCGGGGGACTGCTGCAGATGGACGGGTTCCCGACCGAGCTGTTTGAGCGGATGATCCGCCGCTATGTACGAAAACCGTATCCGGAACGCAACCTGCGCATCGTCTATTCGCGCCCCAATCAGGAAAACGGGATCATCGGCGCCGGCATCTACGGATGGTCGCAGGCGCAGAGAAGGTAAGTTTTATTCACCGTCGCGCAGCGCGTCGTTCAGCCACGCGTTCCAAAGCGCGTTCTGTTCGGGCGTTGCGGCGGGAAGCGAGCCGAGCGGCGCCTCGGTTCCGATGCCGGTCCATTTCGAATTGCCGATCGTATGATACGGCAGGATTTCGACGGAACGGACGCAGGCATAGCGGCGCTTTACGGACGCTGCAAAGGCGAAGTGCGATTCGGTATCGTTATAGGTCGGAATGACGGGCAGCCGCAGGATGACGCTGCCGCCGGCGCGTTCGATCGCGTCGAGCGTGTTCTGCCAGAGCGAAAAATCGCCGCCGGTCCACGCGCGCAGCTGTTCGGCGTGATCCGCCTTGAGATCGAGCAGCCAGAGATCGACGAGCGGCAGGATTGCGCGAAGCGTTTTCTCCGGTATGCAGCCGTTCGTTTCGAGCGCGGTGCGAATGCCGTTTTGCCGGCAGAGCGTCAAAAGTTCCGTTAAGAACGCGCCCTGCACGGTTGGCTCGCCGCCGCTGAACGTCACACCGCCGCCGCTTGCGTCATAATAGGCGCGGTCGCGCAGCACGACGTTCAGAACCTCGTCGGCGCGCATCTCGCATCCGGCGATCTTCAGCGCATGCTGTGCGCAGGCGTCGACGCACGCACCGCACGTCGTACAGGCGGAAGGGAACAGGCGGTGTCCGCCGTCTGTGATGCGATGCACACCTTGCGGGCACACCTGCTCGCACGCGCCGCATCCGACGCACTTGACTTCGGTCAGCTCGATCTGCGGCCGAACGGAAAGCGATTCCGGGTTGTGACACCAGGGACAGCGCAGGTTGCAGCCCTTCAAAAAGACGGTCGTGCGGATGCCCGGTCCGTCGTGATAAGAACAGCGCTGTATGTCGAAGACGATTCCCATAATTCCCTCCGCATCAGATTACCGACATTATACCAAAACAAATCCGCTCTGTCCATACGACAGGAAAGAGAAAGCCATGACCTTTTATCAATATCTGAAAACGTTTACCCAAACCTATAAAGCGCATCAAAACGATGATGTATCCTTGCGCGAAGCGTACTGCATCGAGGTACAAAGCCGCTACGCGTTTCTGCCGATGCAGGCGGGCGAGCCGCTTGCGGGACGCATGCGCGTGCTGCCGGTCGGCTTTTCAAACGAACCGCTTCTCGGACGCAGCGTCAGCTGGTTCTACGACGTTCCGCGCGCCATGCAGGCGCTCGAAGCGGACGGCGCGAGCGAGGAGCAGATCGCGGACGCAAAGGAGATGCTCGCATTCTGGGCGACGCAGGAAACGCGCCGCAATCTGCGTGCCGCGTATCCGGACGACGTGAAAGCCGCGCTGCCGGAGGATATCTATTGGGAACACAGCGAGATCGCGTTTCCGCTCTACCGCGTCGTCGGTGCGTACATGGACTACGACAAACTCATGCGGCTCGGTATCGGCGGTCTGAAGGCGGAGATCGAAGCGCACCGCAAAGAGAAGCCCGCCTCCGACGGGTTCTATCGCGGCTGCCTGATCGCGCTCGACGCGCTGTCCGATGTTACCCGCCGCTATGCCGAAAACGCGCGCGCGATCGGCGACGGCGCGCTTGCCGATGCGCTCGAACGCATCGCAACCGAAGCGCCGCAGAGCTTTTTGGAGGCGATTCAGCTTGCGTGGCTGTACAGTCTCATATCCGGCGTTTTGAACTACGGCCGCATGGACGATTATCTCGGCGATTTCCTTGCGCGCGATCTCGATGCGGGACGTATCGAGATCGCGCGGGTGCTGGACCTTCTCTGCTGCCTGTGGCGGCTCATCGACGAGCGCAAAACCGTATTCCACGGCCGCGTGATCATCGGCGGGCGTGGACGAAAGAATGAAGCGAACGCAAACCGCTTCGCGATGCTCGCGATGGAAGCGTCGCGCATCGTCGCGGAGGCGGAACCGCAGCTGTCCCTGCGCTTCTATGATGGGCAGGATCCGAAGCTGATGCAAAAAGCGCTCGACGTGATCGGCGAGGGCAAGGTGTACCCGATGCTCTACAACGATGACGTCAACATTCCGTCCGTCGAAAAGGCGTTCTGCGTGCCGCACGACGAGGCGGAGCAGTACTGCTTCTTCGGATGCGGCGAATACGTGATCAATCATAAGAGCGTCGGCTCGCCGAACGGCATCATCAACCTTTTAAAGGCGCTGGAAGTCACGCTGTTCAACGGAACCGACATGCTCTATGAGAAACCCTGCGGCCAGAAGAAAGGCGATTTTACGGCGTTTGAGACGTTCGCGGATTTCTATGCCGCATACCGCGAGCAGCTCGCCTATTATATCGGCATCCTTGCGCGGCAGGAAAAGCAGGAGTACGATTTTTGCGCGGGCGTCGGCTCGTTCCTGTATATCTCGATGCTGATGGACGACTGCTTAGAGCGCGGCAAATCGCTGCTCGACGGCGGCGTTCGGTATCTTGGCGGCACGCTGGAAACGTACGGCAACATCAATACGGCGAACAGTCTGTACGCGATCAAAACGCTCGTGTTCGAGCAGAAGCGCATCGACAAGCGGACCCTGCTTGACGCGCTGAAAGCGGACTTTGTCGGCTACGAGAAGGAGCGCGATCTGCTCCTCAATGCCGAAAAGTACGGAAACGACGCGGACGGCGTGGACGCGCTCGCGGTCGATCTGCATGAATTTGTCTGCAACACCGTGCGCGATCAGCGCGTCGGGCTGCATTCGTACATGGTCGTCATCATCAACAACGAGGCGAACACGGTGCTGGGCCGCTTCACCGGCGCATCGGCGGACGGACGCAAGGCGCGCGAGCCGATGGCGAATGCGAACAATCCGGCGGGCGGCACCGACCGGAACGGCGTGACCGCGATGCTCAATTCGCTCGTCAAGCTGCGCACCGACATTCACGCGGGCGCGGTGCAGAACATGANNACGTTCTCGCCCGAGCTGTTCAACGCGAACCGTCCGGTGCTGGAAGCGCTTTTACAAACCTACTTTGCGAACGGAGGACAGCAGTGCATGATCAACGTGCTGCGCCGTGGCGACCTCGAGGATGCGATCGCGCATCCGGAACGGCATCAGAGCTTGCTTGTGCGCGTCGGCGGATTCTCGGCGCGGTTCGTCACGCTCTCGCCCGATGTGCAGCGCGAGATCGCGTCGCGCACGCTGTATTGAGGTGCGCCATGATCGATCGAAGCGATTATCCGCGTCCGCTTCTGTATCGCGCGGGGTGGACGAACCGAAACGGCGAATGGGACTTCGCCTTTGACGACGCCGACGCGGGACTGAAAAACGGCTGGGCAAACGGCTTTGTGCCGACGCACCGCATCCGTGTCCCGTTCTCCTACGAAACCGCGATGAGCGGGATCGGCGATGGTGCGGTGCATCCCGTCGTGTGGTATCAGACGACGCTCGAAACCGGAGACCTTCGGGCGGATGAAACGCTGCTGCTGCATTTTGAAGGGTGCGACTATGGCACGCAGGTGTACGCAAACGGCGCGCTGCTGTGCACGCACGAGGGCGGCTATGAGCGCTTTTCGGTCGACCTATGTCCCGTACTGCCGTGTGAAACGGTGCGCATCGTTTTGCGCATATGTGATTCGCTTTCCGAGGAGCAGCCGCGCGGCAAGCAGCGCTACAAGCCCGAAAGTTGGGGCTGCTGGTATGTGCAGACGACCGGCATCTGGAAAACGGTATGGACCGAGCGGGTCGGCTGCGAACGCATCGAAGCGCTGGCCGTCACGCCCGATCCCAATCGTGCAACAATCGCCGTGTCCGCCGCGTCCTCGTGTCCGGACCGCACGGAAGGCAGAACCCTTCGTGTGTGCGTGTTCGACGGGTCGCGTTCGATTGCCGCGATCGCAGAGCCAAGCGGCGGTGAAACGCGTTGGCAGTGCGAAGTGTCGATTCCTTCGCCGCACCTCTGGTCGGCGGAGGATCCGCATCTGTATGACGTCAAGGTCGAGCTTGCGGACGGCGAAACGGTGCTCGATACGGTCTGGTCGTACTTCGGTTTTCGCACCGTCGCTTGGGATCGAAACGGCGTGTATCTGAACGGGAAACGCACCTATCTGCGTCTTGTGCTCGATCAGGGATACTGGAAGGATTCGGGGCTGACGCCGCCCGATCCGGATGCGCTCAAAGCCGATCTCGATGCGGTCGTTCGCTACGGCTACAATGGCGTTCGCAAGCATCAGAAGATCGAGGATCAGCGGTTTTTGTACCTGTGCGACACGCGCGGCATCCTGGTATTTTCCGAGATGGCGGCGGCGTACCGCTATTCCGCACAGGCGGAGCGCATGTTTCTCGACGAGTGGGCGCGGATCGTGCAGCAGCATCGGCAGCATCCGAGTATCATCGCATGGGTGTCGTTCAACGAGTCGTGGGGCATCGGAGCCGTCGCGACCGATCCGGCACAGCAAGCGTTTACCGAGCGCGTGTACCGTCTGACCAAGCAAATCGATCCGACGCGTCCGGTCATCTCCAACGACGGATGGGAGCACACGGTGTCCGACCTTGTTACGATCCACGACTATCGCGAGACCGGCGACGAGCTGCTTGCCCTGCACGGCGACGGCGACGCGGCGACGATCCGCGGCGAGAGAAGCTATTCATGGTACGGGCAAAAGCTGTTTGCACAGGGCTACGCGTATCAAAACCAGCCGCTGCTGCTGAGTGAGTACGGCGGGATCGCGTTTGTCACCGAGGACGGCTGGGGCTACGGCGCGCAGGTCGCGGATGAACAGGCATTCTTGAAGCGCTTTCTGTCGCAGAACGAAGCGATCCGCCGCATGCCGCAGTATTGCGGCTTCTGCTATACGCAGCTGACGGACGTTGAACAGGAAAAAAACGGCCTGCTGACCGCAGACCGTCGTGATAAACTGAGCGAGGCGGGCATCGAAGCCGTCCGCAATTCGAATCGCTCCTTTAGTTGAGATCGAGGATCACACCGGCATAGGGCGCAAGCTCTGTGCCGGTTTCGTTTGTCTGTACGTCGCCGATCGCGGCGAGCACCGCGCCGGAGGCGGGGTAGGACTGGTCGTGATCGGACAGGTTTACGAGCACGAGCCGATTTGTGTTCGCGTCGAATCTGCGGCAGGCGAACACGCCGGTGCCGGAATAGAGGTATTCGGTGTCGAGCGTGTTGGGCACGTGCGCGCGCTTTGCGGCGATCAGCGCCGTAAAGAACGCTTCCAGATTCTCGCCGTCGAGCCGGTAGGTCGCCGGATCCTCGTCACCCTGATAGGCAAAGATCACGCCGTCGATCCAGCCGAGCGTCATCCACATCGCCTTTGCCCTTTCGGTGCCGTAGATCACTTGCGCGCGGGCGGCATCGAACGTCCACGTCACCGTGTCGTGATTGCCCAAAAACCGGAGCTTGAGCTGCCCCGATACCGAGGTCTTGTGCTCGGCTTCGAGGTACTGCGTCAGCGCCGCAACATAGTCGGACGCCGAAAGAGCGGAACGGTTCAGGTTGTACAGCGTGCGGTACAACGGCATGTCATAGAACACGTCGGTCACTTCCGCATACGCTGGGCTCGGATGGAAGTTCTCCGGCAGCAGCAGTACGTCCGCGCCGCCCGCCTTGAACCCGTCGCGATAGCAGCGCACCACGTTTTTGCCCGCCATCAAACCCGCCGCCGAAGCGCGCAGTCCCGTTGCAGAACCGTCCCAGTTGGGCAGACCGCCCATGCTGCAGTCGATGCGCGCGCCGTCCAGTCCGATCGATTCGGCGTACATCTTCGCAAGCGCGACGTTGTACGCGGCGTAGTCCGGATGGTTGTAGTCCATCGATACGCATTCCCATTCGATGCGAGTTTTGCCGTCGCGATCCTTGGAAAGCCACGCGTCGTGCTCCTTTGCAAACGGATAGACCGGACGCGGACCGTGCGGTACGAAGTCGAACAGCACCTTCATGCCGAGCTTATGCGCGGTTTCGATAAAGGTCTTTGCCTCGTCGATTCCGCCGTAGCGCGCGTCGATCTCGCCCTGATCGATCGGCTCGTATACGTTGTCGCCGGTGTGCGAGAACACGGGCAGCAGCCAGATCGCGTCAAAGCCCATGTCCGCCACGCGATCGATTCGTTCCGCGTACGATGCGAGCGTCAGCCGGTTGAAGTAACCGGTGTCCATCGTGCCGAACGGGTGCGCCGAGTAGACGGCGACGAGATCGTCGGCCGCATGCGTATCGTCCGGCGTGTGGTAGCCGACCTGCGTCCAAAAAGCGGACACCGCCTCGTACGGATCCTGCCCCGCTTTGCGCAGCGGCAGGTACAGCGTGCCGACGTCCATCGGCGCGTCCTTCGAAAGGTACCCCTCGCAGGCGGCAAGGAAGCCGACGCACGGGCGCTGATTCGCGTCCGACCAGCTTGCGGTCGTCCATTTTTCCACCTCATCGACGAACAGCACGTTCGAGGCCTTTACGCCCTCGTCGCGCAGCTGCACGACCGGCGCGGCATAATCCGCGCTGTCCGCACGATAGCGCATGCGGGTGCGGTATTCGAGACGACCGGACGGGGTGGAGCCGGGAAACTCAAACGTAGCCGTCGCAAGCGAGAATCCTTCGATCCCTGCGACGGTGAAGCCGACGCCGTTGATCGTATGCCGCTGCTCGTCCGAGACCGAAAGCGTCACGCGCAGCGCGAGCGCGCTGTCCAGCATCGTATACCGGTACAGCACGGTCAGCGTACCGTAGGTCAGCGTGCAGCAAAAACCGTTTTCGACGCGCTCGATCTTGACGGTGTCCGCATCGGGCAGATCCTTCATGCGCGGGTACAGGGTCGGCAGCTCGTAGGTTGCGAGCTTGCCCATGTCGATGTAGCCGATCTGGTTCAGCAACGCGGTTCCGTCGATGCCGAGATCGACAAAGGCGCGGTCGAACCGCAGCGCATCGTCCGTCGTTTCGACACCGGTCAAAAAGCCGGTTTTCGCGTCAACTGAAGCGGACAGTCCGCCCTTTTGAAACGTAACGACGCCGTCCCGTTCCGTCTCGGACACGCCGGACGCACCCTTGCAGCCGAGCGGCAGCATGGCGAGAATCAGAACGAACAGCAGAAACGGACGCAGTCTGTTCATGGCTCAGTCCTCGCAGCGAAGGATCCGGTACGCATACGGCGCAATCGGAGCGGCGGCATCCGCGCCTTCGCTGTCAAAGAGCAGTGCGCCGACGGCTTCTTCGGGAACCGCCTGCGGCGCGTCCGAGCAGTTGATCAGCACCCAGACGCTTGCGTCGCCTTCGCTCTGATAGTCGTCGTGCGGCGCATCGGTCTTCACGCGGCGAAACGCCATGACCGGCGTGTCGGTGTGCAGGTATTCGGTGCGGTTCGAGCCGCGCGGCAGGAAGCGCTTTCTTGCGCCGAACAGCGCGGTAAAGAACGCGGTCAGGTTCTCGCCGTCGTGTCCGTAGATCGTCGGGTCCTCGTCGCCCTGATAGATCATCGGCACACCGTCGATCAGAGAGATCAGCGCAAACAGCGCCTTTGCGCCGTTCGTGCCGTAGCAGTCGACCGCGCGCTTCGATTGCCACACCCACGAAACCGTGTCGTGATTGCCCAAAAAACGCATCTTGTGATAGTTCTCCGGTGTCAGCCACGCTTCGCGCTCGAGATAATCGGTCAGCCCTTCGACGAATGCGGTGGGGTCCGAATGCAGCTTGCTTTCGAGATCGACGAACGCGCGGTACAGGTTCATGCCGTAGAAAAGATCGGTGCAATGGTAGTAGTTCGGAATCGGATTGAAGTTCTCCGGCAGAATGAACGAGCGCTTGCCGCCGCGCAGAAATCCCGCGCGGATCGATTCGGTGATATGCACGCCTGCGAGCACGCTGTTGCCGCTCGGACGGTTGTTCCGGTACGGACGCCAGTTCGAAAGACCGCCCATCGCGCAGTCGATGCGCGCGCCGTCCACGCCGAAGCGCCGCACGTGATCGTGTACGAGCTCGGCGGTGTATTCCTGATAGCCGGGGTGGTTGTAGTCCATCGAAACGCATTCCCATTCGTCCTGCAGCGAGCCGTCGCGGCGCTTGGAAGGCCATTCGGGATTGTCGCGCGCGATCGGGAAATCCGGCGCGGGTCCGTGCGGCACGTAGTCGAAGAGGATCGTCATGCCGAGATCGTGCGCGCGGTTGCAGTAATACACGCAGCCTTCCTCGCCGCCGTAGCGCGGATCGATAACGCCCTGATCGGTCGAATGGTACACGCCGTGCTCGTCGTGCTCGAACACCGGCAGCAGCCAGATGTGATCGATGCCCATCGCCTTGAGCTTGGGCAGGTATTCGGCGTACTGATACAGATTGTCCTTTTTCGGGAAGCCCGCGTCCATCGTGCCGGAGGGGTGGCAGGAGTACATCACGCCGTCGGTGATGCCGCCGGTCGTCGGTTCAAAGCCGAGCGAAGCGACGAGCTCGCGCGCCGCGAGGTACGGATTGCCGCCCTGCGGGACGGGAAGCAGATAGAAGCTTCCCACGTCGAGCGACGATTGCGCTTTGAGATCGGCTTCCAGTCCGGCATTGTACGCAAACGTCGTCCGGTCGCCGTCGCGATAGACGCCGCAGCCCCATTTTTCGATTCCGTCAATGAACAGCACGTCGAGATCGCCGTCCGCGAGCTTTGCGTGGGTGCAGAAGTTGATCAGACCCGTTTCGACCGGCTTGCGATCCTGAAGGTCGGCGACCGAAAAATGCCCGATCGGCGCGTTCGCTGGAAAGTCAAAGGTCAGGTCCGTCGTTGGGAGCGTCAGCATAAATGCGCATGCGTTCAGATACAGCACGTCTGCGCCGCGGTTCATTAGCTTCAGATCTACGCGCAGGTTCGTGTCGAGCAGCGTATAGGTGACGGTCACAAGAACGGGGGAGCAGTCGTAGGTCACCGCAACCGTTTCGGCATCGTGCGCGATCGACGCGGGCGTCAGCGCAAAACGTCTGCCGGTCGGACGGATCGCGGGCAGCACCCAGGTGCGGAATTCGAGCATGGACTCGTACGCGAGCAGTCCGTTTACCATCCGTTCGTTGCAGCCGAAATCGAAACCGAACGACGAGATCGGGATGTAAAGTCTGCCGCGCCGGATCCAAAGAGGTTGACCGGTTGTTTCGTCAAAGGAGCAGATCAGATCGGCATTTTGCAGATACAGCATAAAAAACCTCCGAAAATATGGATTTTACATGTTGCGTAAACGATTTCCTGTGATACAATAAGAATAGCAAAAACCGGTCGGAATGTCAACGGAAAAGGCGGCATTTGCGGCGCAAAAGGATGGGGGAGAAACGAATGAGCGTATTGGTTTTCGGATCGATGAACATCGACCGCACGTACAGCGTCAGACACTTCGTGCGTGCGGGTGAAACGCTGACCGCAAGCCGCATGGAGCTGTTCTGCGGCGGCAAGGGCTTCAATCAGGCGATCGCGCTTTCGCGCGCAGGCGTCAGGACGCAGATGGCAGGCGCGGTCGGCACGGACGGCGATTTTCTGCTCGAACCGCTTGCGGCGGCGGGCGTGGACCTTTCGCACGTCAAGCGTACCGACAGCGTGTCGGGACACGCCGTCATTCAGGTTAACGAGGAGGGGAACAACTGCATCATCATCCTCGCGGGTGCGAACGGTACGATCACGCATGCGGACGCGGACGAAGCGCTTGCATCCTTCGGCAAAGGCGATTGGCTCGTGCTGCAAAACGAGATCTCCTCGCTCGATTACATCATCAAAACCGCGAAGGAAAAGGGCATGACTGTCGTGCTGAATCCCTCGCCGTACAATGAGACCCTTGACACATGTGACTTCCGCTGTATCGATTATCTGCTTGTCAACGAGATCGAAGCGGCGGCGATCGCAAAGTGCCCGGAGGGAACGCCGTTCGATGCGATCCTGAACGCCGTGCGCAAACGTTACCCGAACATGAACGTGCTGATGACGCTCGGACACCGCGGTTCCGTGTTCGAGGACAAGGACGGCAATCGCGCCGAATGCGGCGTCTATCGCGTCAACGCGGTCGATACCACGGCGGCGGGCGACTGCTTTACCGGATATTTCCTTGCGGAACTGATCGGCGGCAAATCTGCGCCCGACGCGCTGAAAACCGCCTCGATCGCAAGCGGCATCAGCGTTTCGAGAAAAGGCGCATCGCCCTCGATCCCGACGCGCGCCGAGGTCGACGCCGTCGACCGCGCAAAGGTCGCAGACCGGTTTGAACGGTAAACCCGTGCACCGAAAAACGCGCAAAAAAGGACCTGCAGCAGATCGCCGCAGGTCCTTGTTCTTTTGCTTATGCGTCCTTCGGAAAGACGATGCCCGCCGCCTTGCGGGCGGATTCGATCACGCCGACCGTTGCGATCGTCGTATCAAGGCGTTCATAGATCGCGTCATAGTCCTCGGCAAGGAACAGACGGGTCAGCTCCTGCACCTCATAGAACCAGCGGTCGGGATCGGGCTGCTCGTTGAAGGTCTCGTCCGAGGTCTTGGTGACCGTGCGCACGGATTTCAGACCGTTCGAGCCGTTTTCGATGTAGATATAGCCCTTTTCGCCTTCGATCTGAAAGCTGTTCACGCCCCAGGTGTCCTTTGCGCCGGCGTTCGAGCTGACGAACCCGTCGTACTGCATCACCATGATGCCGGAGGTGTCCGAATACCCTTCGCGCGTGTTCGGCAGATATGTCGCGCTTTGCGGCGCGCCGAACAGCAGAACGTTCAGAAGCACGTTATAGAAGTTGATATCCATGAGGCAGCCGCCCGCATACGACGGATCGAAGATCGCGGGCATTTCGCCGCGCAGCACCGCATCGTAGCGGCTCGAATACTGGCTGTAGTTGGACAGCACGAGCTTGACCGGAAGGATCTTCTGAAGCTGCTCTTTGAGAATCTTAAAGTTCGGTAAAAACGAGGTGGGCGCGGCCTCGACAAGCAGCAGATGCTTTTCCTTTGCGATCGCCGCAAGCTCCTCGGCGTCTTGACGGCGCGTCGTGAACGGCTTTTCGAGGATCACATGCTTGCCCGCCAGCAGCGCCTTTTTCGCCTGTTCGAAGTGCAGCAGGTTCGGCGTCGCGATATAGACGGTGTTGACGTTCGCGTCCGCAAGGAACGCGTCCATGTCGGTGTAGGTCGCCTTGCAGCCGTACTGCCGTGCGAGCGCGTTCGCCTTTTCGGCGCTTCTCGAATACACCGCGGCAAGCGCGATGCCGTCGGTCCGCTTTGCATTGTCGAGGATCGAATGCACAATCACGCCGCTGCCGATCGTTCCGAGCTTTACTTGCTCCATGATTTCGCGACCTCCGTTGCCTGTTCGAGAATTTCGAGCACCTTCACGACTTCCGCATCCTTGATGACCTTTTCCGCACCGTTTTCGATCGCGTCGATCAGGTTGTCGTAGACGCGCTCATAGTGCGCGTAGCCGACCGGAACCTTTTCGGTCACGGCTTCGCCCGCTTCGTTGTGATAGACGAGCGTGCCCCAGCGGTCCTCGCCTGCGGGAGCGAAGCTGACCTTGTGGCGTCCGACGACCTTCTTCTTGCCGGAATTATGAATGACCGGTGGGAGCGTGAAGCTGCCGTTCGTGCCGTGCAGCGTAAAGCGCGGATAGTCGATCGATACGCACATCTGCGTGTTGACGCTCGCCTTGCAGTTTCCGTAGAAGAACTCGAGATCGTAGTAGTCGTCGCCCACGCCCGGATGGTGGATCGAACGCACGTCATAGCGGACTTCGTCGGGCATGCCGAGCAGCGAAATGATCTGGTCGGTCGTGTGCACGCCGAGGTTATAGAGGGTGCCGAGGTGATCATACCAGCCGTTGGTCTTGAAGTAGTCGTAGTGGCTTTCGAGCCGCACGAGCTTGCCGAGCTTGCCGGATGCCAGCACGTCCTTGACCGCCAGAAAGTCCGCGTCGAAGCGGCGGTTCTGGTTCGGCATGCAAATGAGTCCCTTCTGCTTTGCGAGGTCAAAGACCTCCTGCGCTTCCTTTGCGGTCGGCGCAAACGGCTTTTCGATCAAAGCGTGCTTGCCCGCGTTCAGAATCTGCTTTGCGTACGGCACATGGAACGCGTCCGGCGCGGAGACGACGACGAGATCGAGCTCCGGATCGTTCAGAACGTCGTTGAAATCGGTGGTGAAGGCGATCTCCGGATAGAACGGTTCGTAATCCGCAAACTGCGCGATGTCCTGCTCGCGGCGGAACACGTACTTCACACGGATGTCGTCGCGGTTTTCGACGTACGGAATGTGGTATTCGCGCACGCTGACGCCGAATCCTACATAGGCAACGGTAATCATACTGATATCTCCTTTTTCGTAATGATGAAAACGTTTACTCCGATTTCCATTATACACCTTTTTTGCCGTTTGACAAGGGGAAACGCGCGCCGCGTCGCCGCAAAAACGCGTTTGCTGCGATTGACCGCGGCGAACGGATATGGTATACTTTGGGTAAACGATACCATATTCTCGGAGGTGCCTATGTACTGGATCGGAATCGACCTCGGCACGAGCGCGATGAAGCTGCTGCTGGTCGCGGAATCGGGCGAGATTATGCGGAGCGCCGAGCGCAGCTATCCGCTGCTGCTGCCGCATCCCGGCTGGAGCGAGCAGGACCCCGTGCTCTGGTGGGAAGCGCTGAAAAGCGGCATGCAGGAACTGCTGTGGGGCATCGACGCGTCCGCGGTTGAAGGAATCGGCGTCGGCGGGCAGATGCACGGGCTGGTCACGCTCGACGTGCAGGACGAGGTGATCCGTCCGGCGATCCTTTGGAACGACGGCAGAACCGACCGCGAAACCGCTTGGCTGAACACCGAGATCGGCAAGGAACGGCTGTCCGCGCTGACCGGCAATATCGCGTTCGCGGGCTTTACCGCGCCGAAGCTTCTCTGGATGCGGCGCTGCGAGCCGGATAACTTTGCGCGCATCGATAAGATCATGCTTCCGAAGGACTACATCAATTACCGCCTGACCGGCGTGCATGCCTGCGACGTATCGGACGCAAGCGGCATGCTCCTGCTCGACGTCAAAAACCGCTGCTGGTCGCGCGAAATGCTCGATATCTGCGGCGTCGAGGCGGGACAGCTTCCGAACCTGTATGAGAGCAGCGACGTGATCGGCACCGTTCTGCCGCAGATCGCGCGCGAACTCGGTCTTCCCGACGGCGTGCGCGTCGTTGCGGGCGCGGGGGACAATGCCGCGGCGGCGATCGGCACCGGCACGGTGCGCGACGGCGCGTGCAACATCTCGCTCGGCACAAGCGGAACGATCTTTATCGCAAGCGATCGCTTCGGCGTCGATCCGTTCAACAGTCTGCACGCGTTCGCACATGCGAACGGCGCGTATCACCTGATGGGCTGCATCCTGTCGGCGGCAAGCTGCAACAAGTGGTTCTGCGAGCAGATCCTCAAAACGGAGGACTATGCGGGCGAGCAGGCGGGGATGGAGACGCGGCTCGGCGAAAACCGCGTGTTCTTCCTTCCGTACCTGATGGGCGAGCGCAGTCCGATCAACGATGTGGATGCGCGCGGCGCGTTCGTCGGACTTTCGATGGACACCGAGCGCATCGATCTCGTGCAGGCGGTGCTGGAGGGCGTGGCGTTCGCGATCCGCGACTGTCTCGAGGTCGCGCGGGCGATCGGCGTGCCGGTCGAACGCTCCATGCTCTGCGGCGGCGGCGCGAAAAGCCCCGTATGGCGCACGATCTTCGCGAATGTGCTGAACATCCCGCTCGATCTTCCCAAGACCGTGCAGGGTCCCGGCTACGGCGCGGCGATGCTTGCCATGGTCGGCACCGGACGGTACCCGAACGTGCAGGCGTGCGCCGACGCGCTGATCGAGGTGTCCGAAACCGTTCTGCCCGATCCGGCGCTTGCCGCAAAGTACGAAGCGCAGTATCGGAGATTCCGCAGCATTTACCCAGCATTGAAAGATTTTTATAAGGAGTGCAAAGCATGAACATCATCCCGATCACCGATCCCGCATTCATCCCGTACGGAAAGATTCTCGACGGCTACGACACGACCGAGCTGCTCGACGCGATGCGCCGCATCCCGCTGCCCGCGGAAGGCACGGCATACGAGGCGGGCATCGATTCGCTGGAGGCGTGCGCAATCTTCACGCAGCTTCGCGACAACGCATACGGCGGCATGCCGATCGAACTCGGCATGTGCTGGGGACACAATACGAAGCTCAACTGCCTCGAATACCACCGCGACAGCGAGCTGAACATCGCCGAGGACGATCTCATCCTGCTGCTCGCGCGGATGGAGCAGATCGAAAACGGCGTGCTTGATACGTCGAAGGTCAAGGCGTTCCGCGTACCCAAGGGCGTCGTCGTGGAAATCTACGCAACGACCCTGCACTACGCGCCGTGCCACGCAAACAGGGAAAAGGGCTTTCGCATGGCGGTCGCGCTGCCGAAGGGCACGAACACCGAAAAGCCGGCGATCGAACGGATCGGCGCGGAGGACCGGCTCCTGTGGGCGAGAAACAAGTGGCTGCTGGCGCATCCGGACGCGGGTGAAGCGAAAAAAGGCGCTTACATCGGCCTCAAAGGCGAGAACATCGACATTCAAAACGACATCTGAACCGCAAAAAAGCCCGCTGTCCGGCGGGCTTTTTTTTGATGCGGTTTTATTGCTGTTCGATTTGAAGCGTCAGCGTCACATCGCCGTGCGAAAGCAGTTCCGCCATGCCGGCGGCGTCGCGGTCCGTGATGTGACCGAGACGCGTATACGCCCACGAATTGGTGCCGTAGAAGACGACGATCTGATTGCCCGAATAGAGCACGATGTCGCCGGCCTGCGTGCGCGTATCGACGTCGTCGCGCGGCAGGCGCGAGCCGATCGGTCCGACCTGCTCAAACCCGCCGTACATGGACATCCGGATCACAAGCGGCGCGGATGCGGCAAGTTCTTTCAGCGCATCGACCGATGCGTTGTCCTCCCATGCGACGGTCACGGGCGTGCCGTCGATATACAGCTGCAATACTTCTTTCATAGTCGGTTCCTCCGTCGGTTGCGGTGTTTGCGGTTCTTCCGTGACCGCTTCCGCTGCGGTCGCGGTCGGCGCCGCGCTTTGCTCTGCGGGCTGCGTCGGCGCGGGTTGTTCAGTCGCGGTCGGCACGGACGGCTGTGCAGATTTTGCGCAGGCGAGCGGGACCGCCAGGATCAGCGCGAGCAAAAGCGCTCGGATCATTCGCGTGTTCATCGGTGCTTATGCGTACAGGTGCGTGCGCAGGAACGATTCGATCCGGTCGAACGGGATGGCGTTCTTGCCGCCGCCGTCGTACAGATCGGTATGCGTTGCGCCGGGGATCAGCAGCAGCTCCTTGTTGTCCGCATACTTGCTGTCTTTAATCATGTTCGCGTACGCATCCTTGCCGAAATAGCAGGAGTGCGCCGCATCGCCGTGCACGACGAGCACCGCAGAACGGATCTCGTTTGAATACTGCAGGATCGGCTGATTGAGGAACGACTCACAGCCGATGATGTTCCAGCCGCCGTTCGAGTTCAACGAACGCGGATGATAGCCGCGCGGCGTCTTGTAGTAATCGTAGTAGTCCTTGACAAAGAACGGCGCATCATCGGGAAGCGGATCGACCACGCCGCCGCCGAGCGTATACGCGCCGGAGCGGAGGTCCTTCAAACGCTGTGCGCACATCGCAGCGCGCTTTTGATAGCGCGCTTCTTCGCTGTCCTCGGAATCGAAATAGCCCTTTGCGTTGACGCGGGTCATGTCGTACATCGTCGAAGCGACCGTTGCCTTGATGCGCGTATCGAGTGCCGCCGCATTGAGCGCCATGCCGCCCCAGCCGCA
>DFEW01000058.1:42767-52620 GCA_002369195.1 Christensenella sp. UBA3792
ATGATGCCGATGCGCTCCGGATCGACCGATTCATGCAGCGACAGAAAATCGACCGCCGCCATAAAATCCTCGGTGTTGATGTCCGGCGACGCCATATAGCGCACGTTTCCGCCGCTTTCACCGGTGAACGACGGGTCGAACGCGAGCGTCAAAAAACCGCGCTCCGCCATCGTCTGTGCATACAGACCGGAGCACTGTTCCTTGACCGCGCCGAACGGTCCGCACACCGCGATCGCGGGCAGCGTTCCTTTCGCACCCTTCGGCGCGTACAGATCTGCCGCGAGCGTGATGCCGTATCGGTTCAAAAACGTGACCTTGCAATGGTCGACCGCTTCGCTCTTTTGAAATGTCTTATCCCAGTCCCGTGTCAGCTGCAGCTGTTCCTTTTGCATCGAAAAATCCTCCTGTTCGGCGTTGCATTTGTGTAAAACCTGTGTTACAATCCTTATGATACAACCTAAACCTGACTTTATGTCAAGCATTTCTTTGAAAAAAGAAGGAGATTTTTATGATGACGATCGGACAGGTTTCCGAGCAGTTCGGCATACCGATTTCCACCCTGCGCTACTACGACCGGGAAGGGCTGTTTCCGGACATGGAACGGCAGTCCGGCATCCGCCGCTTCGGTGCGCGGGAGCTCGAAGCGCTGCGCGTGATCGAATGTCTGAAGGCGTCGGGCATGGAGATTAAGGATATCAAGCGGTTTATGGCATGGTGTACGGAAGGCGCAAAGACCTATCCGCAGCGAAAAGCGCTGTTCGAAACGCGAAAAGCCGCGGTGGAGGAGGAAATGCGCGCGCTCGAAAAGACGCTCGATATGCTTCGGTTCAAATGCTGGTATTACGAAACGGCGATTGCGGACGGCAGCGAGGATCGGCTCGCCGCCATGATACCGGACGGCTTGCCGAAAGAGATCAAGGCATATTACGAAAACGCCCACTCGTAAGCGGGCGTTTTTTCAGTTGCGATGAAAGATCACGCGGAACGAGTCGCGCAGGCGCTGATGCCGGATGGCGGTCGCGTCGAAGCGCACGGTGCGGAACGCCAGCTGCATGATCGGACCTGCGCCGAATGCGCAGAGAATCGTTCCGATGCCGACCGGACCGCCGAGCAGCCAGCCGACGAGCGTGGCGGTGCCGAGGATCGCGATGCTGACGACGCCGATCGGGATGCGCCTGACGCGCTTTGCGAGACCGACCATCAGCGTATCGCGCGGACCGCAGCCGAGCGACGCGATCATATAGGTGTACTGCGTATATGCGAGCACGAACAGTCCCGCGATCAGCAGGGGAATGCCGGTCAGCAGCGAGGAGCAGGGTGGGATCGGATCGATCCAATTGAAGAAGTCGACCGACTTGCCGACGACGATCGCGTCGATGAACATCGCAATGCCGATCGGTTCCTTCAGGAGAATGTCGATCAGAAGGATCGAGACGGACACGGCGATCGACGCGGTTCCGTACAGGATGCCGAACGTCTTGGAAATGCCGAGGTTCAGCACGTCCCACGGCGCTGCGCCGATGTTGGCGCGGATCGTCAGATACAGCCCGAATCCGTTGACGAACAAGCTGACCGCCGCGATCAGCATGTTGATCAGAATTGCACCTGCTGTGCGATTTTCCCGCAAGTCCGTTCTTGTCATAAGCCCCTCTTTTTGCCCTATGCGCCTATGATAGGACAGTTGCGCGCCAAAAGCAAGGAGAATCGCAAAAGAAACTGGAATCCGCGTGCGATATATGCTATACTTTTTCCGATCAATTCACGGGAGCGAACCAAGATGGAGACCGAAACAAAACAGGAACTGATGCTGCAAACGCCGTGCGGTGCGCTGCGCGGGATCGAGAACGCGCAATGCAGCATGTTTTTGGGCGTGCCGTTTGCGCATGCGGCGCGATTTGCGTACGCAAAGCCGGTCACGGCGTGGGAGGGCGTGCTCGACGCGACGAAGCCCGGACCCGCCTGCCCGCAGAATCGCGCGGTGCACGAGCACTTCGAGCATCCGACGCGCCTCTTTTATCACCGAGAATTTCGCGAGGGACAGCAGTTTACCTACGATGAGGACTGCCTGAACCTGAACATCTATGCGCCCAAAGGAGCGAGCAAGGCGCCGGTCATCGTCTTCTTTTACGGCGGAGGATTCGATTCGGGCATCAATTGGGAAAGCCCGTTCGACGGCACGGCGCTCGCGCAGCGCGGGATCATCACCGTCTTTGCCAACTATCGCGTCGGCATTCTCGGCTACCTTGCGCACGAGGAGCTCAAAAACCGGTACGGGCGCGAGGGCAATTTCGGGCTCGACGATCAGCTTTGCGCGATCCGCTGGGTTAAGGCAAACATCGCCGCGTTCGGCGGGGATGCGGACAATATCACGCTGATGGGGCAGAGCGCAGGCGCGATCTCGATCCAGTACCTGTGCCTCAATCCCGAAAACGCGGGGCTGTTCCACCGTGCGATCATGCTGTCAGGCGCAGGACAGTTTCCGAAGTTCTCCCTGCCAAAGCCCGCCGAACTCGCGCGCGCCTACTGGCTGCAGTTTATGGAAACCGCGGGCGTCAAGAACTTTGACGAACTGAAAACCGCGCCGCTTGATTTGCTGTTTGAAACCGTCGAGCGGATGAAGGCGATCCGCAAGGATGCGATCTACTACACCATGCCGGTGATCGACGGCGTGCTGCTGCCCGACCGCGTGGATCGGCTGATCGCAAACCCGCTGCCGATCGATTACCTGATCGGCTACACGAACAACGACATGTTCGCGCCCGTCATGGCGTGGATCGGCAACCGCTTCGCAAAGCGGAACGACGCGTTCGTGTACTACTTCGATCTGAACGCGCCGGGCGACGACAACCGCGCGTTCCATTCGTGCGATCTGCGCTATGTGTTCGGCACGCTCGAAGGCAGCTGGAGACCGTACGCGAAGCGCGATTACGAGGCGTCGGAGCAGCTGCAGAAGTATTTGTCCGACTTTGCCCGCTGCGGCGATCCCAACGGCACGGGGCTTCCCGCATGGAAGCGCGTGGGACGCGGACCGTCGGCGCATGTGCTGCACATTTCGCAGAAGGGGACGAAGATGGGGCATGCGCACTACGGCACGCTGCTGAAGAACATGCTGACCAAGGGGGATCCGAAGGCATGAAGTTCGACCATCGATTCTCGCTGAAACGCGCCGAACCGTCCCTTCGCGTATACGAGGCGGACGGCGTCACGGCGCGGCTCGATTTCTTCTCGCATATCTTGCGCGTCGCAATCCTTGCGCCGAACGTTCCGCTGCTTCCGACCTACAGCGTATGCCCGAACGGAGAGCCGCCGACGGAGGGACGCGACAAACTGTCCGCGGACGGGCTTGAACCGGCGGCGCCGCAGGTGGATGAGGACGAAACGACAGTCCGCTTTGCGCTGGACGGCGTGCGGTTTTCGGTCGAAAAGAAAAACTTCCGCATCTGCGCCGAGACCGACGCGGGCGTTCTGTACCGCGATCGCAGCGGGCTTGCGTATAACTTCGCGGGCGAGCTCGGACGCGGCAGCGTGCATTACAGCGATCGGTTCGAGGGTCAGCGCATTTTCGGACTCGGCGACAAGTGCGGACCGGTCGACAAGGCGAACATGCGCTTTGCGCTGGCGGCGACCGACTCGATGGGCTATTCCGCCGCGTACAGCGATCCGCTCTATAAGCAGATTCCGTTCTATCTCTGCTCGCACAGCGCGGGCAGCTACGGGCTGTTTTACGATACGTATTCGAACGGCACCGTCGACTTCGGCGTCGAGCACGACAACTACTTCGAGCCGTTTCAGTCGGTTCGGTTCGATGAGGAGAATATGGTGTTCTACCTGATCCTCGGCTATACGGTCGAGATCGTGCAGCGCTTCAACGCGCTGTGCGGACCGATCGCACCGGTGCCGCAATGGGCGTTTTCGTACACCGGCAGCACGATGGAATACACCGATGCGCCGGATGCGGACGCACAGCTGCGCGGCTTTTTGACCCAATGCGAGCGCAGCGGCATCCGTGCGGGCGGATTTTGGATGTCGAGCGGCTACACGCAGATCGGCGAGCGCCGGTGCGTGTTTCACTGGAACACAGAGAAGATTCCCTCGCCAGAGGCGCTTGCGGCGCATTTTCGGGCGCACGGCGTGCAGCTGATCGCGAACGTGAAGCCGGCGTTTTTGACCGAGCATCCGCTGTACGGCATGATCGCGGCGAACGGCTGGTTTTTGCACGATGCCGACGGCAGCCCTGCGCAGTTCCCATTCTGGGGCGGCATGGCGAGCTATCTCGATTTCACAAATCCCGGCGCGTACGCGTTCTGGAAGGACTGCGTGAAGAAGCAGCTGGTTGAAAAGGGCTATCCGCATATCTGGAACGACAACAACGAATACGACGTGACGGACGAATCGATCCTCGCCGACGGCTTCGGACATCCGGTCCAAGCGGTGCGCATCCGTCCGCTGTTCTCCTATCTGATGGCGCGGGCAAGCCGCGAGGCGTGCGTCGAAGCGGGCGTCGAGACGCCGTTCAACGTTTCGCGATGCGCGATCGCCGGAACGCAGCGCGTCGCGTCCACGTGGACGGGCGACAACTATACGAGCTTTCCGGAACTGCGCGCCGATCATTGGCAGAACATGACGATGGCGCTGTCGGGGTTCCATTTCTTCGGGCCGGATGTCGGCGGCTTTGCCGGTCCGAAACCCTCGGAGGAACTGTTCCTCCGGTGGCTGCAGTACGGGGTATTCCTGCCGCGCTTTACGCTGCATTCCTGGAAGCCGGGCGAGCCGAGCACGATGCCGTGGCTGTATCCCGATCGCATGGAAACGGTCAAAAAGCTGTTCGCCCTTCGCGAATCGCTCGTTCCGTACCTGTATGCGCAGAGCGAACGGCGCAGAGCGCGAAACCTTCCGCTGATCGCGCCGGTGTTCCTGTTCGATCCGTCCTTCGATCCGCAGAGCGACTGCTTCCTTTGCGGGGACGACCTGTTCGTCTGTCCGGTGTTCGACGAAGGCGCGACGCAGGTGACCGTCGCCCTGCCGGAAGGCGCATGGAAGCTTCGCGGGACGGGGGAGACGCACGGCTGCGGCGAAACGCTGACCGTGCAGTGCGCAATCGACGATTTGCCGGTATGGTTTCAAAGAGCATGAACGAAAAGAATACCCGATCGGAAAACCGGTCGGGTATTTTTGCGTTTTTCAGATCTCGATCTGCTTTTGCTCGTAGGACTCTTTGAGCGCGCGTTCCTTTTGCTCCTGCAGCGCGGCGACGCGGCGCTTCGAGAGCGGATACGCAACGAACAGCAGGATCGCCATGATGCCGAACAGCACGGCGGGGATCAGCGTCGCAAGATCGTACATGATCTTCAGGTTCTGCGGCGTCTGCACCGCGCCCTTTTCATAGCGGTAATGCATACCGAGCAGCGCCCCGTTGACGCAGACGGCGGACAGCACCTGCCCGAGCTTGCGGAAGAAGTTGAACACCGAATACGCGGTGCCGGCATCGCGCGAGCCGGTCTTGACCTCGATGTCGTCGGTCGAGTCGGTCACCATCGCCCACAGCTGCATGACCAGCGTCGTCAGTCCGCACCCGCTCAGGAAGTTCATCGCAAGGAAGATCCAGATGAGCTTGCCCGGCTCCATGCCCTTTAAGAAGAACAGGACGAGGTTCGAGAGCGCGGCAACCGTCAGCCCTACGGCCGTGATCTCCTTTTTGCCGATCTTTCTTGCCAGACCGGGCAGGAAGAACATGAAGATCAGCATCGGCGAATAGGTGCATGCCTGCGTCGCAAGGTTCATCCAGTTCGCGTGGAAGTAGTCGTCAAAGAGGTAGGTATAGAAGCTTTGCGTGAACATCTGTCCGGAGAGCAGCAGCATCGAAACGAGACTGATCGCAACGAACGCGCGGTTTTTGAACAGCAGTCCGATCGCCTTTTTCGTCGCGCCCTTTTCCTTGGGCTGCGGCTTCGTTTTGACGCGCTCGCGGTTCATCGTATAGGCGAGGATCAGAAGCGCCGCCGACACGACCGCCATGATGATGACGCCGGTGATGACGGGACGGTACTGCATATCGGTGATCGCCTTGCCGTTCTCGCCGAGCACGACGCTGCCGGACGCATCGACACGCTTTGCATACGCGAAGCTTGCGATCAAAAGCACCGGGATCGAGCCGAGCGCCGCGCCGATTGAGCGGAACACGGACAGCTTGCTGCGCTCCTTATCGTCGGTCGTCACGACGGATGCCAGCGAGCCGTACGGGATCTGCAGCATCGTGTACGCCATGCCGAACAGCACGTAGGTCACGGTCGCGTAGATGCAGGAAAAGAGCATGTGCTCCGGTTCGCCCATGTTCGGAAGCTTGACGAACATCAGCACGCCGCACACCGCAAGCGGCAGGGCGGCATACAGCACCCACGGACGGTAGCGTCCGGCACGGGTGGGCTGCGCGGTGTCCGCGATGCGTCCCATGATCGGGTCGTTGATCGCGTCCCAGATGCGCGCACCGATGAACATCAGCATGATAAACAGCGGACTTAAGTGCAAGATATCGGTGTAATACTTTTGCAGCAGGGTCGTAACGAGACTGAATATGAGACAGCCCGCGGCGTCGATCATGCCGTAGCCCAGATAGTCCTTGAACTTCAACCCGCTTGTACGGGCGATGTACCGGTTCGATTGTTCCATAGCTTCCTCCGATCCCATTTCTCTCATTCAGTATAGCACGCAAGCGCGACCGATGCAATCGCTACGGCTGTTCGGCGCGCGGACGGTCGGCGCTCGGCGCGTGACCGAACCGCTTTTGATAGGCGCGGTAGAACGCCGAATAATCCGAAAAGCCGCAGGCATACGCGCTCTTTTGCGCGCTCTCTCCGCGCTGCAGCATGGCGCGGGCGGCAAGCAGCCGCTTCATCAGCACATATTCCCACAGCGAGGTTCCGGTCGCTTCGCGAAACAGCCGTCCGGTCTGCGAAACGCTTCTCGCAAAACGCCGGCTCAGCGCGGTGAGCGAAAGCTCTTCGAACAAATGCGCGTTGACGTACCCGACCAGTTGCGCTTCCGGTCCGTCCTGCGCCGGTGCGTCGCCGCAGACCTTCGGGTACACGGCGGCAAGCGCGGTCAAAAGACACAGCAATCGCGCGGTGATTTCGAAGCGCTCCAGTCCCTGCGGGGGAGAGAAGTCCGAAAAGACGTCTGAAAGCGTCTTGAACCGCGCGGCGGGATAGTGATTGTGCAGTCCCAAGGGACGCGCGAAAAACGGCTGCAGCAGCCGTCCGTTCGGGTCGATCTCGCGCAGGATCTGCGGCGAAAAATGCACGGCGATGCGCCGGTACGGTTCATCCGGCTCGATCAGCAGCTTGTGCGTTTCCGCAGGCCGCATCAGCAGAATATCCCCGCTTGCAAGCGGATACTGTGTGCCCTCGACAAGGTAGCGCCCCCTGCCCGACAGAAAGCAGTAAACCTCTGGCATTTCATGCGCATGCACGGAAAACGACTCCGGATCCGGCTTCGCATCCAGCGTATGATGACAGTATAGATCCGCGTCGCGGTACGAAAACAAGCGCTTCATATGCTCCTCCCAAGCCATTGTAACAGGTTTTGCGCAGATTTACAATATAAATAAACAAAGAATGCAATTCCATTGCAATTCAAATGACGCTATACTGGTGACAAGAACGAAAAGGAGACCGTTTATGAACATCCATCCGAACGAACATGCGCGCTATGCGCTTGCCACCGTCACGAGCATGGGCGTGCGCATTTCGCCGCTCGACCGCATGCCGGTGCACGACAGCAACCTATTCTATCTGCAGGCGACGAGTGCGGAAAGCAATGTGCTGAACGTCGCCGCGTCGCTGGGCAAGGAATGTCTTGTCTTGACCCGCTTTGTCGAGGGCAGCCCGATCGCGGCATTCATCAAAGCGCAGCTTCGCGCAAGAAACCTCCGATATGAGGGCAAAGAGATTGCACCGGACGGACCGTGGGGTGTACGTCACCAGTTCAACGTCGCGGACATGGGCTTCGGCCTGCGCGCACCGCGGGTCTGGAACGACCGCGCCGGTGAGGTCGGACGGACGATCACCGAGGACGATTTCGACCTCGAACGGATCTTTTCGCGTGAGAAGGTCGGCATTCTGCATCTGTCCGGTCTGATCGCCGCCATGAGCCCCAAAACGACGCAATGCTGTCTTGCGGTCGCGAGGGCGGCGAAGGCGCACGGAACACTCATCAGCTTCGATCTGAACTACCGCGCAAGCTTCTGGAAGGGACGCGAAGCGGAGCTTTCCGAGGCATTCGCGGAGATTGCGAAAGAGGCGGACATTCTGATCGGAAACGAGGAGGATTTTCAGCTCTGCCTCGGTCTTAAGGGACCGGAAGCGGGCGGAAAGGATCTTTCGGACAAGATCGACAGCTTCAAAGCGATGATCGAAACGGTGCGCCGCACGTACCCGAACGTACGCGTCTGCGCGACGACGCTGCGGCAGGTGCTGTCCGCCAACGAGCATCTTTGGGGCGCGATCCTGTGCGCGGACGGTGAATGGTTCGTCGAACAGCTGCGTCCGATCCCGGTCATGGACCGCATCGGCGGCGGCGACGGCTTCTCCGGCGGGCTGCTCTACGGCGTCCTTTCGGGATGGGAACCGCAAAAATGGCTGCAGTTCGGCTGGGCAAGCGGCGCTTTGGCGGCGTCCTCGAAGAACGACTACGCCGAGCCGGCGGACGAAAAGCAGGTATGGGACATCTATGCGGGCAACGCCCGCGTGCAGCGATAAAGGGAGGATTTGAAACATGCAGAAAGCGGATATCGGATTGATCGGTCTCGCCGTCATGGGCGAGAATCTCGTGATGAACATGGAATCCAAGGGCTTTACGGTCGCGGTCTACAACCGCACGGTCGAGAAGGTCGACCGCTTCACCGAAGGCCGCGCAAAGGGAAAGAACATCGTCGGCTGCCATTCGCTTGAGGAACTGAAAGCCGCGCTTGCCGTGCCGCGCAAGGTGTTTTTGATGGTCAAGGCGGGGCAGGCGGTCGATGATTTCATCGAAAAGCTGCTGACCATTCTGGAACCCGGCGACATCATCATTGACGGCGGCAACAGCCATTTTCCGGACACGATCCGCAGAACAGCATATGTCGAAAGCAAGGGACTGCTGTACGTCGGCTGCGGCGTATCCGGCGGCGAGGAAGGCGCGCTCAAAGGTCCTTCGATGATGCCCGGCGGTTCGCCTGCGGCATGGGCGCAGGTCAAGCCAATCTTCCAAAGCATCTGCGCGAAGGTCGAGGACGGCTCGCCGTGCTGCGACTGGGTCGGCGAAAACGGCGCGGGTCATTTTGTAAAGATGGTGCATAACGGCATCGAGTACGGCGATATGCAGCTCATCTGCGAGGCGTATCAGCTTTTGAAGGACGGTCTCGGACTGACCTCCGACGAGCTGCACGACGTGTTCGCGGCATGGAACGAGACGGAGCTTGACAGCTATCTGATCGAGATCACGCGCGACATCTTCGGCTATCGCGACGAACACGGCGAAACGACGGTCGAGCATATTCTCGACAAGGCGGGGCAGAAGGGAACCGGCAAGTGGACCGGCATCGCGGCGCTCGACGAGGCGGTTCCGCTGACGCTGATTTCCGAAGCGGTCTTTGCCCGCTGCCTGTCCGCGCAAAAGGACGAGCGCGTCAAGGCGTCCGCGCTGTATTCGCGCGAGATCCCAGCGTTTGAAGGCGACAAAGCGGCCTTTATCGAAGCGATCCGCAAGGCGCTGTACGCGAGCAAGATCGTCTCTTATGCGCAGGGCTACACGCTGATGCGCGCAGCGGCAAAGACGTACGGATGGAACCTCAATTACGGCGGCATCGCGCTGATGTGGC
>DFEW01000058.1:52681-58169 GCA_002369195.1 Christensenella sp. UBA3792
GTGGCGCGGCGGCTGCATCATCCGCTCGGTGTTCCTCGGCAGAATCAAGGACGCGTTCGATAAGAATCCGGCGCTCGAAAACCTGCTGATGGACGACTACTTTGCGTCGGTCATGAAGACGCTGATCCCCGCCTGGCGCGAGGTCGTGGCGTATGCGATCAAGGTCGGCATTCCGATGCCCGCGTTCTCGTCCGCGCTCTCGTGGTTCGACGGTTATACGACCGAGAACCTTCCCGCAAACCTTCTGCAGGCGCAGCGCGACTACTTCGGCGCGCACACATATGAGCGCATCGACGCGCCGCGCGGCACGTTTTTCCACACGAACTGGACCGGTCACGGCGGCTCGACGAGCGCTTCGACTTATAACGCATGAGGAGGCAGACATGGATCTTCCGATGAAGCCGGACTTTTCCGGCAAGGTTGCCGTCGTCACCGGCGGCGCAGGCGTACTCTGCTCGGAGTTTTGCAGAGCGCTTGCGGCATGCGGCGCGAAGGTCGCGATCTTAAACCGCACGCTGTCCAGGGCGGAAGCGCTTGCGGACAGCATTAAGGCGGACGGCTATGAAGCGCTTGCCGTGCAGGTGGACGTCACGGACGCCGAAAGCGTTGAGACGGCGCATCGGCGCGTGCGTTCCGTTTACGGTCCCTGCGATATTCTGATCAACGGCGCGGGCGGCAACGATGCTTCTGCGACCGCGGACGATGAATTCTTCTCGATGGAAACGCTGCTCGATCCCGAAAAGAAGAGCTTTTTCGATCTGAAAGGCGAGGCGTTTTCGAAGGTGTTCTCGCTGAACATCCTCGGCGTCGTTCTGCCCACGCAGGCGTTCGTCAAGGACATGGTCGAGCGCGAAACGGGCTGCATTCTGAACATCAGTTCGATGAACGCCTTCACGCCGCTCACCAAGATCCCGGCGTACAGCGCGGCGAAGTCCGGCGTATCTAATTTCACCGAATGGCTTGCGGTGCACTTTGCAAAGTCGCACATCCGCTGCAACGCGATCGCGCCCGGCTTCTTTGCGGGCAAGCAGAACCATTCGCTGCTGTTCAATCCCGACGGCAGTCCGACGGAGCGCACGAAAAAGATCCTTGCCGCGACGCCGATGGGACGGTTCGGCAACGTCGACGAGCTGATCGGCGCGCTGCTGTTCCTGTGCGACGAAAACGCGTCCGGCTTCATCAGCGGCGTCGTGCTGCCGGTCGACGGCGGCTTCCACGCGTACTGCGGAGTCTGATATGGAACGCTATCGCATCGATCAAACCGGAAACGGACTTAGCGAGCGGGAGATTCGCGACGCGCTGATCGCGTCCCTTGACGGGCGCACGTTGAAGCGCGTTCTGATCCTGCCGCCCGATTTTACGCGCTTCCATTCCGGCGCGGGATTCATCACAAACGTGTATTACCACGCGCTCAAAGAGCGCGGCGTTGAGGTCGATATCCTGCCGACGCTCGGCACACATGCGCCGATGACCGACGGCGAGCTTTCTGCCATGTTCGGCGACATCCCGCATGACCGCTTTCTTGTGCACGACTGGCGGCACGATGTGGTAAAGATCGGCGAAGTACCGGCTTCATACATCGCCGAGATCAGCGAGGGACTTTGGCGGACTCCGGTCGCGGTCGAGGTCAACCGCCGCATCATGGACGAGCGCTATGATCTCATCATCAGCCCGGGACAGGTCGTCCCGCACGAGGTCATCGGCATGTCGAACCACGCGAAGAACCTTTTCGTCGGCGCGGGCGGCAGCGGGATGATCAACCAAAGCCACATGCTCGGCGCGTTCTATGGCATGGAGCGTATGATGGGACGCGACCATACGCCGGTGCGCAAGCTGTTCGACTATGCGGCGGAACATTTTTTGAAGGATCGTCCGATCCTCTGGGTGCTGACGGTTACGACCGCGCCGCAGGGAAAGGTGCGGATGCACGGTCTTTTCATCGGCGAGGGACGCGAATGCCTGACCGAAGCCGTGAAGCTTGCGCAGCAAAAGAACATCGATTTTGTTCCGCACGGTCTGAAAACCTGCGTGGTCTACCTCGATCCGAACGAGTTCAAAAGCACATGGCTCGGCAACAAGGCGATCTACCGCACGCGCATGGCGATGGCGGACGGCGGGCGGCTCATCATTCTTGCGCCCGGCGTGGAGAAGTTCGGCGAGGATGCGGAATGCGACCGGCTGATCCGCAAGTACGGGTACAGAGGACGGCTCAACACTCTTGCGGCGTTCGAGCGTCCGGAAAACGCGGACCTTCGCGCGAACATGGGTGCGGCGGCGCACCTCATACACGGCTCGTCGGACGGACGGTTTTCGATCACCTATGCAGTCAAAAAGATTGCAAAGAGCGAGATCGAAGGCGTCGGCTTCGAAGCCGCGGGTTACGATGATATGATCAAGCGCTATAACCCAGATACGCTCAAGTACGGCTATAACACCGTCGACGGCGAACCGGTATATTTCATCCCCAATCCCGCGCTGGGACTGTGGATCGACAGGGAGAGATTTCAGGCATGAAACCGTTTATGGACCGAGACTTTTTACTGTATACGGAAACGGCAAAGCGGCTTTTTCACGAGATCGCCGAGCCGATGCCGATCATCGACTACCATTGCCATCTGTCCCCGAAGGAGATCGCGGAGGACAGGCACTTTTCGAACATCACGGAACTGTGGCTTGGCGGCGATCACTATAAGTGGCGGCTGATGCGCAGCTTCGGCGTTGCGGAACGGTACATCACCGGTGACGCGACCGACCGCGAGAAGTTTCAGAAGTGGGCGGAAACGCTGTCGCTTGCGATCGGCAATCCGCTGTATCATTGGAGCCACCTCGAGCTGCAGCGCTATTTCGGTTACGACGGCGTGCTGAACGGCGAGACGGCGGAAACGGTATGGAATCATTGCAACGAACAGCTTCAAAAACCGTCGTTTTCCGCACGGAATCTCATTCTGCGCTCGAACGTGAAGGTCGTATGCACGACCGACGATCCTGCCGATTCGCTCGAATGGCATCGGGCGATCCGCGACAGCGGCTTTGCGTGCAAGGTGCTGCCGGGCTTTCGCCCCGATAAGGCGCTTGCGATCGAAAAACCGGACTGGAACGCATACCTCAAGACGCTTTCGACGCGCGCAAAACGCCCGATCGATTCGTTCCGTGCGCTGACGGAGACGCTCGAAGTGCGCGCGCTGGTCTTTGACGCGCTCGGCTGCCGTGTGTCCGACCACGGGCTTGCCGCGGTGCCCTGCACCCATGCGGGTGCGGATGAGATCGAAGCGATCTTCCGAAAGAAAACGGACGGACAGCCGCTTTCGAGCAGCGAGATCGCCGCGTTTCAAACGGCGCTGCTGTCGTTTCTCGGTCGGCTGTATCACCGCCTCGGCTGGGTCATGCAGCTGCACTTCGGCGTCCTGCGCGATAACGCAAAGCGCGTGTATCGCGCGCTCGGCGCAGACGCGGGGATCGACTCGATCGGAGACGGCGTTTCGATGGCGTCGCTCGCGGGCTTTCTGAACCTGCTCGACGAAACGAATGAGCTGCCGAAGACGATCCTGTATTCGCTCAATCCCAACGACAACACCGCGCTCGTCTCGGTGATGGGCGCGTTCCAGAGCGAGCCGCGCGGCAAGCTGCAGCTCGGCAGCGCATGGTGGTTCAACGACCACAAGACGGGCATGCAAAAACAGCTGAGCGATCTTGCGGCGGGCGGGCATCTTGCGACGTTCGTCGGTATGCTGACCGATTCGAGAAGCTTTTTGAGCTATACGCGGCATGAGTATTTCCGCCGCATTCTATGCGACCTGCTCGGCGCATGGGTGGAAGCGGGCGAGTACCCGAACGACAAAGATGCGCTGTCGCGCATCGTTCGGGGCATCGCGTTTGAGAACGCTTCTGTATACTTTGATTTTTGAAAAAAACGCCCATTTGGGCGTTTTTTCGTATTTTGTTTAAGCTTGAAACTCCAGCGCCTCGCGCACGGTGTTTACGAGGTATCGAATCACCTCGACCGGATAGTCGCCGGTTGCGGTTTCGCCGGTCACCATCACGGACGCCGCGCCGTCCAGCACCGCGTTGAATACGTCGGACACCTCCGCGCGCGTCGGAACGGGACGGTGCGTCATCGAATCGAGCATCTGCGTCACGACGGTGAAGTCTCTGCCTGCCGCGCGGCATGCCGCGGCGATCCGCTTCTGCGCTGCGGGCAGCTCCCAAAGCGGCATCGCGTTGCCGAGATCGCCCCGCGCAATTACGATCTCGTCGCAATGCGGAATCAGTTCGTCGAGCCGGTTCAGCCCGTCAAGGTTCTCGACCTTCGCAAACAGCCGCAGATCGTCCGCGCCCGCCTCAAAAAGGGCGGCGCGCACCTCCTTCAGGTCCTGCGCGTTTCGCACAAAGGGCTGCATGACGCCGGTCACACCGTACCGCTTCGCCATGCGGATGTGTCGCCGATCCGTCTCGGTCAGGGCGGGAGAGGGGAGCGATACGCCGCAAACGGCAACGCTCTTCCGACTCTCCAAAACTCCGCCGCGAAGCACCTGCAGGCGGTTGTTTTGCACTTTCAGCAGGATTTTTCCGTCGTCCAAAAGAAGCTCGCGTCCGTCGGTCAGCGCGCCGCGAACCGCATCAGGCAAGAGAATGCGGTCCGGCTCGATTTCCGTTCCCGCTTCCAGACGCAAAGGAGACGGCAGCGCGCCGATGCGCTGTTCCGGTCCCGTCAGGTCGATCAGCAGCGTGCAGTCCGTGCCGCAGGCGTTCGCCGCGTCGCGGCAGCGTTCGATCAGCGGCGCCGCATCTTCGAGCGTCGTATGCGACAGGTTCAGCCGCATGCCGCAAAGTCCCTCGGAAAACATCCGTTCGAGCGTCGCCCGATCCGCACAGCTCGGACCGAGCGTTCCGTAAATCATAACCCGTTTCATTCGATTCTCCGCATCCGTTTTTGTCATTATACCACATCCGTTCCTTCCCGCAACCCAAAAAAGCGGCAAAACGGCCGGATTGCGTGCGTTCCACTTGACAAGAGTAAACGTTATCCTATATACTATATCCGTCCGAAGTCGGGCTGTTCTCTAATCAATCGGTCGGAACCCGCGCACTCCACTCTATGTACGGGGGATGGCTGAAATAAAGGAGGTACCTTCCCCTTGGCTTGGGGTGCGGCAGTGTGGAGACCTGTCGCAATGCGCGACCGACGGTTTGCGCGGCGCGCGAGGCGGTTCGTTGATGAAGTTCGGGACCGTTAAAGCCGAAAGCAGTATGGCAAATCTGTCACTCAGGAACATCAAGAAGGTCTACGACAACAAGGTCACGGCGGTCGATGATTTCAATCTGGAAATCAAAGACAAGGAATTCGTCGTGTTCGTCGGCCCGTCGGGCTGCGGCAAATCCACGACGCTCCGCATGGTCGCGGGGCTTGAGGAAATCACCGCAGGCGAGTTGTACATCGACGACAAGCTCGTGAACGACATCGCACCGAAGGATCGCGACATCGCGATGG